>JBBQYH010000021.1:0-21115 GCA_038208855.1 Burkholderiales bacterium
GAAGTCCAGTTTGATCTGGTGCTCGCCGATTACCTGATGCCGGACATGAACGGCATCCAGTTTCTCAAGCAGTTCGGCAAGCTGCAGCCGGATGCGGCGCGCCTGATTCTGAGCGGTCAAGCCGACACCAGTGCGTTGGTCAAGGCAATCAATGAGACGCATATTTACCGCTTTATAGACAAACCTTGGGACAGGGTCGAGCTTATCGGCATGATTGAGCAGGCACTGGCCTATCGCAACGTGATTTTAGAGAATCGCCGCTTGTCAGAGGCATATCGGGCGCAACTGAATCAGCAATACAAATTCAAGGAGCCAGGCCGGCGCTATCAGGTACTGATAGTCGATGACGAGCCCAATGTGCTGAGTGCAATCGTGCGCGACCTGACGTCCCGCAGTACTTTTCAGGAGCTGCACATGATCCTGATGCATGAGGCTGATCCGGAGATTTCCCAGAACAACAATGAATTCCAATTCGACGTGTATACCTCAACCTCGGCCATGCAGGCGCTGCTACAGGCCAGACAGATACCTTGTGATGTGGTGATATCCAATTACCTCATGCCGGAGATGGACGGCATAAAGTTTCTGGAGGCATTCCGGGAAATTCAACCCGATGCCGTGCGCATCATGCTGTCTGGAGTTGCCGACAAGAGGGTGCTGATTGATGCCATCAATCAGCTAGAACTCTACAGCTTCATCAACAAACCATGGCGAGAATACGAGCTCAAGAGTGCTGTCACGCAAGCGATTGTCTACAAGAATCTGCTGCTGGATAACCGGCGGCTCGCCCAGATGGTCAAATGACTTGCTACGGCTGAACGATTTGACCAGCTTGTAGTATCGACCGATTGAAAACGCGGTACTCAACAGCAACTAAGAGTTCACGCACAACGTCCGCTTTGTTACGCTTCGCGGAAAAACAAAGGCTAATCTTATATAGTCAGCACTGGTTAAGGGTTGTCGGATGTCAGCCATCCACCGCTCCACCGGCAGTTTGTGCGGAATGCGTACCGATTGCATTTTACGCATCAACTCAGGGTGATCCAGCGTGTGCTCGAAGAAGTACTTCAAGCCGCTGAGCGGGTTATTGAGCTAGACTGCCGAGGTGCCGTGATCGATCATGTACAGCTGATAAAGCCGCAAATCCTTGGCAGTCGCGGTGTCGGGTGAGCGCTTGAGATACGCTGCGAATTGCCGCACTGAGCGGATATATCCGATTTGAGTCTTGGGTGAAAGTTTGCGCATCCGCATGTCGTCGAGCATGCGTTGGCGTAAAGGACTGATGGCTTGAGTTGATGAAGTCATGATTCTGCTCCCTTCGTGAAATAAGGCGGATTGCATTACTTCACAAGTTATGGAATCAAAACCTGGGTTTCAAGTTACGTGGCGTAAACTCAGCACGTGGAGCAGAGCTCAATTGCCGCGTAGCGGTTTAGTCCATGGTCGACAAACAGACCGTATGATTAAAACTGAACCACACTGGATTGATCCAATAACTCAATCCAGTGTTTTACATCTACTTTGGCTTGAGTAGCCAGATGCATCTGGCATCCCACGTTTGCAGTGGCGATCACATCCGGCGCATCCTGTTGCAACGCTGTTAATTTGTTTTTCAGCAGTTGCTGCGAGAGCTCGGGCTGGAGTACGGAGTAGGAGCCCGCAGAGCCGCAACACAAATGGCTATCCGCTACCTTGGTTAAATCAAAACCCATTTTTTGCAACAGCGCTTCAACTTTACCATTCAATTTTAGTGCATGTTGCAAGGTGCAAGGGCAGTGAAAAGCCACCTTTTGTTTGCCCGCTTTTAATTGCAATTTGCTCAAATCTTCGTTGGCCAGAATTTCTGAAATATCTCGCGTCAATGCTGAAACACGCTTCGCCTTGGCTGCGTATCCCGCATCATTTTTCAGCAACTCGCCATAATCCTTCACCATCACGCCGCAACCGCTGGCGGTGGAAATAATGGCTTCGGCCCCCTGTTCTACATAGGGCCACCAGGCATCAATATTGCGGCGCATGAAATCCTGAGCTTCTGCAGGAACAGACAAATGCTGACTCACCGCACCGCAACAGCCTGCCTTTTCTGCAGTGAGTATTTGTATGCCTAGTTTATCCAGTATGCGTGCTGCTGCCGAATTGGTTTGTGGGGTGGAAACACTTTGAGCACACCCTTCGAGGATGAGCATTTTGCGTGTATGGGTTGCCGTTGGACGCGCCTCTTTCTTGGGTATGGCCGGCACCTTGCGTTTGAGTACTTCAGGTAGCAGCGGTTTGGCAAGTTGGCCCAGTTTGGCCAACACGGCAAAGCGTTGCGGATACGGCACGATTTTGCGCAGTGCATAGCGCTTAAAGCTTTCCAAAGGATTGCGACCTATCCGATGTTCGGCAATCTCGCGGCCAATGTCGATGAGCTTGCCGTACTGCACGCCGGAAGGGCAGGTGGTTTCGCACGAGCGGCAAGTGAGGCAGCGATCCAAATGGGTTTGCGTTTTGCGCGTCACTTCATTGCCTTCCAGCATCTGCTTGATCAGATAAATTCGTCCACGCGGACTATCCAGTTCGTCACCCAGCAGTTGATAGGTAGGGCAGGTGGCAGTACAGAAGCCGCAATGTACGCAGGTGCGCAATATACGGTCAGCTTCCTGGCCTTGTGGTGTTGCAATAATGTTGGCTAGCAGTTTGGTTTGCATGATCAGATGTCGGAATACATTTTACCGGGATTGAAAATACCGGCCGGGTCAAACGACTGTTTCAATTTTTTGTGCAGCTTCATCAATCCTGCATCCAGCGGATGAAATACCTCATCCGGTTTATGTTGTGCGCGGAAGCACACGGCATGTCCCCCATGTGTTGCCACAGCACTGCGTATGGTGTCGGCAGTCGCATCGCTAAACAACCAGCGCTGCGCACCATCCCACTCGTATAGCCATTTCCCCGGCAAATTGAGTTGAGGTGCCGTGGAAGCAATCGAAATACGCCACAGAGGTTGTGAGGTTTTAAAGAAGGGTAATTGCTGTTCGCGCAATTGCTGCCAGAAGTGGGTGTCGTTCTGCATGAGCTCTCCACCCAGGGTGTTTTTTGCGCTATTCACCGCGGCAGCCGAACCGGAAAGTCGAATATGCAATTGATGCCCATCCACCAGACTGGCACTGATAGGTAAAGCCTGTCTGCCTAAAGCATGCAATTTTGCCAGTGCAGGTTGCACATCCAGCTCTTGCGTAAAGGTGAGCTCGAGTTCCGGTTTGGGCAAAACCCTGACCGACGCTTCCAGCAAAACACCCAGCGTGCCCAGCGCACCGCACATCAGACGTGATACATCGTAACCGGCCACATTTTTCATCACCTGTCCGCCAAAGGTAAGGGCTTCTCCTTTGCCGTTGATCAACTTTGTACCCAATACAAAATCACGTGCAGAACCGGCTGCGGCTCGGCGTGGGCCGGAGAGATTGCAGGCCAGCGTTCCACCCAGGGTTGCGCAGTCGCCGAAGCGTGGCGGCTCAAATCCAAGTATTTGATTATATTTAATTAATTCTTGTTCGATTGCTTGCAGCGGCGTGCCTGCACGCGCGGTGATAACTAGCTCCGTGGGTTCATAACTGATAATGCCGCGATGTTCGGCAACGTTCAGCACGCCACCGAGAATTTCCCGTCCGTAAAACGCTTTGGTATTGCCACCGACGATGCGCAATGCGCGCTTGTTGGCAGCGGCTTCCTGCACCTGTTGCTGTAAGGTATTGCCGAGATCTTGATCGCCCATCAGAAGCGCTCCAGTTCGGGATGTGAAACTTTGCCGTGATGCACATGCATCGCACCAAACTCGGCACAGCGGTGCAGGGTAGGCACAGCCTTGCCGGGATTCAGCAATGCTTTTTGATCAAAAGCCTGTTTAATCGCATGAAATTGTGTGAGCTCTGCCGCGTTAAATTGCGTACACATCTGATTGATTTTTTCCATCCCCACACCGTGCTCACCGGTGATGGTGCCGCCAACGGCAACGCACAGCTCAAGTATTTTTCCGCCAAATTCTTCGGTGCGTTCCAGCTCGCCCGGCTTGTTTGCATCGTACAAAATCAGCGGATGCAGATTGCCGTCACCGGCATGGAATACATTCGCAACGGGGAGGTTGTATTCTTTCGACCACTTGGCCATCGTTTCCAGCACTTCGGGCAAACGCTTGCGCGGTATGGTGCCATCCATGCAGTAATAATCCGGTGATAAACGCCCCACCGCGGGGAAGGCTGATTTGCGCCCTTTCCAGAATATCATCCGCTCCTGTTCATCCTTGGCAGTGCGTACTTCCGTGGCGCCGCTGGCATTGAGAATATCGCGCACTCTTGTAATATATTCGGAGACTTCCGCGTTGGTGCCATCCAGTTCGCACAACAAAATCGCGGCGGCATCGGTGGGGTAACCGGCATGCACAAAATCTTCCGCCGCGCGGATGGCGAGTTTGTCCATCATCTCCAAACCGGCAGGAATAATACCGGCGGAAATAATATTTCCCACCGCTGCGCCGGCTTTCACTACATCGTCAAATGCAGCCAGCAGCACCTGTGCGCGTTCCGGTTTGGGCAGCAACTTCACCGTTACTTCTACAATAACGCCCAGCATGCCTTCCGAACCGGTGAATAATGCCAGCAAATCATAACCGGCTGCATCAAGCCCGCTGCTGCCGAGCGTGAGCAATTCGCCTTCCATTGTCACAATCTTGAGTTGCAGGATGTTGTGTACTGTCAGCCCATACTTCAAGCAATGCACACCACCGGAATTTTCTGCCACGTTGCCACCGATGGTGCAGGCAATTTGCGAAGAGGGGTCGGGTGCGTAATACAAGCCGAGATGATCCACCGCTTGTGAGATAGCAAGATTGCGCACGCCGGGTTGTACCCGTGCCGTGCGCTGTTCGGCATTGATATCGAGGATCTGCTTGAATTTTGCCAACCCCAATAACACGCCCTGCTCGTGAGGTAATGCACCACCCGAAAGCCCAGTACCCGCGCCGCGAGCCACCACCGGCACATTCATTTCGTAACACAGCTTCATAATGGCTTGCACCTGTTCCACCGTAGTAGGCAGGGCCACCACCATGGGCAAGGCGCGATAGGCAGACAGGCCATCGCACTCGTAAGGGTGCATGTCTTCCTGCTCGTGCAACACGGCATTGTCAGGCAAGATCGCCTGCAGGGCACGAATAATATTTGTTCGATCCATACTCAAACCCGAAGTATTCAAATGATATTTTTAAGGAAGCGCTGAATAAGTCACTTATGTCGTTCCCGCGAAGGCGGGAACCCAGTAAAATCAACAAGCTGGATCCACGCCTTGGCGGGGATGACGACTTATTCAGTGTATCCTTAATGCTTATTGCTGCTGCATTTGTACTGCTTGCGCATGTCGTGACATGCGTTCATAAACATTGGCCAGAGCATCATCATCACCAACGTTACCCGGGAATATTACCACCGGTAGCTTAGCATAACGCGGATGATCATCCGGACAGCGCACCACGGAACAGCCGGGCAAAATCTGCCCCAACACCCGTGAAGCGCGCAAGGCAAGGCCCGTGCTCAGCACGTCGTTGGAGGTGATACCGCCCTTGCTGATCAAAAATCCCAGCGTAACGGGCAACTGCTGTACCACATCCATCAGGAAGCGCGACACCATTTCGCCAAATACCAGACGTTCCGCCTGAGAGGAAAACTGGATTTCAGCACGGCTGGTATATACCACTGCCGTGATGCCGTCATGATGCAATTCGCGTATTTGCTCAGAAATTGTTTTGAGCAATGCCACATAATTTTTCTGTAAATGTGACACGTCAACTTCAATGCCGCGCAAGCCTTTTCTGGTTAGCAAACTGTTGAGCTGAGCCGTGGTTTTTTTAACATGCGAGCCGACAATTATCGCACCGGCTTTGCCGTTACGGGTATAGGTGCCCATTTCTTCAGCTTTCACCGCTTGCGCGGGCAATTGTGCAAAAGCCGTGAGCAGGCTGGCTGCGCTGCGAAACAGGAAACGTTTGCCTTGGCGTGCAGCCTCGGTTAATTGCTTGCAGAAAGAATTAAGATCACTTTGCTGTTCGGCATCCACCACGCAACACGTATTGTTTTCCAGAGCCATCAATCGGTCCGTGATGTCACCACGCACATCGGTCAGCAAGAAACGCTGTACCTGAATTGCCTTGATTTTTCCTTTTGTTTTTTCTTCAATATAATCAGGTAGATAACTGTGTTTATAGCCAAACACAGAATCACGTGCAAACTCTGTTTCATGCACCGGTACCGGCGCACCATTCACTAGCAGGTAATGCGTGCTGTCACGCGTAATGCGGCCACCCTCGAAAAATGCCGGCACGATAAAGTGTGCATCAAACGGGCCGAGTTCTTCGGTAATTACATCTGTTTCAACCGGGTAGTGACCACGCAAAGTGGAGTCTGAGCGGCTGACCATAATCGGATTGATATTGCGGCCCTGTGCAGAAAATTCCTGTAAGGCCAGCTTCAGATTCACGCAAACCTCGCGCGTCACTGCAGCAGCACGGCTCGCATCCATGCCACGTGTGTTGGTCAGCACAAAAAACAGTGGCGAGGGATCCAGCAAGCCTCCTTTCAGGGTGGCAACATCCCAGCGGGTCAGTAGCAAGCAGCTGTGTACTGTTTGCGAACCCGTTGGGTCGTCGTCCAATACTACAATTTTGGTTTCAGTCATTTTATTCTCCGCTCTTTATTGAGCTGCTTCAAATCCCCCCTAGCCCCCCTTTTTCAAAGTGGGGAACTATATTCCCGTAAAGGTCTGGCTGGTTCCCCACTTTATCAAAGGGGGGGTAGGGGGGATTTAAAAATGTTGAGTAATATTTAAATCTCAATACTTCAATTTTCCGCTCGAGTTGAACCTACCAAAATACGAGCGGAAATTTGATACTTTATTTAACTGTCAGAGTTTTAACCCTCGCTACCATATTCTCCGCAGTGATGCCATTGAATGCCATGATTTCATCTGCACTGGCCGTTGTCTCTCCGCGCTTCCAGCAGAAGGTATCACGCGCTGCGGCACGGGTACGCAACAACACGGGCTCCAATGAACCACTCGGGCCACCGCTGACCGCGATCAACACATTGCCATCAAACAAGGCGTTGAAATCGGCATCACTCATAAAGACATTGTCAGGCTGGCTTACGGTATCCCATGACACATCGGTTGGACGATACAAGCGACGCGGGCTGATTACTGCCACGATGCGTACGCGATAACCTTCTTTTTCCAACGCGTCCTTGGCCTTGAATACCGGCAAGAAGACCAGGTCACCGGTGACGGCAAACACCACAGTACCTTTGTCGCCTGAGGCAGACTCATACAACGTTGCCGCACCTTTTTCTACTGCTACGCGTGCCTCTGCAACGCTCAAGTAAACCGGCAATGGGCTCTTGGAAGCCATGATCACCATGCCTTTGTTATAGGTGTTGGTGGCGTATTCATAAGTTGCCTGAATAGAGTTGGCATCACAAGGGAACAGCGGGTACACGTTACCGTTACGCGTCATTGCGCTGAAATAGTTTTCAATTTCAGGGCGCTGATGTGTCCAGCCGTTACGTCCCTGTTCCAATGCACCGGCGGTAAACATACACACAACCGAAGGCGTTTTGCGGCGCAACTCGGCCATCGCTTGTGTGACGGTTTGAATAATAGGCCAGCCATTAATTGCAAACGATTCATAAGACAACCATACCGAACGTGAACCAAACAGCGCGAGCCCTGCAGCAAAGCCAGCGCAAGCATCTTCATTCAGCGGCTCGTACACCTGACCGTCTGGTTCCTGATTGTACAAAGGGTCCTGGGTCGGATGGCGAATTTTTAGCGCATCGTTAATGTTCTTCATTGCTGAAGCTTCAGTACCGTCTGCATTGGTCACCACAAAGCGTGGATCGGCCTTGCCCATTTGTGCAACCAGTGCACCCATCGCTGTAGAAGGCACGGCTTTTTCAGTCTTGGCAAAATCCTGCATCTGGAAAACGGGCAACTTCGGAATGGCCAATTCGAATTCTGTCACCACCGTTTTTACAGCAGGACCGCCACCGGCGCGGCTGAAGTTGGCGCGCACAATGTTGAAGCCTTCAACCGTCAAGGCGCGACGCTGCAAACCTTCTTTAATAATCGGCGCATCCAAGGTATCTGCCGGGTACAGGTTGTGAGACTTTGCACCGGTGGTGTGTACGCCTGCGCCTTTCAGCTGCTTGATGATGAACACCGTGAGCTTGCCACCCATGGCTGACTTGGCGGCCTTATCCACGCCCTGCAATACAGCCTTGGCAAACGCCAAACGCTGCTTGAAAGAGAAGCGAGTGCTGTCTACATACTCACCTGTTTGCTTGGTATCATCAAAGTCTTTTGCGTTGATCAGTACAACTTCATCAAAGCCATGGCCTGTCCAGTAAGCGATCATCTGCTCATTGGTATGCAACGACACCATGGAGTGGTGTTCTTGTGAATAACCGTTCCAGATTAAGGTAGGCAAAAAGTTGGTCACTTCCGGATACGCCATATGGAAGTGCATCATCGAATTCAATACATAAGGCTCGCCCATGCCGCCGTCACCTATCGTAACGGGGAACAGTTTGTCACGATGCAGATACGCACCAGCCATGGCGAAGTGTTGACCCTGACCCAAAGGGCCAGCGGGTGCCAGCAAGCCCGGAATAGCACCAGACAAATGACCAAGCAAACCGTGCTGCTCACGGAAGCGCGCCATCATGTCGTCCATGTTGTAAATGTTCATGCTTTCCAGCGAACTATCGAGGAACATGGATGAATAAAAACCGGGAGCATGGTGGCCGACTTCAGTCACGATATTGGTGTGGCCCAGCATCATCAGCGAAGCATGGGCTTCGGCACTGGAAGCAAAACCACCGGGGTGGCCGGAACCTTTGGAGCCGCATACCTGCAAAGTGACATAACGCAGCGCATCCGCACCCAGTAGAGTTTGATAAACCGCCGCATCATCGCTTGCATTGGCAATGGCTGATTGACCTTCGGCAATGACAGGCTTCGCGGCAAATTTGCCAAAATCCGGCCAAGCCTCACCAAAATGTTTGATGCCCTGGGTGAAGTCGGTTGAAGCGCTCGTATTGTTAGTAACTTTCATTTGCATGATGAACTCCTTGGTCAATTATAAATTTGGTGCACTCTCATTAATTTCATTTGTTATAAATAAGTTTCACAATGTGAAATTTAATGAGTTAGAATATGCTGGTGGTATTGGCTTGTATTCGAGCTTGCCAACACCTTAACGGATGATTTAAAATTTCGCAATACACAATCGTTTTCATAATGTGAAATATGAGCCAAACTACTTCTTCTATACAAGTGATCGACCGCCTGGCACGCCTGCTGGACGTCATTGCTGCCAGTGACACTGCTGTCAGCCTTAAAATTCTGGCGGCAGAAACCGGACTGCACCCCTCATCTGCGTTTCGCATCCTGGGTGCGATGATCGCCGTGGGGTTTGTAGAACGTGATGCCAACAGCCATTACAGTCTGGGCAAAAAACTGGGCCGCCTCGGTGGCAAAGTGCGCCAGGGCAGGGACATGCGCGAAGAAGCACGCGATGTGATGGAAAAACTGCGCGATCAATTGGGAGAAACCGTTAACCTGACAGTGCGCGAAGGCGACGAGGTCATCTACATCGAGCGCGCCACGCCCAACCGCATGATGCGCGTAGAGCAGGTGATAGGCAGCCGCGCACCACTGCATGTCACGGCGGTAGGCAAACTGATGCTGGCTGAAATGGGTGATGCTTTCATTCGCGCCTATACCAAGCGCACGGGCCTCAAGCAATACACAAACCATACCTGCAATACCCAGGCCGGTTTGTTAAAGGCGGTGCATGATGCCAGCGCGCAGGGTTATGCCTACGATAATGAAGAAGCGGAAATCGGTGTAGGCTGCATCGGCGCGTTGATACGCGATGCCAATGGAGATGTGGTGGCGGGACTGTCCGTATCGGCCCCGATCGAACGGCGCAAGAACGAGTGGGCCGTTAACATGACTGAAGCAGCGGCAAAGATTTCAGAGCGTCTTGGTTATGCAGGCGATTAAGGTGCTTCATCGAGTAATGATATAAAACTCGATATTTATTAATTGCACCTAACCTCCCTTTACCCGCAAGGAGTACGCTGTTGGGTGCCCGCACTGCGTGTGAGTCTGCCTCTGTAATAAAGGGAAGGACGCTTTGTCCGTAAATGTCTGACTGGTTCCCCACGTTATAAAAAGGGAGTTAGGGAGAGAATAACACTTTGCTTGTATAGGCCTGACTGGTTCCCCACTTTGACAAAGGAAGGTTAGGGGGGATTTGAATTGTTTCATGTAGCTGACTTGATTGAAGTAAAGACCAATAGAGATGAGCGAGTGCATATGATCGTGTTGTCATAACGAAAAAAGCCAAACAAAATATTGTGAAATAATTGAATAGCGAGACCATATGAAACCCAAAATCGGTTACATCGGCCTGGGCGTAATGGGCCATGCCTGCGCCAACAACCTGCTCAAAGCGGGTTATCCACTCTGGGTATATGCGCGTCGCCCGGAACAAATGCAACCACTGGTAGAAGCCGGTGCGCAGGCGAGCAACACCCCGCAAGCCTTGGCAGCACACTGCGACCTGATCTTTACCAATGTTTCGGACAGTGCCGATGTAGAGCAAGTGATACTGGGTGCAGAGGGTATTATTCACGGCGCACAAGCCGGCAGCACGGTGATAGACATGAGCACCATCTCGCCCGCTGTCACGCGCCAAATTGCCGTTGCACTGGCACAGCAAAACATCAACATGCTGGATGCGCCTGTGTCGGGCGGCAGCCAGGGCGCGATTGATGGCACGCTGTCCATCATGGTGGGCGGCAAGATTGATATATTTCAATATGTATTACCCGTGCTGCAAGTGATGGGTAAAAACATTGTGCATATTGGCGATCATGGTGCGGGGCAAGTGAGCAAAGCATGCAATCAAATTGTGGTAACACAAACCCTGGCCGCAGTGGCGGAAGCCTTTGCGCTGGCAGTAGCGTCCGGGGTGGACCCTGCAAAAGTCAGACAAGCGCTTATGGGCGGTTCGGCCAGCAGCTGCATCCTGGAAGTGCACGGACAACGCATGCTCACACACAATTTCACGCCAGGTTTCAAAGCCAAACTGCACCAGAAAGATCTGCGCATCGTGCAGCAATATGCAGATGAACTCGCGCTGGACTTGCCAGGAACCAGGTTGGCGGCTTCCTATATCAATGAAATAGTAGATGCCGGAATGGGTGAACAGGATTCCTCAGTCATCGTTACCCTGTTTGAGCAGAAATTGGATAAAAAAAATTAAAAAATATTTTTTAATTTTGCTGCATAATTTTCAACGCGAGCTTGGTGATGCGCGAGTTTGCTAAGAATTGCCGCGAGATGGTGATTAAATGGCACAGCCGCAGTTCTTTGTAATTGCAGCTTCTCGTCAAAGTGATTGTGCTGCTGCCCCCTTCGGTTTCGATTACAAACCGCCAAGCATGTACAACTCTTTTGCTGAAGGATCGAGTTGACTTTCATGAGGCTGCGACCAGACAGCGGTAAAGCTGGTGCCGCTTGCTGCAAGGTCAATTCCATAAGTTACAGGGTAAGCACCGTTTTCCATGAGCGCAGAAGTGCTCCACCCGCTGCCATGGAAGAAGCTGCCATACAAGTCGAAGCTGTTGTAAACCCCACCGTTGCACAGGGCCAGGACACCATACCCTCCGCTTCCACCTCGAAGAACCGCTGTGTCAGGAGAGGTAGGCGCGCCACAGTTGTTAGCCATGACGCCGGTGATGGGTCCCCATGTACCATTGCTATAGGCTGCAGCATATAAACCGTAAGAAGTGGTATTTCCGGTTCCAAAGGCAAAGGCATATCCAGTGCCGTCGGTAGCCATTCTCATGTTGCTTTCGTTTGCGGTGTACGCACCCGGGCATGTACCCAAGTCGGCCAATGTTCCCCAGTTGCCTGCACTCCACAAGCGAGCATAGCAACGGGTGCCATCCTGCCAAACTGACATGTAGCTAGTGCCGTTGGATATGACTTCTGGATACAGTACATTTGCGGTCTGCGCATCAATCACCGCGGGTGTACTCCAGCTAGTACCGGAAAAAATTGATGAATAGTTGCTGTTATAAGTGCCGCTATTTTGACGCCATACCACAGCATAATTGCTGCCGTTGGAGGCAATATGCGGACTGCTCGTCGATGGAATCGGCACCATTGTCATACTCTGGGTGTCGATCTGCTGTGCGCCTAACCATGATGTGCCGTCGAATACATTCGCATAGTTATGGTTTGTCGTAGTTGTTGAGTCATAGTGTTGCCAAGCCACGGCATAACCGTTTCCGTTGGAGGCCACATACGGCGTACCGTATCCGTAACTGCCGCCGATTGAGGCGGGGCTGCTCCAGCTGGTGCCGTTATAGATACTCGCATAAATTGGATACGTCCCGGTTTCCCACCAGCTCATGAGATAACCAGTGCCGTTGCTTGTAATTGCCGGATCGTAACCGATGCTGATGCTTTGACTTTTTTGTGAGCTTAGCGTGGCGTTATTTCCATCATTGTAGGTACGCACGGCAACATATAGCGAGGATGAGTTATAAACGATGGCAAAACTGGTGCCGTTGCTTATCACCTTGGCATTAGCTCCATAAGGTGACAGCAACATCGGCGCACCCCAAATACCATTGACGTTGGTGGCGGCGGCGAACAAACCATATAAATATGTGGGTACACCGCTGCTGGTATCAAAATAATATTGCTGCCAGGTCGCCAGCTTGATGCCCGCATTGTTTATCGTCAATTTAGGATAATGCACACCAGAATCGTGTACCAAGCTGGTTAGCGTACTCGAAGTGCCAGCTGTCGTGCCGCTATAATGTTGTGCATACACCTGTTCGTTGCTGCTGATACCAGTTGCAACCAAGCACTGTATCCAGCCCAACATATAGCCGGTGCCATCATAGGTAATGGCCTCGCGTGGAAAGCTGGTGGGCGAGATAGAGCCATTGCTCTCCATCGCGCTTTTCGTCGTAGCGACTTGTATAGGTGTTCCTGCAGTAGTCGAAGTGAATGTATTGTAATAAACGTTGTAATCGCTTGTTGTGGCGTTATATTGGCGCCATAACACAGCGTAGCCAGTGCCATCTGATGCAAGTACTGTATTGGAGGCGTTACCGCTTGCCACGTTACCAACCACCACCTGGCTTCCCCAAGTCCCCGAGGCATAAACGTTGGCACACAATCCGGTATTGGCAGTTCCAAGTGTACAGGGGTATGTAGCTGCATAACCGCCATTACTGGCCTTTAGACCGCTCAAATTGGGTAAGCTTGCTCCTGCCGCCGCGGCCCAGGTTGTGGCGCTACTTGTGCTGTAGAGTGCAGACGAAGTGCCACCACTTTGATTCCAGATCAGCATGTAATTTCCGCCACTAGATTCCAGAAGCGGCGAACCTGAGGAGCCGGTCAACCCGGTGAATGATTGCGATGTTCCCCAGCTTCCGTTGAAAATCCTTGCGCTAGTAATATAACCCGATGTGCTGTATTCATTCCAGGCTGTGGCATAACCCGAACCATTTGAAACAACACGGGGGCTATTCAATGCATTAATCGAGGTGGCTGGACTGTATATCTGGCTCACGCCCTGCCAGCTACCACCGCTATAAGTATTGCCATTGATTGCATCCAGTGAGCTGCTACTGTTGAATTGCTCCCACACCACCAGGTATCCGCTACCATTGGACGCAATTGCCGGATGATTCGCCGGATTTGTACTGGACTCCATTGAGGTAACGCTACCCCAATTGGTCCCGTCAAAGACACGCGCATAAAGATTGGTGTCATAGTATGTAGTATTGTTGTTATTTCGATCCTGTTGAATCCAGACGACTGCAAAACCTGTTGCGGAGGCTGCTGCCTGAAGTTGAAAATAGCCGGTGTTGCCGCCACTTTTTGAGCCGCTGTCAGGTATTGTCTGCAGGATAGCTTCTTTTGACCAGACTCCATTCTTGTAAAGTGAATACCAAATGGCTCGGCCTATGCTATTTGTCTCGTAAATGGGACCATCTGCCGATTCCCACACGGCGAGGCCAGCACCTGCAGCATTGAAAATTATTTTTGGCGTTACATGTCGACCAGAAGTAGGATAAGCATTGATGCCTGTGCCGGTTGGTGCAGGGGGATTGGTAGAGCCAGGGTTGGGTGTGGTTGTTGTATTTGATGAACCGCCACTACCTCCACATCCTGCCAGCGTAAATGCCAAGACAGCCACAGCGACAAAGTTTCGCAAACCACTGATATTTTCAATACCCATTTTTTCTATTCTTTCCAAGTTAAAAATGCGAAAAATACAGTAAAAAAGTGTCGCAAAATTGTGTGTTTCAAAGTCACTTGATACAACAAATATTTATAAGCGCTGCTTAATATTTTTTGTATGCATTGCTTTAGTATGCAATACAGTTTGTTTTCAAGTCATGCCAATAATTTCTGCGCAATTTCAACTTGTTGGATGTGTTATATCTGTCTATGGTACATCATGACATCGTTGTTTCTTGACTTCTCCAACGGTTTTTCAGACACATATTTAAGCGTCTGAACAATCTATATATGACACGTGTAAACACGGCAGTCTCAATACCTGGCTAAGTTTGCACATTCACTGTTGATCCACTTGGCGGACGCCGTAGCCTGTAAAAAACCAGAGCAGTGTGGATCGATTTATCAGAAGTGATATTTCAAAAAATATTGACTCTGTTGCAAGTGCCGGGCAAGGTCAGAGCCGTTATTTGGTCGTTTTGCTTGCATTCTCAGGTTTCACCCTGACTAACTCGGCTTTAACCAGCGTGTATTTGGATTTAAACTTAGTCTGAAATCTTTTTTGTGCAGCCTCTAAGCCATCTTGTGACACGCTGATATTCTTCAAATTGTAAAACTCATCACGCTTGAATTTGATGGTGCCAACGTAAACAGCCTTTGCACCTTTCGGGTAACGCGCCTCAAGGCCGCCCTTGAGTTGGAAGAAAACAGTTGAAGACTGCACCGATCCTCCGCCTTGCAACTGGGTGTAAAAATATCCGCCAAACATTTTAAAAGGCTCATTTCGTTCGAAAGGTAGATAAAAATCCTCGTCGGTATAAACCAGGGCGGAGTGTTCAGAGTCACCCACATATTGAGTCATTTCTCCTATATCCTCACCATGGCGCATGACAAATGTGCGATATAAGTCACTAGCGCCCAGGGCGAATGTTACTTTGACATCATCTTTTTCTATTTTTGGATCAATTTCAATACGTCCTACAAATATAACTTCATTTGTCGGGTTTACTGAGCTGATATCGTCCATGGTTCGCTTGTATGCGCACCCGTTCAGAAACACGGCCATCGACAGTACGATTAACAGTGAAATACTTTTGCGAATAGTTGTTTTCATGGTGGTCTTCATTAACCCTTGGTGAGTTTATTTATTCTGGACAAAACCAATGCTTCCCACTTGGTGCCGTGGGTTTTTACAAGAAGTTGCTTCAGTATTTCCACTTCAGATGGTTTATCAACCGGCAGGGAAGAATATTCGGCATTCCTGAAAAAACCGCCTTTTCTTGATTCATATATTTTATAAGCACCCATAAAATATATACCCGGTGCTGTTGCTCGTAATTCGGTCAGTTTGAATTCCGGCTTGTCCGAGGGGCTGGGGAATGTCCAGCGCCATGAATTATTGGAGAAAAATCCTTCCGGTCCGCCGAGGTTATGTATTGTGTAGGAACCTACCGGCAGGTTCTCCAGATAAAACAGCCCTTTTTTATTAAGCTTTACATCAAGAAAAGGCTCATCGGTTTTTGGCAGCATCTGACGGAGCTGACCCCAGCGAAACGAGAAAGGCGCTTCACTATCATCCAGAAAACCGTAGACCAGAATGCTTTTGTTATTTGTATAGTCTTCGGCATCGCCTGTTTTTGTCCAGAAAATAAGGCATGAACTTGTAGAAAGTGTCAGTATAAGGATAATGGCTATTTTGAGGATTCTGTTTGAAATCATGTTGCTATACATTTTTTCCCCTTGGTTGATTTTAAAAATTGATCAAGACTATTTGTTTTTTTTGTATGACAAAGCGATTCAAGTAAATCCGATATTTAACTTTTTGTCAATTTCATAAAAATTAAATCTGTACCTTCGTTTGTTGCATACAAGTATTACTTCACACACATTAAAACTGCAACCCAAGCGCAATCAGTTTCTGAATGAAGGATGATCTCTAAATGCCTGAGCACATGTCTTTTGCCATAGCAGACATTAATTCTATCCAATACGAGATTCTCAGTTTTTACCCGGCAAGCCTGTTTAAACAGAAGCCGGCAAGGCATTTGGCAATTAACTTATGCATGGCTCTGGCTGCAGAGATACGGTTTCAGCGCTTGGCAAAACTTTTGTGTTGCTGTTGCCTTTAGCCTCCTGATTTAACTCTCTAAACTGCCAGCCTCACTTGCAAAATTAACCAGCACAAGCTAGCCAAGTGTGAGTTAGCGCACAGAGAGTTTTTGCGAATATTGAGAACATGCAAAAAAATTGAAAATCCTGCCTGCAAAAATGAACAGTAATTATGCAGGAGGCTGCTAACAAGGAAGTCGTTTCGACCAGTTGGTTTTCTGCAACATTGCATCTTGCGGAGTACGGGTACATACCGAAATTTATGGCTACTAAAGATATTTTTGCTGCGGAAAATTTCCCCATCGTATGTGTAGGCGGCTCGGCCGGGGGGCTGGATGCCTATATCCGGCTATTGCAAAATCTGCCGGCTGACATGGGTGTGGCTATCGTGATTGTGAATCACATTACAAAATTTCCCACCATACTGCATGAAATACTGCCAACGTATACGGCGATGCCGGTTGAGTTGATCACTGAAAAATTGTTGATCAAGCCTAACCATGTATTCATCATCCCCGAGAATCGCGATTTGCATATAGATGAAGACGTATTTCTGCTGAAGCCGATTTCCAAACCCAGGGGGTGGCCCGATGTCATTACTGTATTTCTGCGCTCATTAACACGTCATTGGGATGGCCAGCTTATTGCCGTGATTGTTTCCGGCTACGATGGCGATGGTGCCGAGGCAATGTGCGGCATCCAGCAGATAGGCGGCATTACCATCGCGCAACAACTCGACACCGCGTTTCAGCCGGAAATGCCGCAGAGTGCGATTGAGAGCGGTTGTATCAATTTTGTGTTGTCACCGGAAAAGATAGCGCAGCAAATTATCCGTATTGCACGTCCCTTGCAAACGTCAAAATAGATCAGGCTCAATCTCCGACCGCTAACATTGGTGTGGAAGATTGAGCCTGACCCGGTGTACTCAGAGGAAATGTTGCAGCTTATTTCTTGTCGTCATGTACCGCTTTGTCTATCTTGTCGCCGGCCTTGTCGAGACTATCACCGGCTTTTTCCACGGCGTTGTCTATCTTCTTGCCGGCCGATTCAGCCGGGCCTTCCTTGCATGCAGAAAGTGACACAAGCAGCATGCCCATTGAAAATGCTGTGATGACATATTTGCCCAATTTGATCATTGCTGTATCTCCTGAATTAAAATAATTTGCCGAAATGGCATTAGAACTACACCAAAGTAAATTCGTTTTTTGCAGCAGCCTCGCCGGCTTCACATGATAAGGAGAAGCAGGCTCAAGGTATTGCGTCAACCTGCGGATCATGTCTCTTCTGACACATATACTCTGTGCGTTGGCACACCGAGCGGTTGCAGCATCACTATCTCCCCAGCAACTCACCCACCGGTTTGAGCACATCCACGCGGTCGCAGATCACCTTGGCGATGGCAACCAGCGGGGCACCCAGCAGCAAACCCCATACGCCCCACAGCCAGCCGAAAAACAACAGGGAAATAAACAGCACTGCGGAGTTCACCCCCGCAAAGCGGCTTTGCAGCCACGGCATAAACACAAAACCCACCGCACCCGCCACCAGGAAAGACAAGCCTGCCGCGGCGAGCGCCTGAAGTAACGAGCCGAACTGCATAAAGGCAGCCGCGCCGCCGGCAAAGGCAATCAGCGCCGGCCCCAGGTAGGGAATAAAGTGCAGCACGCTGGCAGCAGCGCCCCACACGGCGGCTTGTTCCATACCCATCGCGCGGAACGCAAGCCAGATACCGATACCGACCAGCACATTGGACATCAGCATGGTGAGCAGATAGCGCTGGATCTGCACATCTATCTCATCAAGGATAATTCCCACGTCTTGTTTACGTATCAGCGACGGCCCGACCAGTTGTACCAATTTGCGTCTGAAATGACCACCTGCAGCCAGCAAAAAATAAGTGAGTAGCAGCACGATGGGTGTCTGGCTAACCACAGTAAACAGCAGTGCAGACTGCGCCAATGCGTAATCGTGCAACCAGGTGGAAGGCTCGTGATCTTTTGCTATGACTACGCGTTTGCCCGGCTTTGCGCCGGCATCAGAAGCAGCTCCCTCGATTTGCGTAGCGGCTTCCTGCATGTTTTGCAGTGCAGTCGGGCCGGTGCGGTCTTCACTCAGATTTTGCCGCAGCTTGCGCGCGGCCTCCGGCAGTTTTTCTATCATTGCCGCGGCATCGTCGCTCAAGGAATAAGACATCCATGAAGTGCCGCCCAGCAGTGTAATCAGCACCATTGCCGCGCCCAGTGAGCGAGGTACATGGCGTCGCTTCATCCACTCCACCACCGGGCTGAGTGCATAGCTGGCGAGTATACCTATCAACAAGGGTACGAAGAAGGCGCGTGCAAGATACAGCGAGGCGACGACCGCGATGAACGCCAGCACACTCATGGCCAAATTGATTTGCAGGTAAGGTATGTCGTGTATAGAGATTACCGCCGGCACATCTTCTGCTGCAGGTGTTTGGGGCACCTCTCCGGAACCGGTTTGATCATCCTGACGCACCTCTTGCTTTTTGCCATCAGTATTTTCAACTGTTGTTATATCTTGCATTTCCATGCTGAAGTCACCATTAGGTTGTGATGCATATGGCGACATTTTCCGTCCCGTGCGGATTGTACACTGTGCGCTAACTCACATATGGCGCTATTACATCTGCGCTGACACGGGTCAACTCGCGCAGCACCCCGTACTGTTTTTAATCGCTTACGGGTAAATTCCCCGCCCCTTGGGACGTATTTTTGTAGGGTGCGTCACACGCACCATGGTGCGCACGGCGCACCCTACGCAATTTACCCTGTTGCTTTCGGTGGAGTACTTTAATTGCAGAAGCTTGTATGCAAGCTATTGATTATATTGAATAAATATTACGACACAGCAATATTTATTCAATATAATCAGGTGGTTAGGTTAAACGTTTGGTTTGGGCCAGTACTGCTGGCTAAACTAAAACCGGCGTTTGGATAATCGGCGGCATGGGGCAACCGAGCACATCTGAAAAGGCACGCATCAACTCAACCTCGACAGGCGCTATCTGCTGGTCATGCATCACGCTGGTGGCGCACGCCTTGAGCAATTGCGGCTTGGCCAGGGGTTTCAACATTTCCAGTCTTTGCAGGGCAAGATCCAGAGCCGCAATACTGAGTTCATTTTTCCCCAGCAACTGCAGCCCGCTGAAATCCAGAGTTTGCACTGCTGCACTGAATGCGGCCTGAGTGTTCTGTGGATCGTCATGTCCGGCATGGGCCATCATCGACAACACCATTTCGGTCTCCGGCTTGAGCTGGCTGAGCTGGTCGAAGCGCGGCTGTATGTGCGGCAACTTGAAGAACTGCCCGTCCAGATGATTAAACAGAATTTTCTGCAACGACCATTCAAACATATCCACCTTGGCATCCATTTCTATCAAAGCGTCCAGGTTAGCCTTGAAGGTCTGGTACTGTTCTAGCGACAACTGTTTGAGCGACGGTATCGCGATATCGATAAGCGGCAGACGGAATTTGATATCCAGTTCATGCATCTGCGGCATGAGTTTATTGGTCAAGGCGAATACATGCGCATCGGCATGCTGCTGCAAATGCGCCAACTGCATGTCACGCACTGTTTGCCCGGCATCAAGCAGCATCAAATAAATTACGGCACGCGCACCAAAGGATTCACGCGCAGCGTCTTTAAGGGCCTCGGGCAAATCGTCAATCAGCGCACGCGCGTGCTCTATCGTTGCCGCTTTCGGCTTGCCTATCTGGTCTATGGAATTTTTGATATCCGCCATCGCGGCACCGCCAACAGTCATGGCCACTTTTTGTGCCAGCGCTGCGCGTGACTGTTGCTTGGCGGCCGCGGACTCTTCGCCAGAGTCATCCACGCTAGCGTCGTTCAGGTCGGAAAAATCAAACTTGCCGTCCCAATGCGGATCGATACGGCGGATGCGTTTTTCCAGCGGCGGATGGGTGGCAGACATCGCTTGCATGAAACCCGAAACACCCTGGGCAAAAAACGCATGGCTGATTTCGGGAGCGCCGGGGTTTTCCACGATGGAACCTTGCGCAAGCCCGCCTATGCGCTTTAAGGCACCGGCAATACCGCCCGGGTTGCGCGTAAATTGCACTGCCGAGGCATCGGCCAGATATTCACGCTGGCGGCTTACCGCGGCTTTGATCAGGCTGCCAAAAAAAGTCCCGGCAAAACCGATAACCATCAGCCCGATAGCCAGCGCCACAATGCCGCCGCCTTTGTCGTTATTTCGCCCGCGTCCCGAAAATGTCGTGGAACGCAAAATATAATAACCGGCCAAGCCGATAATCAGAATGCCGTTCAGCACCCCGATCAAGCGGATATTGAGGCGCATATCACCATTAAAGATATGGCTGAACTCATGCGCAATGACACCCTGCAATTGTTCTCGTGTTAGATGATCGATCAGCCCTTGTGTTACGCCGATAACGGCATCGCGCGGCGTGAAGCCAGCCGCAAAAGCATTGATGCCCGGCTCGCCCGTCAGAATATAAACCGGCGGTACCGGCGTGCCGGAGGCGATAGCCATTTCTTCCACCACGTTCAACAATTTGCGCTGCTTCAGGTCGGTGGTATTTTGCGGAATCAACTGCCCACCCAGTGCATCTGCCACCGTTCTGCCGCCGCCCGACAAGGA
>JBBQYH010000022.1:0-20974 GCA_038208855.1 Burkholderiales bacterium
AAAAGTAAAATAAATCGAGCCTAATGAATTATTTTTATTAAATACAATCAGATAGTTACAATTGAAATCGAGTCCGTCCTCATTGATTCCCCGCCCCTATTGCGACACAAACACCAAACCCCGCGACTCATTGCTCGTGGAGTCCAGCGTGTCTATCGCTTTGCGCAGCGTAGGGATAGTAACCCACTCTGGTGCGTACATATACTTCGACACATCGAGGATCAGCGCACGATCCGATTGCGCATCATAGGCTGCCAACACCGACCAATGGCCCCCGCCGGGCTGCCCTAAGGACCTGCGCAAAAAGTTAACCAGCACAAACTGCCCGTCATCGCCCATCGCCTTTTGCACCAGCTTACGCAGCGCAGGCTCATCCATATCATCACCTGCAACCGTCGTCGCCTTTACGCCAAGTTGCGTCAGCGTTAACACCATCTCGTCGCGGGTCATGCCCTGATTGCGCACCGTCTGCGGACCGATGACCTTCACCACCTCCGGCGTAAAAAAATTGCTTTGCGTGAAATAGGCAAACGGCGCATAGATGGGATCAACCGGCTTCTTGATCGGCATCGCATTCAGCACCGTCACCGCACTGGCCACACCACAATAGGCCTGATTCTCCTGATTCGTGAACCAGGGAATAAGTTGCCAGTAGTCTGCATCAGGCTTTATTCTGGCGCGCAACGCCTTGCCCGCATCCGAGTTCCAGTAGATCACCTCGGGCTCTGCGGCAGACGCAGCCTCTGCGGCAGACACTGTGAATGAAAGCGGCGCAAGCAGTAAGAGAAAGAGGAAGGAGATTGGAATTTTCATGTTGGCACCTTAACAAGTTATTGCGATGCTGACCGTTTTACGTGGGCTAATCGTGCTGCATAGGAAAGCGCTGCCAGAATGTCGTCTCGTTCAAGGTCTGCATAATCAGCCAGAATATCTTCAGTTGTCATACCGCTCGCCAACCACTCCAGCATATTCTCAACGAGATATCGCAAGCCACGTATACATGGCTTGCCGTGACAAACTGCTGGGTCAATTGTAATGCGGTCATTCATCTTGAATCTCATGCATAACTATTACTATGGGTATTCTCTTGAATTCAATATTGATCTAACAAATAACTCAAGCTTATTTCTGCTTCGTAATTACGGTATTTTCCGTTGATCGGCGTACAACAAACTTTGTGCCTGTTTGCTCGGCAAGCTTTCGTGCATTCTCAGCCGCACGCAATAAGGCTTGCGGAACTTTTTGCATATCGGGGTCTGTAGATTTGGAAACTGGTGCCTTCATTTGTAAAATATTCTTCATTTTAATAATCAATGAAAATCTACATTTCAATCATTTTTTAAATGGATTATTTATCGTCAACGAGTTTTCTATGACTTGACCATGCTGCATGTCTTCAGTAAAAATCGTATTACAGCCTGCCGACAACGCACTCGCCAGGATCAGACTGTCATAGTAAGAATATTTGTATTTTTTCGCGAGGGTTAATGCCAACAAAATGGTTTCTGGCATAACTGGCAAAACGGTGCAGGCATCTTGTACTTCAACGACAGCTTGGGCAACAACATCAAAAGACAAAGCAAACTTACGGCTCAGTGTATTGGCAAGTTCGCTTAATACTTGGGTACTGACAACAGGATCGTTTTGTTCAATCAGAGATTGTGCGGTTTCTCTTTTATCCGGCTCGTCACTGGAATAAAGATAAACAACAACATTGGTATCGAAGAAGGTTTTACCGTTCATTTGCGGCATCGCGATCAAAGCGATAACCGCGCGTAGAAATGGTCGCGGCCTTGAATTTTGGCTTGTGTTTGGATACTTCGCTTGTTGCTTCCAGCAAGATCACTCGCACTTGCTTGCCATTCCAGTTTTGCAACTCTCGTGGCAAATCAACTACACCATCATGTGCCTTGCTGACAAATTCGACTGTTTGCATGATTAACCTCCTTACTAATGACACGGATTCTAGTATAAGCGTAGATCGTTTGCTAGCTCCCCCACCGAGCATAGCTGTTGCCGCTTCAGCGGCTTACCTCCAGAGGAGGTAAGAACCTCTGCGAGGCAGAAACGGTACACATCTTTGACTTGTTCAAGGTTGCAAGTTTGTCAGCGCGTTTTTCAATTTCTGCGCGTCGATTTGTTGGTAGTTTTCCCATTATTTGATCTAGATTTTTAGCCATTTTTCTTTCTCCTGAATAGTCATATACAATAATCACGCAGCTAGTGGCTCGAACCGATGTATCTGGGATAGCACGCCTTCCAATTCCTTGGCTGCCTCTTCGGTATCGTAATCAGCCTGCAAGCCAAGCCAGAAGCCGCTTGTGGTACCAAAGAAAGCAGCCAGGCGCAATGCGGTATCTGCGGTGATCGCACGCTTGCCAGAGCAGATAGCCGAAATGCGTGCCTCTGTCACACCGAGTTCTTTAGCCAGACGATATTGAGTGATGCCTAGCGGAAGCAAAAATTCTTCGCGTAGCACTTCCCCGGGATGAACATTGTTTAGTTTTTGTTTGATTTTTTTAGTCATCATCTTTTCTCCTTAGTGATAATCGCAAATCTCCACGCGACTTGCCTGCCCATCGCTCCACACGAAGCAAACACGCCATTGTTCATTGATGCGTATGCTCCACTGCCCGGCACGATTACCTTTTAACATTTCAAGACGATTGCTCGGCGGAATTCGCAAATCTTCAACCCGTTGTGCGTTATGTAGCATGCGTAATTTACGACGTGCCACTTGCTGAATCTGATTCGGTAGCCGACGAGAAAACTCGCCTATCCAAACCTTGTGCGTTTCTTCGTCGTGAAAGTCCGTAATCATGGAAATAAATACTATCGCACCACGATAGTATCGTCAAGCAGTAATGTACGGAAGAATTAGCAGACACAGAAACGAGCGTAGCCTAGCTGGTTTAGCGGCTTACCCCCAGAGCAGGCAAGAACCTCTGCGAGGCAAAAACGCCCTACTCCTTGCGGGTACAAGCCCCCGGTTCAAACTTATTGCTTCAAATGGTCTATCACCATCGGCGGTCTGTTCGGAAAATGAGCAACCAACTCAAGCTTGCCACCCATTGCTTCAACATGGCGGCGTAAGGTTGAAAGCAACATGTCGCTTTTCCGCTCCAGCCGCGAAATGGTGTCTTGCCCTACCCCAAGGTTATGCGCGAGTTCATCTTGAGTCAGTTCAACTGCCAATCGTAGGTCTTTCAAGGTTGCGATATCGGCGGCGCGTTTTTCAATTTTTGCTCGGCGGCCAGCAGGCAGCTTGCCCATTATTTGATCGAGATTTTTAGCCATTTTTCTTTCCTCCTTCGTGTTGCTTTAATTCAATTAGATGTTCATCAAAGCGTGTGTCAGCGATAGCAATTAATTTTTTGTAAAATCGTTTTTGATCTGCGCCTGCCTTATTACCGCCAACCAGCAAGATGGCGTTGCGTTTGGTGTCAAAAGCAAATGCAATGCGCCATACTTCTTTGTTCCAGTTAAAGCGCATTTCTTTCATATTGGCGTGCTTTGAACCGTTCAAGGTGTCAACGGTGGGCCTGCCCAGGCTATGACCGAATTCGCGCAACAACATTGCATGTGCAAACAACTCGTCTTGAAGATCAACAGGCAACTGTTGCACCTCCAGTTCAAATGCATCATGAAAGAGAACGACCCAGTTCATGGCAACATTATGCATTTAAAGCAATATGGATGCAAATACATATTAAATTGCGTTTTACAGTGTAGGCATGGTCGATTAAACCCGTTCATTCGCAGCATCACGATTAAAGCGGTAACCACAAGTGGAGATGGCTGCTGCCTTGAATGAACGGGCAATTTTTTTACTGCCCATTTGGTCGAAAACTGCGGGTACAGTAAATTCGCCTTGCATGAAACCGAGACGGTTTGCGGTGCTAATATTTTCTTGTGAAAAAGGAATAAGCTTGACCATAGGTTTGCCTGCCTTGGCGATGATAAACGATTCGCCTTGTGCTGCACACTTTACCAAACCGGAAAGCTGTTTTTTTGCATCTCGTATGTTGATAGTACGCATGATGACCTGCTAATAAATTTCAACTACTGGAAATGCACACCTCACCCGAGAAAACTCCCCCACCTAACTTAGCTGTTGCCGCTGCAGCGGCTTACAGAAACGGCCTACTCCTTGCATATACTAGCTCTCTGATCAAACTTATTGCGATGCTGACCCTTTTAGCTAATTGCGATGCTGACCCCTATAGCTTTATTCACGGACAAGATGGTATGTTCACCTTGTCCAATACGTGGAGTGCAACGAATGGGCTGTTGTGCGATTGTCTGGCAAGTTTCGATGCTTTGGAGGATAAAACAACAGCTGTGTCTCTGCATTTGTGCTGCCAATAATACAAGGCCGCCACCGAGATGCCGTGACGCCTTGCATACTCACTTGCCGATATCGCTTCAAGCTTGGCCGCAGCAACATGACCCTCCCAGAATTCCGTTCCCATTTTCATGATTGCTCCTTCTCGTTTTAAAGGTTGCAAGCTTGATGAAGTTGGAATCAGGCAACAAGTCTGGAGTTGCTGGAGCGCTTACGCTTCTTCGAGCGAAACGGACTGAAAGTCACCATTTAAAAATCGTTTAATATCAGGATCTTGTCGTTTCGTTACAACAAGAGACCAATGCTCGGCAAGAAGACGAGCCTTAAGAAAAAGCTCAACGGCTGCATAAAAATGAATAACAGAAAATTTGGGGGCGGCGTCGAAATCATGCAGCGAGCGATCTAAAAAATCCAGTGCATTAGCAACTAAGCTGTCTAACATCTGCTCATGTTTCATGCCATTCTACCTTTCAATAAAATCAATGGTACCCATTCCTATATCCTCACGAATATGTATTGAGTTTTAGAATTTTGAAAAAATATTAAGCATGAGGGTTTCAATGTGGCCTGAAACGCGACTTTCGCCAGTATTTAGAGAATTTGGATGCCCACAACCATTTCTGAATTTCAAACAACCTTCTAGTTCGTCTTTAACACTCTTACCTATTACAGATATAGCATGAAGGACTTGCAAAAAATCATACTCCTTCATATTAGCTAAATCATCCTTAGTTTTTGCAATTTTCCACTTTAGGTTTCTTTTCGTAGCTTCAGCATTAAATTCCACTAGCTTGTACGCTATAACAAAATCATAGAGAACAGCTATTGCGCCAACCCACGTAAGGACAACAGCAGAACGATAGAGTTTAGTTTCATAGCAACTTATTGCTTCCTCTAAAAATGCTGCTGATTCATGATTTGAAATACTAGACAAATGAGAGCGCAAACCTGATGCCACCTTGGGTGTAAAGCCTGACACAGCAGCACCTGCCAATTGAACCACTCTTGCCTTACCAATGTTTGTTAGCTCCCAACCATTGTCAGTTCTAATGGCCAAGCCACCGCTTTTCGAAAGTATTGAAGAAACATTCCATTTATCTACGAGACGAAATCCAGCTTGTTTTGCGATACTTTTTATTGTATTAACTGACTTTGGTTCGTCAATATTAAAAGCTGCGCATAACAGTAATTTATCAACCTGTGAAAAACCTGCCTGATGCAAAAGGTTTTTCAGAGAGCTAATATCAAGCAAGCTGGGCCTCCATATATTTCAGACTATCTGCACTTATTGAATAATTGTCTTTAGATGGCTCCATAAGCTTACCGGCCTTTACCAAACCATTAAGTAACGTTGAAAAATTAGACGAATAAGAAGTCTTGTAATAGCTAGAAGCAGATTTTATTTCCTCTAATAAATCTGCTCTATGAAATTTTTCTTTCCCTAAAACAAAAGTAAGCCTTGCTGCAGCAGACATCATGAGATCTGGTCCAGAGCCACCACCTAGCTTAGCTGCAAGGGTGGCAGTTGTCCCCTGTATTTTTGGGGAATCAGATGAATTTATTGGTGCTGCGCCACTAAACCCAATCAAAGGAGCAGAAGATTTATATAAATCTGACATTGCCTTGAGTAGAGATGGAAGCTCCTCTTTAAGGAATTCCTCTGAACCCTCATAATCAATTTCAATTGCACCCATCTTGATTTTTATTTTACTAGTCGTCATTCCGGCTCCTTTCAGTTTAAATGAATAAGTGACAGCAACTTTTCTGAATCTCTAATATTACCTGCTAATCGGCTTATACCGAATCCGCTTAGGTTTTGCACCCTCTTCACCCAGACGCTTCTTTTTATCCGCTTCAAATTCCTGATAGTTGCCATCAAAGAAGGTCCACTTCGAGTCACCTTCTGCCGCCAAGATGTGCGTGGCGATACGGTCCAGGAACCAGCGATCGTGCGAGATAACCATGACGCAACCGGCGAATTCCAGCAGGGCATCTTCCAGTGCGCGCAGGGTTTCTACGTCTAAGTCATTCGATGGTTCGTCGAGCAGCAGTACATTTCCACCTGAGATAAGTGTTTTGGCCAGATGCAAACGACCGCGCTCACCACCGGAAAGTTGGCCGACAATTTTGGCTTGGTCGCCGCCTTTAAAGTTGAAGCGGCCAATGTAGGCACGGGCTGGAGTTTCGTATTTGCCTACAGTCAAAATATCGTTACCGCCGGAGATGGCGTCGAACACAGATTTATTATCTTCCAGTGCATCACGCGATTGGTCTACATAGGCGATCTTTACAGTTTGGCCGATTTTCACTTCGCCGCTATCGGGTTGCTCTTTACCAGTGATCATGCGGAACAGGGTGGATTTACCCGCGCCGTTGGGGCCGATGATACCGACGATGGCGCCGGGTGGAATTTTGAAGCTGAGGTTGTCCATCAGCAAACGGTCGCCATAGGATTTGGTGACGTTGGTGAATTCGATGACTTCGTTACCCAAACGTTCGCCTACAGGAATAAAAATTTCCTGTGTTTCATTGCGCTTTTGGTGCTCTTGCGAGTTGAGTTCGTCAAAGCGAGCCAGACGGGCTTTGGATTTTGCCTGACGCGCCTTGGGATTTTGGCGTACCCATTCCAGTTCTTGTTTCATCGCCTTCATGTGTGCGTCGATCTGTTTGTTTTCTGTGGCCAGACGCTCGCCCTTTTGCTCCAGCCAGCTGGAGTAGTTGCCTTTCCACGGAATGCCGTGGCCGCGGTCGAGTTCCAAGATCCATTCGGCTGCGTTATCTAGGAAGTAACGATCGTGGGTAACGGCCACCACGGTGCCGGGGAAGCGCACGAGAAATTGTTCCAGCCACTCTACAGACTCGGCATCGAGGTGGTTGGTGGGTTCGTCCAGCAGCAGCATGTCGGGCTTTTCCAGCAGCAGCTTGCACAGCGCCACGCGGCGCTTTTCACCACCGGAAAGGTTCTTGATGACCGCATCCCACTCGGGCAATCTTAAAGCATCCGCCGCGATTTCCATTTGGTGTTCGGAATCGGAACCGCTGGTGGCGATGATGGCTTCAAGGCGAGCTTGCTCGGCAGCCAGGGCATCGAAGTCTGCATTTTCTTCTGCATAGGCGGCATACACGGCATCGAGCTTGGTTTGCGCTTCCATGACTTCGCCCAGGGCGGACTCGACTTCCTGCTTGACGGTTTTTTCCGGATCAAGCTGCGGTTCTTGCGGCAGGTAGCCGATGTTGATGTTGGGCAGGCGCTGCACTTCGCCGTCGAATTCTTTATCGACACCGGCCATGATTTTGAGCACGGTAGATTTACCCGAGCCGTTCAAGCCGAGCAGGCCGATTTTGGCGCCGGGAAAGAAGCTTAAGGAGATGTCTTTGATGATTTGACGCTTGGGAGGAACGATTTTGCTCACGCGGAGCATGGACATTACATATTGGGCCATGGTGTGAAGTCTGTAAAAAATTAAAGAACGAAGCTTAACTCACCCCGTCCTGTTTGGGGAGTTCAATTCTCTTTTCTGTACCCACTACCAGCAGTTGAAAAAAAATAATATTATTTTTATCCAGGGTGTTTTATATATTGACAAACGCCAATAATCCACAAACCCAATAAATATGTGGGTAGTTTGCTACAGTTCTGCGGAAAGCGCAGTGATCAATACACAACTATTTGATTATATTGAATTTTAGCAAATGCGTAATAATTGAGCAGCAGGAAAAAAGAGTTACCAGAGAGGCATTTAGCCCAGTTAAAAAAAGTAATCCACAAAGTTATCCACAGATTTTGTGGGTAACTTTTTTGCTGCTTTTCAAGACCTAAAGCAGGAGCAGCAAAAAAATATTTGCTCCGATTAACTCATCTGCATCTGAGCGCCAATTTGCTGCAATTTACCTGCAAAAAAATACGCGCCTTGCTCTACAGACCTGCTGGATTTTCATTTTTTTTGTTTTGAAAACAGCGAGGGTCCATGACGAGGTGCGCTGCAAAGCAAATTATTTCTGTTTAGAAATTTATTGGCTGGCTATGTGCTTTCTGGCACATAACTTGCGAATTATCGGCAACCTGGCCAGGTAAAAATCTAAATTGACCTAAATAAATTTTGACTATTAACTTATTTTGATCTGTCTATTACTTTATTAGATTTTAACTATTAACTTATCTATTATTACTACTGCTTTTTTAGATTTTGACAATTGCCCTGCGGCTGGCAATCCAGCCAAACAATGAGAGCAAGGCCAGACCGCTGCCTATCAGCAGGATGCCTATTACTTCCATGGCTTTGAATTGCTCGGCCAGCAGCAGGCGCGATGACACGATCGCCACCACCGGTGTACCCAGCACAGAGAGGCTGGCTTCCCACGCGGGCACACGGTCGAGTATGTAGATCCACAGCCACCAGCACATGGCCGTGCTGGCAATGGACATGAAGGCGAGTATGCCCATGTAATGCACGTTCCACTCGGTGGCGCGTTCCGGCACCAGCCAGGCCAGCAACACCAAGGGCAGCGCACCGATGATCATCTGCCAGGTGGTGAGCGCAAGCAGGTCTACTTTTTGCCGGCTGCGCAGGCGCTTGATCAGGATGGTACCGGTGGCCCAGCACAGGGCTGCCATCAGGCCGAGAAATTTGCTGAACAGGCTGGAATGCATATTCCACGGTTCGATAATAAGCAGCAGGCCGGTGAGTGTGCTGATAGCCGCGAACCATTGCTTGCCGACGACACGCTCACCCAATATCGGCCAGGCCAGCAGCAAGGTCCAGATCGGCATGGTGAAAATCAGCACGGCGGTTTTGCCTGGGCCGCCTTCCACCAGTGCCCAGGTTTGCAACACCATGAAGCCCGCGCCCTGCGTCAGCGCGATGGCCACGGTGGGCCACGGAGCTTCAAGTTTGAGTGGCCGCCGCAGAAACTTCAACACCAGGATCAATGCCAGCGCACCGCCCACGCAACGTTCTGCCGCAAAAGCAAACGGCCCTGCAAAGGCCAGACCCTGCTTGGCGATGACCCAGGTATAGCCCCAAGTAAGGGAAAGAACAACGAGCGCAAGGGTGGGCAACCAGCGACTTGAATTATTAGTTGGCATGAATTATTTTCAGTATTGGCAAATTAACGGAGTTTGTTCGGTGGTTTTCGTCGTGTTACAAATACTGGTCAGTCCTTGATATAAAGATGATAAGGCCATTTTTTGAATTCGCGCGCGTGTTTTACAAAGACCTTCTTGAGCGACGGATATTGTTCCTGCAGAAAAGTCAGCTCTTCCGATACGCCCGGAATCTCGCCCAGCCATCTGTGCATGGCAGTCATCAACTGGCCGAGTTCATGCCATATTATTTTAATATCCACGCCCGGCTTCAGTATTTCAACACAGACTTTTTCCAGCGATTCGGCCATGCGTTGTACCGCGGTGTGATCTGCATTTCCTGCAGTCCACATGGTATCCAGCGCCACGAACTGACCTGTCTGGTCTAGAAAACAACCTGCGGGCGGCGCGGCAGTCTCACTGGTACCTAGATAGAGTTCTTTCCAGTTGGCAATATCATGCGCCTGCAACGAAACCTTGAAATTATTCAATATATTCAATGAGTTTTCTTGAATCGACCGTTTCATCTGGAAGAATCCAAATACCGAGAGTATTGCGCCCACACCCAGAAAGACAAACGGCAGCCACTCTAAAATTAATGTAAACAATATAGCCATGGTACAAAAATCCTTGGTTGTAACAGTTAAGTTCACAACCCCCCTCAATGCTTTATTATTTTTATTATCTCGTCATTTATTTCTGCAGGCCAGGAATAGTGACAGAAAGTTTGCTGTTGTCGACAAAATACCCGGATGAAACCAGGCGTAATGCATGTTGCAAGTAAGCTCCATTTACTAAAGTCGTTAAACGACAATAATATTTTTCAGAAATTTACACTGTAATTTACACGCAAACAATACACCAAATGGCCTAGATAACTTTGCGTCAGGCCGACTGCCTGTCTCCGGGATGATTGATATGGCATACAGACAGCGTATCGCGTTTGCCTTTGACCTTGATCTCGAACACCTCGCCAAATGCTATCCCTGTCGGTTGACTGGTCGCGATGGCATCGCGCACATCCGTGCTGACGAGTATGGAGCCGGGCTTGCAGTTTTTCTCTATGCGCGAAGCGGTGTTGACGACATCACCAATCGCCGTCCAGTCCAGCCTTTCTGCGGTACCCACGTTGCCGATCACAACCTCACCCCAGTGCAGACCTATGCGCAGGCGCAGCATGTCCTGCCCTGCCCGCTGCCGCAGGCTGTTGATATCGGCCGAGTGGCTTTGCATGTCCAGCGCGGCAAACACCGCTTCGGCCGGGTCGCGGAAGATGGCCATGATGCTGTCGCCCATGAATTTGTCGATGGAACCGTTATAGCGTTTAACCGAGCTGGAGACACGGCGCAGTATGGTGTTGAGCGTGTCGATGATGGATTCGCTGCTGGCATTGGTTTCCACATAGGAGGTAAAGCCGACAATGTCGCAGAACAACACGGCAACCTTGCATTCCTCGTTGGTGAGTTTGTCCTTGCCCAGGCGCACCGCTTCGCGCGCTTTTTCTTCCACCAGCTGCGGCACATAGTTGCGCGTGATCTTGTGGATGCGTGCCTCGCTCAACATGGAGCCCTCGCCCAGGCTGGCGCCGCCATCGGCCAGAGACACGACTTGCCACAGCGAGTGAATTATGGATTTCTCGTCGCGATAGCCGCTGACATTGAACAGCACCGAAACGTTCTCTGCGCCCGAGATGCGCATGCGTATGCGATAGTTTTCAAACACGCCATCTTCCCCCGACAGTGCCAATCCCCACACGATGTCGTTGTAGAAGTTGAACGGTATGGCAGCGCAGAAAGTATTGATCGACGTATCGCTGATAGGCAGTTTCACGCTGCTGAGCATGGCGCGTGAAACGCCTATCACTTCGCCTGCGCTGGAAAACTGAATAACGCCGTAACCCAGTTTTTCATAAATGCGGTTGACGCTGTTCAGGCTGAGGCTTTCGTCCAGGAAATTGCCCAGCTGCATGGATGATGTTTTACCGGCTGGCTTTTTCAACGTCACCACACAACCCTCTGACACTTCAGGCAAATCGCTATTTTCAATACTGTAAGCCAAAGCTTCAACCAGTTTCATCGCATTGCAGGTTTTCTTATCGCACGCCACGGGTATGATGATTTCAACTATCGTATCAGCGGAATGCGGGAAATTGACACTCACATGCAGACCATGCTGTTCGCAGTAACGGGCTATGTTCTGCGAGCCGTGTTCAACCACTTCGGCGGTGTAGAAGGTCTGCAGATTTTCTTCGTTGCCTTCCATACTCATGCCAAAATCTTCTTCGGCCAATCTGGCAAAAACCCGCTGGTGCATGGTCCTCACGGCACAATCGATCAAGTCATGCAGGATCAGCATGGTGGGTGAAGACAGCTGCGCGAGATCCAGCCGGTTAAGGGTTGCTTCCAGCTCGTCATGCAGGCTGCCCCAGATGGTGCGCTCCAGTGAAGTGAGCAACAAGGTCTGCGACTGCGACACAGGTTTGCCAGAGGTCAACAAAGTCTCCCTAAATGCTTGCGCATAGTTTGTAGGTGTCATTTTCCATCAATTCCTCGATGAATTCTTTTCTTAGCAGATGTGCGCATACTTCTTCGTTCAAGCCCGAGGCGCGCAAAGCTGCCAGTCTGGCTTCTTCATCTTCGATGGCATTGGCACCTATACCCGCCGTTTTGATCAGATAGTTGGCAGCCGTGAGGCTGAGCAGCACGTCATCCGCGGCCGCGTCGGCATAAGGCATGCTTAATTTCTTGCCCATGTAGTCGTTGAAGCGCTCTGGCAGCTTCCACTCCCGCACTGCTTCCAGTCCCGCATCGCAATGATCGAAGCCAAACCATTTATGCTCGGCCTGATTGCTGGCGCAATTATTATCAAACGAGAACTTGAACACCTTCTCATACAATTCCGGGCTGTGCGAAAACATCAACACCTTGCCGGTATCGTGCATTAGCCCGGCGATAAAGGCATCATCTTTAAGTTTGCTGTTGCCCAGTTGCTGGCATATTGTCTGGCTGGCCAACGCAGTGAGCAGGGAATGTTGCCAGATATGCAGACGGAACATGTCATTCTTGGTATGTGAAAACAGGGAACGACTGAAGGCCATCAGCGCCAGCGAGCGCACCACGCTGTAGCCCAGCAGGCTTATGGAGTAGGGTATGGTGGCAATCTTGCTGCCGCGGCTGTAGAACGGGGAATTGACGACTCTGAGCAACAGGGAAGCAACCCCCTGATCGGAACTGATCATGTCCTCCAACTCTTGAAAACAGTTATTTGAATCAACATCCAGACTGATGATTTTAGAAATAACGCCGGCTTGTACCGGGATATTCTTGAAGTTTATGTTGGTCGGGGTCATGTCTCAAAGTATACCCATAAGCCGCTGCAACTTCAGTATAAATTGCTGTGCATGAAAATTTCAGTTTATAGGTTCAAATCGCCGTACCAGCTTGCCGTCCAGCTCCAGCAATTCGTAAAATACATCCCGCGGCCTGACCCATGCGGAACCGTCGTTGGATTTGTAAACCACCATGGTAATTTGCGGGTTGGATTCCAATTTTGCTTCACAGACAAAATCATAAACACCGCCTTTGAAATGCTTGTATTTCATAATGAACACCTTTAAAAATGCAGCTGTTTCGCGCGACTGCACTACAACGCGATGAACAGCCCGTGCAGATTCATCGGAGACATTAAAGTCGGACTGCTCGGGCATATGGTGCCGGGTGCAAGAATCGAACTTGCGACTAAGCGTTACGAGTGCCTTGTTTTACCACTAGAACTAACCCGGCTAAATACTTACAGGCAAAGTTTACCATCCCATGGCATCTGTTTGTAAAGTCAAAATACTAAAATGTGCAAATTATCTGGTAATTGCGATGGTATGATTTAACAATTGCACTATTAAGGTATCCCATGAGTCTACGCACCGTTCCCACCCAGCCCTTCCAGGAGCAAAAGCCCGGCACCTCGGGTTTGCGCAAGAAGGTCACCGTATTCCAGCAGCCACACTATCTGGAAAATTTCGTGCAGGCCATCTTCGACAGCATAGCCGCGCCCAAGGGGGCAACACTGGTTTTGGGCGGCGATGGGCGTTTTTACAATCGGCACGCGATACAAGTCATCCTGAAAATGGCAGCGGCAAACGGCTTTGGTAAAGTGATGCTGGGACGCAGCGGTATACTTTCCACCCCCGCCGCTTCCTGCGTGATACGCAAATACAAAACCTTTGGCGGCATTATTCTGTCAGCCAGCCATAATCCCGGCGGGCCGGATGGCGACTTCGGTATCAAGTTCAACAGCAGCAACGGCGGGCCTGCCACTGAAACGGTTACCGAGGCGATTTTCGAGAAAAGCAAAACCCTCAAGCAGTATCGGATTCTCGATGTGACCGACATGCAGATAGATGCTCTGGGCAGCAGCCTGCTGGGTGAGATGACGGTAGAGGTGATTGACCCCGTTAATGACTATGCCGAGCTGATGAAATCGCTGTTTGATTTCCCCGCGATAAAGATGTTGCTGGCAGAAGGCTTCCGCATCAAGTTTGATGCCATGCACGCGGTAAACGGCCCGTATGCCACGGAGATTCTGCATCATCGTCTGGGTGCACCTGCCGACAGTCTGATGAATTGCATACCCCTGGAAGATTTTGGCGGCGGCCATCCCGACCCCAACCTTACCTATGCACATGATCTGGTGGAGATCATGTACGGCGATAATGCGCCGGATTTTGGCGCGGCCTCGGATGGCGACGGCGACCGCAACATGATACTGGGCAAGAAGTTTTTTGTGACACCCTCGGACAGCCTCGCGCTACTTGCTGCCAATGCCACACGGGTGCCCGGCTACAAGAAGGGCCTCGCCGGTGTGGCTCGCTCGATGCCCACCAGCGCAGCGGTTGATCGCGTGGCACAGGCACTGAATATTCCCTGTTTTGAAACGCCCACCGGGTGGAAATTTTTCGGCAACCTTATGGATGCGGGAAAAGTGACCCTGTGCGGTGAAGAAAGCTTTGGCACCGGCTCCGATCATGTGCGCGAAAAAGACGGCCTGTGGGCAGTGTTGTTCTGGCTCAATATTCTGGCGGTACGCCGACAGTCGGTAGAAAAAGTCGTGTTCGAACATTGGGCACGCTACGGGCGCAATGTTTATTCGCGCTACGACTACGAAGGTTTGCCCGCTGAGGTAGCAAAGGGGGTGATTAGCCATGTGCAGGCGAACTTTGCTAAACTGACAGGTGCCAAATTCGGCAAGTACACGGTGAAATTTTGCGACGATTTCAGCTACACCGATCCGGTAGATGGCAGTGTCAGCAGCAATCAGGGCGTGCGTATCATTTTCAGCGACGGCTCGCGCATAATCTACCGCCTGTCCGGCACCGGTACCGAGGGTGCTACTGTGCGTATTTATCTGGAAGCCTACGATGCCAAGGTGGAAAATCATCATCTCGACGCACAGGTGGCCTTGGCCGAGCTGGTGAAAATCGCGCTGGATATTTCCGAGCTGAAAAAGCGCACGGGTAGGGACAAAGCTACTGTTATTACCTGAGTATGAAACCAATCTTTGCATAAATGTTCAGAAAGCTTTGGGCTTTTATCCGGAATTTATCCACTAGCCGTTTTTTTGCCGCGTACTCTCACCTGACACCTCGACATTGCAGCATTGTTTTTGAATATTCCGGGGCCAGTATGGCTAGCGATTTCACTTGCCGCTGGCTTAACCTGGCATCGCCCGCGCCAAATTCCAAATTCATCTGTTTATTTATAAGCCTTTAAAAAATCCTTGAGGAAATATTTCACTTTTAAAATGTACATGATTGCGTTTCTCCAATATGTTCAAGGGAATGACAGCGGCGCTGTATGCCTGTTTTTTGAAAACAGGCATTATTACAAACACAATTACAAGGAAAACCTATAACAATTTGATTATATTTAATATTTATAACATCCAATTGTTGAAGTCTTGACAAATTGACAACAGCGTTTTGTCATATTTCAGAGTTGATATTGCGAGACGATCATTGTGATCAATAGCCAAAAACGACAGGCATATCTGTAACAAATTCCAGAATAAATTGCGAAATTGATAAATGCAAAAGCAGGATGGCGATATGCTTGCCAAATATTGGCAATTTATTACGCACCTATGACTACTTACGCAAAAAACTGACTCAGCATCAGGGCATGGCGGCCGCAAACAACTTGAACTGTTTCAAACCCTAGTCCGGATTTTACTGGAGTTCAGGCTGATCATCAGCACCCCAGCAAGTACCAGAATGGTGCCTGCAATCTGCATTGCAGATATCGGTTCGTGCAAAAAAACATACGCCAAGCCTATCGTTGCAACAGGGCCTACTGAACCTATCAACGAACTGTTACCGGAACCGATGCGGCGTATTGCGTAGGAAAGCATGAACACCGGCATCACTGTTGAAAAAATTGCCATGGCTAGTGACAATTCATACACCCTGTATGACAGACTCAAGGACGACAGTGGATGCGTGAGCACGAATTGCAACAAGCTGGCGAAACTGGCCACGATGGACGCATATGCGGTAAAGCGGGTTGCCCCCATGCGCCCGATCGCATGTCCTGCCCCCACCAGATAGGATGAATAGGAAAGTGCACTGGCAAACACAAGCCCTGCCCCCAGCCATATATCCGACTGGCTCATATCCTCATTCGTATGGCTGAGGCTTACATCGTGCGTAAATACCAGCACAATTCCGGCGTAGCTCAAGGCCATCGCCATGATGATTTTTTTACCTATGGCAAACTTGTAGATGATGGCGGACAGAATCACCGTCATAGTGGGATACAGGAACAGGATCAAGCGTTCAAGACCGGCGGTAATATACAACAGCCCCAGAAAATCAAGAAAACTGGACAGGTAATAACCCATCAAGCCCAGCACTATGACTGCTATCCAATCCTGCAGCTTTAGCGGATGATGTTCCCTGAAGTTAAGCCAGATTGCCACGCCTATAAATAAGGGACTGCAAACAGCATGCGCAAGGCAAGCAGGGTAATGGCATCGACATGCTCAAGATAGGCGAGCTTGATCAGAATAGTCTTGGCAGAAAATCCTACTGCAGCAAATAGTGCAAACATCACACCTGAAAAAGTATCGCGATATATCAAAATATTTTTTAAAATAATTACACAAACATATTGAAATAATTCAATATGGCTCAATATAACGGTTATACATTGATAATTTTAATAAGAATTTTTCCTATTAGTTTTGTCTAACCCAAATATTATGGGAGTATACTTTACATATATATTGTAACTTGGCAATCAGGGCAGTCCTAGTATGAAACATATGCCAGCCAGTTAAAACTCATGAGTCTGAGCTGCAATTATCCTTTTTCTCAACCCGTAAAGGAGCACTATCATGGCAAAAGTTAATGTAAGCAATCAAAAACTGATGGAAGACTTGGGTGCAGTTGTCAGCGATGCGGAAGAATTATTAAAAGCCACTGCGAGTCAGACAGGCGAACGCATTACCGCCGCACGTGCCAGAGCAGAGGAAACGCTTAAATCAGCCAAGGTAAGGCTGGCCGATGCACAGGAAGCGATGCTGGACAAGGCCAAAGAAGCTGCCAAGGAAGCGGATGAGTATGTGCATGACAATCCATGGAAAGCCGCTGGTCTTGCAGCTGCTGTGGGTTTACTGGTTGGCGCCCTTATATCCCGCCGTTAATTTCTGCATATGACTATTGAAACGCCAGACGGCGAAAGCCATAAAGGCGGGCTGATGGATTCCGCCAAGAATTTGTTGGCTACCTTGCTCGCCATGGGACAAACGCGCTTGGAGATGTTCTCAACGGAAATCGAAGAGCAACGCGAGTGGTTGACCGCCATGCTGGCTTGGACTTTGATTGCTTTGTTCAGTGCTGCACTGGCTGTCATTCTCACGACATTGCTGGTGATAGTAATTTACTGGGATAGCCATCGTTTGTTGGCTATCGGCATCATGATAGGTGTGTTTGTTCTGGGTACTGCAGTTTCCTGGCGTATTGTGTGGAATATGAACCATAAAAAGCCTAAAATATTTTCTAGCAGTATCTCCGAATTATCCAAAGACCGCGAATTGTTGAGCCAAAGTGATGAATCAACGCATTGAACAACTTGCTGCGCGTCGAGTTGGATTAAGCAACTTGGCTGCCAAGCAGCGTGCAGAACTAGAAGTTGCAATCGCACCTTTGCAAGCGACCCTGTCTTATGCCGAGCAAGGGGTGCGTGCATTGCGCTTTGTATCAAGACATCCTGTGCTGGTTGCGGGTGTGCTGGCGATAACTGCTTATTTAATGCCGAAGAGCTGGATATCCGTGTTGAAGCGGGGATTGTTGCCTTGGGGCATTTCGCTTGCTACCAGATACCTGATCAAGGAACGTTGATTTCAATTCCTATACCCTGATCACCTGTGCAGAGACTTTTATTACCCGCAACATCACTTAGGCGGACGCAAAAAACCGCCATAACGGCGGCTTTTTATTACAGTAATTTTCGATATTCAGACTGACGATGACGATTGTAAACACATAAATTTTATTCCATCCAGTGTTCTACAAGTTTAAGTGCTGTCACAATTCCTGCAATATTCAAAAACGACTTTACATGCTGAATCCTGGTCGGGGTGGAGAGATTCGAACTCCCGACATCCTGGTCCCAAACCAGGCGCGCTACCAGGCTACGCTACACCCCGAAGCCCGTCACTATACATAACCTGGACTAAAAAATCAATTCAGGTCGCGGCTTTTTTTTCTGATTTGCGGCATTGCCAACATCAGATAATAAACCATGGACCATAAAGTGAGTATTGCAGCGATATAGATCAGTAAAGTACCCAATTGATCTATAGGAAAACCCAATATGGGCTCGTGATACAGCAGCAATAATATGGCTATCATCTGGAATGTAGTTTTAATTTTTCCCAGCATGGAAACCGCAATGCTTTTGCTGCTTCCCAGCTGTGCCATCCATTCGCGCAAGGCCGATATGGCTATTTCCCGCCCTATGATGATAAAAGCGACAAGTGCACCGACATAAGCAAGATTGACCAATACTATCAGTGCCGCAGCCACCATGAGTTTATCTGCCACCGGATCGAGAAATGCACCAAATGATGAAATCTGGTTTAACGAACGCGCTAGATAGCCATCCAGCCAGTCGGTTATTGCGGCAAAGGCAAACAACAAGGTGCTAAACAGGTGTTTGTTGTGCAGGCTAAGTGTGCTGTCAGACAGGTAAAAAATACCGATAAATACCGGAATCATCACGATCCTGAACCAGGTAAGCAGTATGGGAATATTGATAGGCATCGGAAACTTTTATGGAACTATTTTTAATGTAGTTGTTGGTAAATTTTTTCAGCTAGTGCCACACTAATGCCTTCCACTTGAGAAAGCTCAGCAACACTTGCCTGCTGCACCCCTCTTAAGCCGCCAAAGCGAGAAAGCAGACTGCGCCGTCTTTTATCACCTATTCCGCTTATTTCCTGCAGCATTGAGGTGGTGCGCGCCTTGCCACGCTTTGCCCTATGCCCCGCTATTGCGAAACGGTGTGCTTCATCGCGCACTTGCTGGATCAGATGCAGAGCCGGGCTATCAGGGCTTAATTGTAACGGCTTTTCATGCCCCGGTAGTAACAATTGCTCCATTCCCGGTTTGCGCTCAACGCCCTTGGCTACGCCCATTAGCTGAATATCACTCAGATTCAATTCTGCCATCACTGCAACCGCCACACCCAACTGTCCTGCTCCACCGTCAATCAACACCAGATCAGGGCGTTTGCCCTCCCCTGCCTGAAGTTTCTGGTATCGCTTCAACAGCGCCTGGCGCATGGCTGCGTAATCATCGCCCGGGGTAATGCCCTTGATGTTAAAGCGTCTGTATTCGCCTGGACGTGTGGCGAGATTGTCATACACCACGCAGGAAGCCACGGTGGCCTCGCCCATGGTATGGCTGATATCAAAGCACTCTATACGTGAAATATCAGGCAGGGCCATTGCCAGGCGCAGCGCGTCGAGGCGCAAAACCTGTCCTGCCTGCATGCCTGCCTGTTGTCGCAATGTCAGCAAGGCATTGTTGATGGCCATGTCCAGCCATTGCCTGCGTTCGCCTGTTACGTTGGAACGTATCAGTACTTTATGCCCAGCTTGCTGGCTGAATATTTCTTCCAGCGCATCACTGGCCACCTCAATATTGGTGAGTATCAAAGACGGTACACTGCTATTCAAATAATGCTGCGCAAGAAATGCTTCCAAAACTTCGCTCACACTCTGGCTGTCTGCATTTTGCGGAAAATAGTGTTTGTCGCCCAGATGGCGTCCGCCTCGCACCATGGACAGGTTAACGCACAGCTCGCCATCGAGTTCGACAACCGCAACAATATCTGCATCCGTCGAGCGTCCGCTTTCCATAAACTGCTTTTGCTGAACAGTATGCAAATTATGCAATTGGTCGCGCAAAGCAGCCGCATGCTCATACTGCTGTGATGAAGATGCCTGTTCCATGGCATCGCGCAAACTGCTTTCCACTTCATCCTGCTTGCCTTGCAACAGCAATACTGCATTGTGCACATCCTTGGCATAGTCTTCCTGGCTAATGAGATTAACGCAGGGCGCATTACAGCGTTGAATCTGATGCAGCAAACAGGGTCGGTTACGGTTTTTAAAGACGCTATCTTCGCAGGTACGCAAACGAAAAATTTTCTGCAACAGATCAATACTCTCCTTGGCAGCACCGGCATTCGGATAGGGCCCGAAATTCTGGTGCTGTTTGACGGTAACCCCGCGATAATAGGCCAAACGGGGAAATTTTTCTCCAGTCAGAATAATGTATGGATAAGTTTTGTCATCGCGAAATAAAATGTTGTAGCGCGGCTTCAGGCTTTTGATCAGATTATTTTCAAGCAGCAACGCTTCCGCTTCCGTGCTGGTGATGGTGACTTCGATATTCGCAATGTGCGAAATCATCAAACGTATGCGTGGAGAAATATTGGTTTTCTGGAAATAGGAACTCACGCGCTTTTTGAGTTGTGCCGCCTTGCCCACATAAAGAACCTGGCCGTTTTCATCCAGCATGCGGTATACCCCCGGCAACAACGGCAAGGCGGCAACAAATGCTTTAGGATCAAAAGTGTTTGCGTTCAAAATATTCGGTTCATGAAAATAGCTGTCAACAATGAAAATTATATAATCATTAGCATGAGTACGGACCAAGCTCTAATAAAAAAGCCCCGTTAAACAAACGGGGCCTGTTGCGGTTGAATACTGCCTAGTACTTATTCAGCAGGTGATTCCGGTGCTGCTTCTGACTGTGGCATCAAAGCCTTCATGCTTAAACGCATACGTCCCTTATCATCCATCTCCAGTACTTTAACTTTTACAATCTGGCCTTCCTTGAGGAAGTCGGAGACCGAATTGATACGCTCCACTGAAATTTGCGAGATGTGCAACAAGCCGTCTTTCCCCGGCATGATGTTCACAATGGCGCCGAAATCAAGTAACTTGATGACCGGGCCTTCGTAGACTTTTCCCACTTCCACTTC
>JBBQYH010000023.1:0-20879 GCA_038208855.1 Burkholderiales bacterium
CCGCTATCAGACCGAGTATGGTGCCGGCATCCAGATGCTGCGGGCCGGCGGCCAGCATGGCACCCACAATAATAATGCCGGAAATGGCATTGGTTACCGCCATCAGTGGCGTATGCAAAGCAGGTGTGACATTCCATACCACGTGGTAGCCAACGACAATTGCCAGCACGAAGACAGTCAGGTTTGTTACCAGGGGATCAACAATATTCATCTTGAGTCTCCGTTATTTAGTGACGACAGCGCCGTCGATTGTGATTAACGAACCCGCAATGATGTCATCTTCACGATTGATGTTGATGGCACCACCCTGTTTCGGGTCGCACAGCAGATTAAGGAAGTTAAGCAGATTGCGCGCATACAGCGCGCTGGCATCCGCAGCCACCAATGCAGGAAGATTATCTTCACCGCAAATTGTGACACCGTGTTTGACCACGGTTTTGCCGCTTTCCGACAAAGGACAATTGCCGCCCGCTTCTACCGCCATATCAACAATTACCGAGCCCGGCTTCATGGACTTGACCATTTCTTCGCTGACCAGTACTGGTGCCTGACGGCCTGGAATCAGCGCAGTGGTAATAACGATATCAGCCAAAGCCACACGCTTTGCAACTTCGACTTTTTGACGCGCCATCCAGCTGGCTGGCATAGGACGCGCATAGCCTCCCACACCCACCGCTGCTTCACGTTCTTCATCCGTTTCAAACGCCACGTCGATAAACTTGGCGCCCAGTGACTCAACTTGTTCCTTCGCCGCAGGGCGTACGTCAGAAGCCTCAATTACCGCGCCCAGCCGCTTTGCAGTGGCAATTGCCTGCAATCCCGCCACACCCACACCGAGAATCACCACGCGTGCGGCTTTGACCGTGCCCGCAGCAGTCATCAGCATGGGCATGAAACGCTTGTACAGATTTGCACCTACCAGCACTGCCTTGTAACCGGCAATATTGGCTTGCGACGACAACACATCCATCGCCTGCGCGCGCGAAGTACGCGGCAATTTTTCCATCGAAAACGCGGTAACACCCTGTTTTGCATAGCTGGCAACCAGATCTGCATCATAGGGAGATAGCAAACCGATCAACACACTCTTGCTCGGAAATTTGGACAATTCTTCAACTGTCGGCGCTTTGACTTTCAGCACAATTTCGGCCTTGGCATACAGGTCAGCAGTGCTCACCATAGTGGCACCTGCAGCCTGGAATTCGGCATCGGGGATACTCGCACCAGAACCTGCACCCGTTTCCACCATCACGGTGTGGCCGGTTGCCAGCATTTTTTTTACCGTCTCCGGTGTTGCAGCAACACGAGTTTCACCTGCGCGCGTTTCCGCAGGAATTCCTATACGCATGAAGCTTCTCCTCTATAAATAAGCCCAACCGAAGGTTGGGCAGAATAAATTTTTCAAGCAGTACTACTTAACAACAGTTTATCATTATACCGCGACTTTCTAATCAATATGCTGCACTATAAAAACAGCATTCACAATAAGGGTCTGCCTTTATCCTTTGAGAACCTGCAAAAACGCATCGCCATAACGTGTCAATTTGGCCTGGCCCACGCCACTTATCTGGCTCAATGCAATTAGAGTTACCGGACGCTGCTCCAGCATTTCTAGCAATGTACTGTCATGAAAAATAACGTATGGGGGCACGCCCTGTTCGCGTGCCAGTTCCATACGTTTGGCTTTGAGTGCTTGCCATAGCGGATCTTCGTTGGCCCCGGCAAAGGCTTCGCGCAAGCGCGACCCGCTTTCCGCTTTGCTGGTTTTGCGTTTGACTGGCGCAGCATCGCGACGCAGCCATATTTCCTGCTGCCCTTTCAGCACCGGGCGGGCAATGTCAGTGAGGCGCAATCCACCATATCCTTCCATGTCAACAGTAAGCAATCCGGCAGAAACAAGCTGGCGATACACACTGCTCCATTGCAGCTGTAGCAAATCCTTGCCAATGCCAAAAGTACTGAGCTGCTGGTGGTTGAATTGCTCTATTTTGGGAGTTACCTTACCAAGCAATACATCAATCAAATGCACCACGCCAAATCGTTGCCCGGTGCGATACACACAAGACAGTGCCATTTGCGCAGCTTGTGTGGCATTCCAGGTATCTACAGGTGTCAGGCAGTTGTCGCACTGACCACAATCACCCGGATGCTCTTCACCGAAATATCGCAACACGGACTGATGACGACAAGCGGTGGATTCGCAGAATCCGAGTAATGCATCGAGTTTTTGCAACTCCACGCGTTTACGTTCCTCGGGTGCTTCGCCGGACATCAGCATCTGGCGCATTGATACCACATCACCCAAGCCGTACACCATCCAGGCATTGGCAGGCATGCCATCACGACCGGCGCGACCGGTTTCCTGGTAGTAACCCTCCATGCTTTTGGGCAAATCCAGATGCGCAACGAAACGCACATTGGGTTTGTCTATGCCCATGCCAAAAGCGACTGTCGCCACCATCACCACACCTTCTTCGAGCAGGAATCTGCGTTGATTCCTGTTGCGCGTGGCAGCATCGAGTCCCGCATGGTAAGGCAATGCATCCCAGCCGCGCTCCTTGAGCCAGGCTGCAGTTTCATCAACTTTCTTGCGCGACAGGCAATACACGATGCCGGCATCGTTGGGATGTTCCGTTTCGAGAAACGCCAGCAGTTGTTTGCGTGCATTGTCTTTCAGCGCAACCCTGTAGCGAATATTGGGACGGTCAAAGCTCGCAACAAAATGCTGTGCCTGCTCCAGTGCCAGGCGCTCGATAATTTCAGCACGGGTTGGGGCATCCGCCGTGGCAGTCAGCGCAATGCGCGGAATATCCGGATAACGCTGATGCAATACCGTTAAAGCACGGTATTCCGGACGAAAATCATGGCCCCATTGCGAGACACAATGGGCTTCGTCGATGGCAAACAATGCGATAGCGTTTTCGGCTTGCAGACTGTCGAGCAACTCGATAAAACTATCCTGCATCAGGCGTTCGGGCGCGACATACAGCAACTTCAAGTCACCGCGATACAAACGGCTGTAGACATCGCGCGCCGAAGTTGCATCCAGACTGGAATTGAGAAAAGCGGCGGATATGCCCAGCTGTTTTAACGCATCCACCTGATCCTGCATCAGTGCAATCAACGGGGATACCACGATCCCCACACCATCGCGCAACAAGGCCGGCAGCTGGTAACACAAGGACTTGCCGCCGCCTGTCGGCATCAGCACCAGGGCATCACCGCCTGCAATGATATGCTCGACAATAGCCTGCTGTTCGCCGCGAAAAGCGGCATAGCCGAATACATCAAGCAGTGTTTTTTTTGCGTCAGAAACGGACATCAGCAAGAGCCGCTCAGCAGGATAGTTCTGGACATTACTCTATACCCATCATGGCAAAGAGTTTCTGGTCAGTATTTCGCATTTGCGCGACCAGATGGGTCAGCAGTGTTTTGGCAATGCGTGATTGCAGAGCATCGCTGGCCAGGCGCAGGGACTTGCCCTCAATTTCAATCAATTCCAATGCTGTCGTTGCGGTGATAGATGAAGAACGCATATGCCTGATTTCGTCCAGATAACCAATTTCGCCGAAGCATTCCCCGGCTTTCATGCGGTTGATCTCTTTGCCATTCTTGCTTACCACTACCTCTCCTTTGGCAATAATAAACAAATTGTTACCCATCTTGCCTTGCTCGACTATGGTTTTACCGGTGCCCATAGTAAGCGGGCGGCTGATATCCAGCACCTCCCAAATCTCGGTATCGGTGAAATCTTCAAAAAATTTGAATTTGCGCATGAAGTTGAATCGACTACTGTCAAAGCGGGAATCCTCGGGAATGGCAATTTGCGGCAACGCAGCCACCAAATCATCAAAGAACGCACGCCAGTTGCTATAACGCAACTCCCTGTCCGGATGCATTGCCCGGTGTACGGCAAAACGCAGTGCCATCGGAATATCGCAGCGCCAGGTTTCCAGAGATAAGGCTTCTTCATGCAGTTTCTGATAAATCAGATCTTCGGGTGTCTGGGCAGTAAACGGGTAACGCCCCGTAAGCAACTGATAGGCCATCACTCCAACCGCATAAATATCATTCTGCTGCGATGGCAATGCTTTTCTGAAGTGTTCCGGCGCCACAAAGGGCAAAGTGCCTATCATGTCCACCTGGGTCAGGTCCGATTCCACACTGAATGCAGCACCGAAGTCGGTAATCTTTACATCACCATCCGCCCCAAGCAACACGTTGGCAGGTTTTACATCACGATGCAGCACGCCCATCTTGGTGGCAAAATCAAGTGCGTTGCAGACCTTGTAAAGTATATCGATCAGCTTGTTGATAGGCAGAAGTTTTTCAGGCGATACAAACTGTTTCAGGCTACCGCCGGCCATATATTCCATAACGATATAATTGAAGTCATCCGTTGAACCGGCCTCGTATATCTGCACAATAAACGGGTGTTTCAATTTTCCTGCCAGACGGGTTTCATTCAGCCACATCTTGCGGTTACGTTTGCCCGCAACGGGATCTTCAAACAGGTTGGAGCGTGTCATCTTGATGGCGACATCGCGTTGTGCATAGGTGTCGAAGGCGAGGTGTACCTCTCCACTGGAGCCCCTGCCCAACAGTTGTTTCATCTCAAAGCGATGTCTGAATGTTTCGTTTTGACTATCCATTTTTAAATGATTAAATATTGCTGATCAATGATGCGAAATGCCTAGTGGGCATGTAGAAATTCTACTCGTATATTTGCTGTAAATGACAAATTTTATTACATGCATGTGACAATAAAAAACCCGCCAACTATGCTAGTCAGCGGGTCGATATGGGTGGTGCGAAAGAAGAGACTCGAACTCTTACGCCGCGAGGCGCTGGAACCTAAATCCAGTGCGTCTACCAATTCCGCCACTTTCGCTCCGAGTATTTCCGGAGCGGCTATTATAGCATGCAAAAAAAATCAGGGGAAAAATTCAGCCGCCAATGTTGATAACAATACGTCCTTGCGTATGACCACTAAGCATGTTGTCAAAGACTTCCGGCAACAGCTCGAAAGCGAGCGTTTGGGCAATCTTGTCCAACTGGTTTGGACGCCATTCATTTGCTAAGTTGTGCCATATTTTCTGGCGCAAATCCATCGCTGTTGCAGCAGAATCTATACCGATTAGGCGTACACCGCGCAATATGAACGGCAGCACTGTAGTATTCAACTCAACACCACCAGCATTGCCGAAGCTGGCTATCGCGCCATTCTGCTGCATGGTACGTGTCAGCCAGGCCAAAGTTGAACCGCCAACAGCATCCAGTGCAGCAGCCCACAAGGACTTTTCCAGCGCGCGCGTGCTGTTGCTATTGATGGCACTACGCGGCAAGACTTCGGCAGCACCCAGAGATTTCAAGTAATCGTGTTCGCCATCCTTGCCGGTAATCGCCACCACGTGGTAATCCAACTGTGCCAGCATGGCGATGGCAAGGCTGCCCACGCCACCAGTTGCACCGGTGACCACAACCTTGCCATTTTCCGGTTTCACATCATTCTGTTGCAAACGATGTATGGACAATGCCGCGGTAAATCCGGCAGTGCCCAGCGCCATCGCATGTCGTAATGACAAGCCCTTGGGTAATGGCACGACCCAGTCGGCCGGCACGCGCACCAGTTCGGAATAGCCGCCGTCATGCGCAACCCCCATATCGTAGCCGGTGACCAGTACCTCATCGCCAATCTTGAAACGCGGGTCTTGCGAACTTTCCACCACACCCGCCACATCAATACCACCGACACAGGGAAAGCGCCTGATGACTTTTCCTGCTCCTGTTGCGGCCAATGCATCCTTGTAATTCACACTGGAATAAGCCGTACGAATAACCACCGTGCCCGCATCAAGCTCATCAAGGGTCAAGTCTACCCAACGGCTGACAACCCTGTTGTCCTCATTGAAAATCCGATAAGCGCGAAATTTCAAGGCAGTAACTCAAAGATGAATAGTTCTTTTGTCCACCGCAAGCGCAGCTTCATGCACGACTTCTGAGAGGGACGGGTGGGCATGTATTGTACGCGCCAGATCTTCGCTGCTGGCAGAAAAGGCCATCGCCAACACGCCCTGTTGTATCAGTTCCGAGGCCATTACGCCGATAATATGTACGCCCAGAACTTGGTCGCTTGCAGCATCAGCAAGTATCTTCACAAACCCGGCTGTAGCACCCAGCGCGCGTGCACGGCCATTGGCCATAAACGGAAACTGGCCTGTCTTGTAATTGACACCTTCTTTTTTCAATTGCTGTTCGGTTTTGCCTACCCAGGCAATTTCCGGTGAGGCATACATGACCCACGGTACCAGATTCAGATCGCAATGACCCGCCTGCCCTGCGATGATTTCCGCCACCATTACGCCCTCTTCCGAGGCCTTGTGTGCCAACATCGGTCCGCGCACCACATCGCCCACCGCATACACATTGGGCAGATTACTGCGGCAATGTTCGTCCACTTCTATGCGCCCTGCCGCATCCAGTTTAAGCCCGACTTCTTTGGCACCCAAGCCTTCAGTATTGGGTACACGCCCTACCGCCACAATCAGCTTGTCGGCGAGCAAAATCTGTTCTGCGCCCTGTGCGTCGCGCCACGTCAGGCTAACTTCTTTTTTAGTCTGTGCTACTTTATCTATTTGCATGCCCAGATGAATCTTCAGACCCTGTTTGGCAAATAAACGCAAGGCTTCCTTGGCAATCTGTTCATCCGCTGCAGGCATAAAGACAGGTGCGGCTTCCAGTATTGTTACTTCGCTACCCAGCCTGCGCCATACGCTACCCAATTCCAGACCGATAACTCCCGCGCCGATGATGGCCAGGCGCTTGGGCACTTCGGCAAAGGCCAGCGCACCGCTGTTATCGACGATTTTTTCACCATCCAGTGCTGCCTGCGGCAAAACACGTGGTATTGAACCCGTGGCAATGATCACGTGCTTGGCACGAAATTCTTCGTTACCAGCTACAGCCACGCGCCAAGTCTCGCCGTCACGCGCCAGCAAGCTGCCTCGTCCTTGTATAGGTATTACTTTGTTTTTCTTGAATAAAGAAGCTATGCCCGAGGTGAAGTCAGTGACGATCTTGTCCTTACGTGCCAGCATTTTTGCCACATCTATTTGCACGCCTGTGGCAGTAATGCCGTGAGCTGCGAAATCATGAGAGATACGTTCATAATTTTCGGAAGATTCCAGCAGTGCTTTGGACGGTATGCAACCTACATTCAGACAGGTACCACCCAGACTGGCTTTTCCCTGCGAGTTTTTCCATTCATCCACACAGGCTACTTTCAAACCCAGTTGCGCGCAGCGTATTGCCGCTACATAACCACCGGGACCAGCTCCAATTACGATCACATCATATTCAGCCATATGTTCCTCCGCTTACAAATCCAGCATGACACGTCCGGGAAACTCCAGTGTTTCCTTGATGGTCATTAAAAATTGCACGGCTTCGCGACCATCAATAATGCGATGATCGTAAGACACGGCCAAATAATTCATCGGACGAATAACAACTTGCCCGTTCTCGGCTACTGGCCGGTCTTTGGTTGCATGTATCCCCAGAATCGCGCTCTGTGGCGGATTGATGATGGGGGTGGACAGCATGGAGCCGAATGTACCGCCATTGGTGATGGAGAAGGTGCCACCGGTAAGTTCTTCCATGGTGAGCTTGCCAACTTTGGCGCGTACTGCAAAATCGGCAATCTGTTTTTCAATATCCGCCAGTGAAAGTTTGTCCGCATCGCGAATAATCGGCACCACCAGGCCGCGCTCGCTGCCTATCGCTACACCGATATCGAAATAACCGTGATAGACCACATCGGTGCCATCTATCGAAGCATTGACCACCGGAAATTTCTGCAATGCCAGCACAACTGCCTTGACGAAAAACGAGGAAAACCCCAGCTTGACGCCGTGCTTTTTCTCGAAAGCATCCTTGTAACGCGCACGCAGTTCCATCACCGGCTGCATGTTGACTTCGTTGAAGGTGGTGAGGATGGCGGCGTTCTGTTGTGATTGCAGCAAGCGCTCGGCTATGCGCTGGCGTATGCGTGTCATCGGCACGCGTTGCTCTATGCGCGCACCTGCTGCGGCTTGCGGCACACTGGCTACGGACGCAGATTTTTGATCGGGCACATTGAGTACATCGCCTTTGGTTACGCGTCCATCGCGTCCGCTACCGCTGATGGTAGCCGTATCCACGCCTTTTTCAGCCGCGATTTTTTTCGCTGCTGGCATTACTGCAGCTTGGCCTTTTGCTGTGACTGCGGCCGCTGCAACTTCCGCTGCTTGCGGCTGCGCAGCATTATCTACACTGGGTTTGGCCTCGGTGTCCAGCGTCGCAATCACTTCACCGCTGCTGACCTTGTCGCCGTTCTGCTTGAGTATGGCCGTCAGCACACCGGATTTAATTGCCGGCAGCTCCAGCACTACCTTGTCGGTTTCTATGTCTATAAGACTCTCACCTTCCGTTACCGCTTCACCTATCTTTTTATTCCATGTCAGCAATGAAGCTTCCGACACGGACTCTGATAATTGCGGTACTTTTACTTCAATTTTCATGGCGTTTTACTCCTGGACTATTTGTGACACTCAGATCTTCACGGAAAGCTGCATTGATTACGGCTTTTTGCTGCTCGTTATGCACGGCCAGGTAACCGGCAGCAGGCGCAGCGGAAGATGGCCGCAATGCATAAGCCAGCTCCATGCCGGGGCGCATATGACGCAACAGATAATGCTGGATACGATGCCAGGCACCCTGGTTGCCCGGCTCTTCCTGGCACCACACTACTTCACCGGCATTGGAGTAACTTGCAATCTGCGCCTCGAATTCCTTGTGCGGGAAGGGATACAGCTGCTCCAGGCGTATAAGGGCCATATCTTGAATATTGCGTTCGCGGCGTGCTTTGAGCAATTCATAATATATTTTACCGCTGCACACAATGACGCGACGGACTTTGGACGCATCCAACGCATCGACTTCGCCTATCACCGCTTGAAATTCACCTTCTACCAGATTCTCCAGCGGCGAAGCCGCATCTTTGCTGCGTAACAAGCTCTTGGGCGTAAACACAATCAACGGTTTGCGATAGGTACGCAACATCTGGCGGCGCAACAAATGAAACATTTGCGCCGGGGTAGAAGGTATAACAACCTGTATATTGTAGTCTGCACACAGTTGCAGGTAGCGTTCTATCCGGCCGGATGAGTGCTCTGCACCCTGACCTTCATAGCCATGCGGCAAGAGCATGACCAGACCGCACATGCGACCCCATTTGGCTTCACCCGAGGTAATGAACTGGTCTATCACGACCTGCGCGCCATTGGCAAAATCGCCGAATTGCGCTTCCCAAATCACCAATGAATCCGGTTCGGCTGTGGCATAGCCATATTCATAGGCAAGTACTGCCTCTTCCGACAAGGTGGAGTCTATGATTACCACATCCGCCTGCTTCTCCTGCAGATTGCGCAACGGCACGTACAGTCCTTCATGCCATACCTTGCGATTCTGGTCATGCAAGACCGCGTGACGATGGAAAAAAGTGCCGCGGCCGCTATCCTGTCCGGATAAACGCACCGGATAACCTTCGGTTAATAGCGTGGCATAGGCAAGATTTTCTGCCATACCCCAATCCAGTGCCAATTCGCCCTTGCCCATTGCACGCCGGTCTTCCATGATTTTTTCCACGCGCGAATGCAGCAGGAAATTTTCCGGTACGGTGGTAATTCGCTCTGCCAGAAATTGCAGATGCTCCCGTGCAACGGCAGTTTTAACCGGTGTGTCCCATTTGTCGGCAAGGCTGTACTTGGCCCAGCGTTTGGCATGCGAACGCTTGGCATTGATAGCGATTGTTTCAACCGGACTGCGACCCTCGTCCAGTGCCTTGCGGTAATCTGCAATCATTGCGTCGGCTTCTCCTTCCGCAATGATCCCGGCATCCAGCAGACGCTTGGCGTAAAAGGCACGCATGCCGGGATGCTGATAGATATAGCGATACATGAACGGCTGCGTCACCAGCGGTTCGTCCTGTTCGTTATGCCCCAGTTTGCGGAAACACACCAGATCTATCACCACATCGCGATCGAAAGTCATGCGGTAATCCAGCGCAATTTCAGTTACCAGCAGAACTGCTTCGGGATCCTCGGCATTGACATGAAAAATGGGGGCTTCCACCATTTTGGCCACATCGGTGCAATAGGTGGAAGAACGGATATCACGCACATCGGAGGTGGTAAACCCGATCTGGTTATTGACGATGATATGCACGCTGCCGCCGGTGCTGTAACCGCGCGTTTGCGACAGGTTGAGGGTTTCCATGACGACGCCCTGCCCGATAAAAGCCGAATCGCCGTGCAGTATCACCGGCAATACCTTGCTGCCATCCAGGTCGCCACGGGTATGCTGGCGCGCGCGTACCGAGCCCTCTACCACTGGACTTACTATCTCCAGATGCGATGGATTGAAGGCCAGGGTGACATGCATGGAACCTTCCGGCAACACGATCTCGGACGCAAAGCCGTTGTGATATTTGACGTCACCGGAAGTAAGGTTTTCTGCATGCACACCTTCAAATTCTGCAAACAGCATCGAGGGTATTTTGCCAAGTATGTTTACCAGTACATTCAAGCGGCCGCGGTGCGCCATGCCGATGACCGTTTCTTCCACGCCCTGACTGCCGGCACGATGCAACAAATGATCCAGCAACGGAATCAGCGTTTCACCGCCCTCGAGTGAGAAGCGTTTCTGCCCGACAAATTTGGTGTGCAGATAGCGCTCCAGCGTTTCAGCGGCCGTAAGCCTTTGCAAAATTTCACGGCGCTTGGCTACGTCATAATTGCCCTCGCCGCGACTGCCCTCCAGTCGTTGCTGTACCCAGCGTTTTTGCTGAACATCGCTGATATACATATACTCCGCACCGATGCTGCTGCAATAGGTCTGGCGCAGTAACTTGACGATTTCACGCAGGGTCATGCGTTGCGCTGACACCAGCGAACCTGTTTCAAAGGTGGTATCCATGTCGGTCTCGGTGAAGCCGTAATGTTCAAGCGTTAGCTCTGGCACTTCCGGTTTGGCATGGCGGGCAAGCGGATCCAGATTGGCAATGCGTACACCCAGAAAACGGTATGCATTGATCATTTGTAACACGGCAACCTGTTTGCGTTCCAAGCTTACATCGGCCGCTTCAACGTTTTGTACTTGTTTGGGCAATGCGGCAAATGCGCGCTGTATCGGACCATGGGCGACATCGCTTGTCGTTTTGGTAGTGGGCAATGCGTCGAAATATACCCGCCATTCCGCTGCAACCGTGGCCGGATTGGCCAGATACGCTTCATACATTTCTTCAACAAATGCAGCATTCGAACCGAATAACATCGAATTGGCCTGCATTGTTTCCATCAATGACGCCATGTTTATTTTCCTGTAACAGCCAAAATACTCAATACATGCATTTGATTATATTCAGTATAATTTACTTCAGAGCACTGCCTCTCGCACTACAATTTCAAACATGATCAGCATTCAGCTAAAGCTTGCGTTTCTGCAACGGCACATAATCGCGTTTGGATGCGCCGATATACAGCTGGCGTGGTCGCCCTATTTTTTGTTCCTTGTCGGCCACCATTTCATTCCACTGCGAAATCCAGCCTATGGTACGTCCCACCGCAAAAATAACGGTGAACATATTGATCGGTATGCCCAGTGCACGCAGCACGATACCGGAATAAAAATCGACATTCGGATACAGTTTGCGCTCGATGAAATAGGGATCTTTCAACGCAACCTGTTCCAATGCCAACGCCATCTTGAACATTGGATCATTTTCCAGCTTCAACTCTTTGAGGACTTCATAGCAGGTTTCGCGCATTACCGACGCGCGCGGATCCATATTTTTGTAAACGCGATGTCCAAAACCCATGAGGCGATATTTTTTATCTTTTACACCTTTCATAAACTCATCCACGCGCGATGCATCGCCTATTTCTTCCAGCATTTTCAACACCGCTTCGTTGGCTCCGCCATGCGCAGGACCCCATAATGCAGCTATGCCCGATGATATGCATGCAAATGGATTGGCTCCGCTGGAGCCAGCAAGACGTACCGTGGCAGTCGAGGCATTCTGTTCATGATCGGCATGCAAAATGAAGATACGCTCCAGTGCACGCACCAGTTTAGGATTGGGTAAATATTCTTCACACGGCGTGCCAAACATCATGTACATGAAATTCTCGACATAATTGAAAGAGTTTTTCGGAAACATGAAAGGTTCGCCGATATTGTATTTGTAACTCATCGCGGCAATAGTTGGCAACTTGGCAATCAGGCGCAGCGCTGAAATTTCTCGATGCTCGGGATTATTGATATCAGTAGAGTCGTGATAAAAAGCAGACAGCGCACCCACCACACCCACCATAACTGCCATCGGATGTGCGTCGCGTCTGAATCCGTTGTAGAAGCGCGCTAGCTGCTCATGCACCATGGAATGACGAGTGACTTTGTAATTGAAGTCGGCACGCTGCGTGGCAGTTGGCAACTCTCCATGCAACAACAGGTAGCAAACTTCGAGAAAATCGGACTTTTCTGCCAATTGCTCTATGGGATAACCCCTGTAATACAGCAGTCCTTTATCACCATCGATAAAGGTAATTTTGGAAGAGCAACTCGCGGTAGAAAAAAATGCGGGGTCATAGGTAAACATGTCCAGCTTGCTCAAGTTATGCAAATCCAGCACATCTGCTCCCAAAGTGCCCGACAAGATAGGCAATTCTATGCTGCGGCCGTCATCCAATGTCAATGTTGCAAAACGTTTAGTATCCATATTCACCTCTATTCAAAATGCCCAACGCCTTATAACGCTGAATTTATCAATTTAAGCAGTTCCTGCTGTTCTTTCAATACTACTTCTGTTTTGCCGCTAATCATATCCCACAAGCTGTTATCCGGCAGTTCCAGCATTTCATCAAATACCATTCTTTGTCGCGAATCCAGCTTGCTGTAATGTTGCATAAAGTGTTCCAGCACTATGTCCAATTCAAGCAAGCCACGCCGGCAACGCCACCGCATGCGCGCAAGATATGCGCTGTGATCCGCATCATTCATACTGTACGTTTGACCATCATATCTTTGATTTTCCCTATCGCCCGAGTTGGATTCAACTCCTTGGGACACACGTCAACACAATTCATTATGCTGTGGCAACGAAACAAACGATAGGGATCCTCAAGATTATCCAAACGTTCGGCCGTTGCCTGATCGCGGGTATCGGCGAGAAAACGATAAGCCTGCAACAAACCCGCAGGACCGACAAATTTGTCCGGATTCCACCAGAATGACGGACATGCAGTCGTGCAGCAACCGCACAAGATGCATTCATACAAGCCGTCCAGCTCGGCGCGTTCTTCGGGGGATTGCAGTCTCTCAGTTTCCGGCGGCGGGTCATTATTGACCAGATAAGGTTTGATTGAATGGTACTGCTTGAAAAACTGTGTCATATCCACAATCAGATCGCGTATCACCGGTAAACCGGGCAAGGGACGCAATTCTATCGGTTGTTTCAGTGTGGACAATTGCGTTATGCAAGCCAGTCCATTGCGACCGTTTATATTCATCGCATCAGAGCCACATACACCCTCGCGGCAGGATTTGCGCAAGCTCAGACTATCGTCATCGGCCTTGATTAGCAATATCGCATCCAGCAACATCATGTTGCCGGCCTTTATATCCAGGTCATAGTCCTGCATATAGGGTGCAGTATCGGTTTCAGGATTGTAGCGATAGATTTTAAATTTCATGATTCACCCTCTGCACATATCCATGCTCATCGGCATACAAAACAAGCTTAATAAACCCGTGCTTTAAGCGGGAATGAATCTACCGTAAGCGGCTTCAGTCTTACTGGTTTGTAATCCAGCCTGTGACCCTTGCTGAAATAAAGCGAATGCTTAAGCCACTTGTTATCGTCACGCTCGGGGAAATCTTCACGCGCATGCGCGCCACGACTTTCTTGCCTTGCCGCAGCAGCATGCATGGTGGCCTGTGCCACTTCTATCAGGTTTTCAAGCTCCAACGCCTCTACCTTGGCCGTGTTGAATACCTTGCTTTTATCCTTGATGACAATGTTTCTGGCGCGAGTTGCCACTTCCAGAATTTGCTTGACACCTTCTGCCAGCAAATCAGGAAAGCGAAATACGCCGCAATGTTTTTGCATCACGGTGCGCATCGCGGCGCCCACTTCGGCCACGCTTTCTCCTTCAATTTGGCTATCCAGCCTGGCCAAGCGTGCCAATGGCCGATCTGCTGCATCGGCAGGTAACGGCTTGTGATGCGGATTAAGCTGCAGGTCTTCAATAATTTGCCTGGCTGCCGCACGTCCAAACACGATGAGATCCAGCAGTGAATTGCAGCCCAGTCGATTGGCCCCGTGCACAGATACACAGGCACATTCTCCCACCGCATAAAATCCCTGCACTACTTCTTCAGGCCCGGTCTTGTAAGGCGCAACGACTTGTCCATAATGGTTGGTCGGAATACCGCCCATCATGTAATGTGCCGTCGGCACCACCGGTATGGGCTCGCGAGCCGGGTCTACATGGGCAAACTTGAGCGCGATTTCACGAATACCCGGCAGGCGATGTTTGATGACATCTTCACCAAGATGATCCAGCTTCAGTAGTACATGATCTGCATTTGGACCACAACCGCGGCCTTCCTTTATTTCCGTCGCCATTGCGCGCGACACCACATCGCGACTAGCCAGATCTTTTGCATTGGGGGCATAGCGCGGCATAAAGCGCTCGCCGTCCTTGTTAACCAGATAGCCGCCCTCGCCGCGCACGCCTTCGGTAATCAGCACCCCCGCACCATGCACTCCGGTGGGATGAAACTGGAAAAATTCCATATCCTCGAGCGGAATGCCTGCGCGCGCTGCCATGCCCAGGCCGTCGCCGGTGTTAATGAAAGCATTGGTACTTGCTGAGAAAATACGTCCAGCACCACCGGTGGCAAACAGCGTGGCGCGTGCCTGCAACATCATCACTTCACCGGTTTCAATTTCCATCGCGGTGACGCCCAGTACATCACCATCTTCATCGCGTATCAGATCAAGCGCCATCCACTCGACAAAGAAATTGGTATTGGCTTTGACATTCTGCTGATACAGGGTGTGCAACAAGGCATGACCAGTTCGGTCGGCAGCCGCACACGCACGCGGCACCGTGGTCTTGCCGTAATCCTGCATGTGACCACCAAACGGACGCTGATAAATCTTGCCATTATCCAGCCTATCGAACGGCATGCCGAAATGCTCAAGTTCATACACTACTTCGGCGGCGTTGCGACACATATATTCTATGGCATCCTGGTCACCCAGATAGTCCGATCCCTTTACGGTATCGTACATATGCCAGTGCCAGTTATCTTCGTTGATGTTACCCAGCGAGGCAGCGATACCTCCCTGCGCCGCCACAGTGTGCGAGCGGGTGGGAAAAACTTTGGACAGTACCGCCACCTTGAGTCCCGCTTCAGACAGGGCAAGCGCTGCCCGCATGCCAGCACCACCCGCGCCTACCACGACAACATCAAACGTTCGTTTTGTTACTGCCATTACATTCCCCAGAGTATTTGTACAGACCAGATTACATACAACAACAGCGCCAGAATTATCAACACATATATCAGCAAGCGTATAAAAGCAGGCTTGACATAATCCATCACAATGTCACGCATGCCTATCCAGGCATGGAAAAAAACACCCAGCAGGAACAATAATGAAAAACTGCGCACCACGTTGCTGGAAAAAATCAGCGTCCAGGCATTGTAATCAAGCACTGGTTGCAGCAAACAATATGAGACGAGGGAAAGGGTATATAGCACCATCATGACTGCGGTGATACGCTGGATCAGCCAGTCACGCAAGCCATAATGGGCACCGGTCACAATTCTGTTCAGCATAGCCATACTCCTGCAATGACAGTTAACAGCAGACTAATAACAAGTACCAAACGACTGCTGGCGCGTGCCTGCAATAGGCTGGTGCCGACATCAAAATCAAGCGCGAGATAACGTATGCCCGCGCAAAAGTGATGAAAAAATGACCACATCACGCCGAGAATTATGAGTTTGCTCAATGGGTGCTGGAAAATATCAACTAACTGCGTATAGGATTCAATAGAACGTAAACTGGCTTGCAATATCCATAATACTAAAGGTAAGGCAAAAAACAGCAGCAGTCCGCTTATTCTGTGCAAAATTGAAACGAAGCCGGGCAATGGAAGTTTGATTTTGTGCAGCGCAAGATGCTTGGGGCGATCTTTATTCATCATGACGGCTCGCTAAGTAGATTGCATAATCTTACACCTGAAAGTGAATTTATTGCCGCTCTTTGCTATACTTTATAATGCAAACCAGCATCAGAACAAACACAACAAAACATTAAAATATTCAAATTCAATATTGAATTAAGCAAAATAATCGATGCCGAAAAGCACATGCCTTAACCATACCATGTCCTCTGCCTGTAATATCAGGCGAGTCTACCAAGGGAAATAAATGGGCATTATTGTAAATATAATGCTTGTTTTGATCGCCTTGCTACATGTTTATTTCATGGCGCTTGAAATGTTTCTTTGGGAAAGCCCTGTGGGACTGCGCACCTTCTCTCTCAAGCCTGAATTTGCTAAAGCCAGCAAATCCCTTGCGGCCAACCAAGGACTCTACAACGGATTTCTTGCTGCGGGATTGATCTGGGGAACATGTCTAGGCGGGGATGGCCATGCAATCAAGATATTTTTTCTTGCATGCATCATCATAGCTGGCGTCTTTGGCGCATATACTGCAAATAAAAAAATACTCTTCATCCAGGCCTTGCCTGCACTCATAGCCTTGCTACTGGTTTTGACGTCCAACACGATCAGCTAATTTCAGCCTGCACCGGTTCAAAATACAAAACAGAATATTTGCTTGCGAGCAGATTCAATAAACGCATTTAAAAAACTGATTTATTGACTGGAATGATGGAGGCGCGACCCAGAGTCGAACTGGGCTAACCGGATTTGCAATCCGGGGCATAACCGATTTGCTATCGCGCCAAAGTGACAAAAACAAAAGCTAAAAATGAATGTGGGAAAGCAGAAGCTTTCCCAACAAATTTGGAGCGGGAAAAGAGACTCGAACTCTCGACCTATACCTTGGCAAGGTATCGCTCTACCAACTGAGCTATTCCCGCAAAAAACGAAGTCCGCATTATAGAGATATTACAATGGATGTCAAATACTATTCATCAATTAGCGAATCAAATTGCACAAATGCAAAGCCATACAAAATGACAGGTTCCACTTCTTCCACTTAATTGGGCAATCTCAACATATTCGTTATTAATTCTTTAGCGGAGATAATTGCACAAAGCATAGAAAACCGAGCATACCCGACATAATACTTACGGATAACTTCAAAAAATCAAGCAGGATTATTTAACTAGACCGCTAAATAATCCTGAATATGTGACTTCTTGCAGTCTTGCGAAATGAAATGACCAGAATACAAATCTGTATCACGCAACCTTCTTGCGATAGCAAACATTTAATTCAAACCCAGACCATCGACACCAAAATGTCTCATTGTGCATATGTGAAAACGGTGTATCAACAATGTCCACTTATAAACGTCACAACCAGCTGATTTTTACACTTCCGGCTCTGTATAGTATCTGCAACACCCTGGAATCCCGGCATTTATTGGTTTCAACTACAGGTCTTCCGCAATATTCCACGGCATCTCCTTCAAATTTGAATTGAAAGGTTTTCAGCTTCACGCCGCGTAACCTTGCTATCTTCTTCAAACCGCTTGGCAAGCATCACTAATACAATGGTAAATTTGCCGCCAAATTTCCGGCAATTTGCACTCAGGCTGGGAATATCACCTGGTCTTTATAGTTTGAATCGTTAAAAATACTTAATTATTAGTCAATTATTGCCAATTACCCGCCTCCAAAAATAGTACTAATGTCACGATTTAGAGTTAAACTACAAATGTTAATCATTTAGATTCGAGTCTGAAGCAATTAATACTCAAGGAAATTTGCTCGGTAATGGATAAAAAAACATTTACTGCCCCGCCATTCGCAATCCCCTCCCTTCCCAACGGTTCAATCGACGTAAGAATGATTGCCGCAATAAGGTGTATATTGGCTTTTTCCGGCTTGGTGATCATATATGTAGATCCCACCCAGCCAGCAATTTTCTCCGCGCTGACCTATAGCTCATTGGTCATTTATGCCTTGTGGAGCTGCGTTCTGGCAATCATGGCATTCCGCAGAGACCTTGCTGCCCCGCCGCCACGCGACACTCACTGGGGTGACGTACTGTTCTGCGCTTATTTGGTTACCCTCACACAAGGTACCAACAGTCTGTTTTTCACCTTTTTTTTATTCGCCATACTTTCTGCTTCTTTTTCCAGAGGAACACAGGAAGGATTATTGGTGACAGGCGCCTCAGTTTTACTGTTCATTCTTGCCAGCCTATGGTTTGAACCTGGTGCCAGATTCGGATTTGACCAGACATTGGTACGCCCCATCTATCTGCTGACCCTTGGCTATATGATTTCCTATTGGGGTGGGCACGAGATTTCCCAACGTCGCCGCATGAAAATTCTTCAAAATATAAATAATCTGTCCAGGCATAGGCTCTCTTACGATCAGGCGATCAATATCAACCTGCAGCGGATATTGAATTTCTTTGAAGCCAAAACATGTATTATTGTCTTGAAACGCCCGACTATTCCGCCTAAATTCCTGACCTACCGCATATCGCAAAATTCACAATATCAACCCAAGCAAACAAGCACTGTTGAGCAGGAATCGATTTCTGAAGAAACGGCAAAAATACTGTTGACTTTGCCTAACAATTTATCAATACGCTACGAACAATCACCCTCCTGGTGGAAAAAATACTGGCCAGCTTCCAAGACGCCTCCTGCAGAGCCATATATACAAAACGAATTGAACATATTATCCAATTTACTCGATACAACATGCTTTGTAACTGTTCCATATATTCAGCATGATGCTTCGTTCGGACGGTTTTATCTTATACCACATAAAAAAAAGCTCAAACAATCAGATCTGGAATTCATCAGTCAATTGCTTTCTTCAGTGTCTTATGTTGTTGAAAACATCCAGCTGATGGATGAAATAGTAACCGCATCCGCCAAGCATGAAAGGTTCAAAATCTCACTTGATATACACGACACTACAATACAACCATACATAGGACTCAAGCTGGGTCTGGATGCACTTAACCGACAGGCAGGGACGGACAATCCGCTCAGTGAAGAAATCAGCGAATTGCTATGCATGACCGAATCTACAATTAGCGACTTGCGCAACTACGTTACTACGCTCCGCGAAGAAAAAGCGCTTACTAAAGACTCACTCGTTACCTCCCTGAAAGACCAATCAGAGCATTACAAGCGTTTTTATGGCATTGATGTACATATTGAGTGCGATCCGAAAATACTTTTGAACTCACGACTTGCTTATGAAGTGCTGCAAATTCTTTCAGAAGGACTCAGCAATATTCTCAGGCATACCAAAACCAAACGTGCTGCATTATCTATCAGCATTGAAGATCAATTACTAATACTGAAAATAAGCAACGAATCACCTGATAGACCCGACTACAAGGCTGATTTTGTTCCGCGCTCAATAAATGAGCGCGCACTTTCACTCGGAGGAACAAGCACAGTAAAAAATGACACACAGGGAAGTACTGTCGTTTATATCAGCATACCAATGTAATACATACACCACACAGGGAATTCAGATCCAAATGAATACAATAAAAATATTACTTATCGATGACCACCGCAGCGTACTGTGGGGATTGGAAAAGCTGATAGATAGTGAAAAACCAAAGATGGAAGTGATAGGCACCGCAACCAAAGCATCCGAAGCATTGAACCTGCTTACAACCATCTCCCCCGATATCATACTGACTGATCTTGATCTCAATGGCGAAAATGGTGTCGACATGATACCCAGCCTGGTTAGCAGCTCGCATGCAAAAGTTTTGGTGTTAACCGGCACACGTGATATTGCATTGCGGGACAAGGCTATGCTTGCTGGTGCCAAAGGCATAATAGACAAAGTCGACACTGCTGAGACCATACTCAAAGCAATTGAAATGGTGCACAACGGCGAAATATGGCTTGATAGAACGACAACGACCAGAATATTCAATGAGTTGTCCAGAAAAAAGAGCCTGGACGATGACAATCCTGACCGTCAGAAAATTGCCTCGCTAACCCGCAAAGAACGCATGACAGTAGCTGAAATAGCAGGAGATGCTGCTGCCAATACAAAAACCATCGCCAGCCGACTGTGTATTAGCGAAAACACGCTGCGCAACCATCTGTCTTCCATCTATTCGAAACTTGAACTTTCTACTCGACTGGAACTGTTTGTGTATGCCAACAAGCACGGAATTCTGAAAACACCGGAAAATCAATGATTACTTACGAGATACGCAAGCTAAACTTATAAATCTGATTTATAAAATGCAACTCGGTATCAAGAATTTACAGTTTCCCAAAATAAAAATGGGTTAAATCATTTCTGACCTAACCCATTGAAATACTGGTGCGCCCGGAGCGATTCGAACGCCCGACCCCTTGGTTCGTAGCCAAGTACTCTATCCATCTGAGCTACGGGCGCAAACTAAAACAACTTGTTCAACTTATTTACTGTATACCTTGGCGGAGAGAGAGGGATTCGAACCCTCGATGCAGGTTTTGCCCGCATACTCCCTTAGCAGGGGAGCGCCTTCGACCACTCGGCCATCTCTCCAAAAAGGAGCGCGATAATACCTTTTCCTCATCCTTCGGTCAAACTG
>JBBQYH010000024.1:0-20663 GCA_038208855.1 Burkholderiales bacterium
CCTGCGCAATAAACATCGCCGCCACACATTCATACAGCGCCGTGCCATCCATATTGACAGTTGCCCCCAGTGGCAATACAAAACTGCTGGTGCGATTGGAAACACCGGCATTCTTCTCCACACATTCCATCGTGAGCGGAAGCGTGGCAGCGGACGAACTGGTGGAGAACGCGGTTAGCAAGGCAGGAGCCATCGCGCGATAGTGGCGCAAGGGATTGACCCGTCCGACAAAAAACAGCAACAAGGGCAGCACAACCAAAAAGTGTATGGTTAGTGCAGCCATTACGCTCACAAAGAACCACGCGAGTGGCACAAATGCAGAAAATCCGGTACTGGCGACCACTTTCGCCACCAGCCCAAATACGCCTATCGGTGCAAATTTCATCACCCAATCGGTGATTTTCATCATCACCTGAAACGTTGCCTGCCAGAAACTGTACAGGGCTTCAGCATAAGCCTCTTCGATTTTAGTCATGAAAAAACCAAACAACAGACTGAAAAATATCAGTCCCAGCATCTGTCCGTCTGCAGCGGCTGCGACTATATTGGTGGGTACCATGCGCAGGAAAACACCAACCAGATCCCCAGTGTCTTTGCCCTCAACTTTGGCTGCAACATCGCCCATATCGACAGACATGCCGATCAAATCCTTGGCCGGTGCACCACCCACTATTCCCGGCGACAGCAGGTTCACGATTGCAAGACCGACCAACACGGCAAACAGCGTGGTGGTCAGGTAATACAACATGGTCTTCAGACCCAGCCTGCCGAACGCGCCACCCGAACCTATAACTGCAATTCCCACAATGATGGAGGACACGACCAGCGGCACGATAAGCATTTTCAAGGCATTCAGGAACAAAGTGCCGATAAAATCGAATATCGCATAAAAGCGCACACCAAACAGCTCAGCGCCAGTTCCTGCAAGCGAACCCGCAATCACGGCAAACAGCAATGCAATAAGAATTTGCCAGTGTAGTTTCAATTTCATCATCAGTTTATCCAGCCATTAATATTCTAAGGAATGCAGTGCAAACTCTCGCTCCTGCAACTCGCGTGCAATTACAAGAAAGGTAAAACCACTTTGAGATAGAGCTGGCTTTCCCCGCCCTGGTCCACACCCTTGGCATAACCCAGGGTGGTTGCCAAATGCAGCAAGTCATAACCAAGCAAAGTCTCTATATTCCACTCTATGCCCAAACCAGTTCTAAGTTCTACAGCTTCGCCCTGATTCCACGCATCAGCGCTATCCACAAACAGTGTAAGCGACTCGCGTCCTATGCCGACAGGCGGCATAATCAAACCGTCATAATGATAGCCCAGCGGGATAGCCCACTCGGCCGTGAACAGGCCCATATTGCTGCCGGCAAGCTCAGCCAGACCAGCCGGATAACCGCGCAGTGGAAAACTGCGCCTGCCCAAACCTGTAACACCTCCTATGGTACTGAGTGTTTCGTTTACACCGCCCAGCCGATAGGCACGAATACCCGTATCACCTTCGGCACGCAACAATCTCACATGCAGTGCATTGTTGCCCCGCAGGGCTATATACTCGTTCCAGTCCAGGCGCAGCGTTTTTCCACTGTAATCGCTATCTGCCACATAACCTTCTTCCAGCAACTGCAGCCTGCGCCCATCTACCGGTGCAACCGAAAGCTTGTAAAATCTGCTGTTGTCATACTGTGCTATAACACCCGCAATAGTATTCTGAAATTTTTGCGCCACACCTGCACCCTGGAACACCTGTGCATCGATCAACTCCCTTGCCACTCCGCCGGCAACATAGGTGCTGGAATCATAAGTATTGAATAAGTGATGCAGCAAGGCCTGGTAGTGTTGTTCATCATCCAGATAACGGACTGCAGCATCCTTATTGCCCTGTAGCAGAAATTGACGCTGCACTGACAGGGTCAGCGTATTGTAGAAACTGTAGTTCGCCAAACCGCCTAGTTGCTTGAGATCATAATAGTAGAGGGGAGCGGCCTGCCAGGTGTGAAAACTCAAGGCATCCGAGCCGCTCATCAGAAAACCGGCAGTGGACGTACGATCTGCACTAATACCCAGTAGCGGAAACCATGAATGCGGCCTGAGTGTATTCCACGGCGTATAGTCTTTTACCGCAGTATACGGATACGGTTGATAATCCGCATCATTGGAAATCGCAACTACACTCTGCAAATTGCTTGAGTGCGCGTTGTAACTGTTTACATCGGTTTCCGACTGCGGTTGCACGGCAACTATAGCCTTGCCATCGGGCGTGTATTCCACCATGCGATAACTCTGGTCCGGCATCTGCACTGCTTCCAGAATAGCCGAGGTGGTATTGCTGATAGTGTCGATTTTCTTGCTGCCCAATGCAAGACGGCGCAGATTCCATACCCGGTCGTGATCGGACAAAAAATAAATACCTGTACCATCTGCCGCAAATCTGGGCTTTTGCACCAGATCATTCCCGTATGTCAAAGCTTGCCATTGCTGGCTATGCACATCCAGCAATTCCAGATTCCAGCCAGATTTTTTCCTTTGTATGCTCGCCACCACCGAAGCACCATCAGGTGACCAGTCTATATGCCCAAGTACATCGCCCATGGGCATATCTGCCAGCAAACTTATAAACTTTCCTTCACTATCCAGCAACACAAGGCGGCTCAGGCCAGCCTCGAATTGTATGGCCGCTATCGCTTTACCGTCAGGACGCCAAACAGCAAAGACATAGCGGCCGCAATGCGTAAGCCTCTTGGCCGCTTTCAAGCCGGGCTGCCATTGATACAAGTCGGAATACACATTGGTATTGTTGCAAACGGCAAATTTGCTTATCAACAAACCGGACTCGTCATGCCAGTCCATATCCTGCACGCCCCTGCCTTCAAGTACCGCCTCATTGCTGCCATCTGCATGCAAACGCCTGATCTGCGGACTTGAGGAGGCATCGTCATGCAGGAAGTACAAATCACCATTTGATGCCGCAGTCAGTGCAGAGTTGCTATAGGGTGCGTCATACACCGTGTGTGTTGCAAAGCGGTTTTGATGCCTGATTGCATCCAGTTGCGGAGAAAAACGCCGGGTAAGATAGTCCTGATACTCTACCCAGACTTCATAGGCATATTTATTGAAAATTTTCAGCGAGCGCGTTTCCATGCGGAACGGAATCAAATTGTCGCCATACACTTTGATATAGTTCACTACCGCCTCACGACCATATTTTTCTTCAACAAACTTGAAAAAATACGCGCCATACAAATACATCTGCCCGTAGGGCCAGCGGTATCCGGCGTTGTATGTCACTTCAGTCAAGGAGCGCAAACCGCGCTGCACTTCCATGCGCATCATGGCATCGAAAAACGCGCTATTCAAGCGGCCGTATTTTGCAGCGTTGCCATCTTCACCTGCATACCCAGATTCGCCGTATACCGCCAGTCCTTCTGTTACCCAGGAGGGTGCAAACAGTTGCGGAAAATCGAACAGGGTGAACAAATCCGTGGAACGCCCGAATATATTGCGCATTGCCTGTGGTGATCCTGACGCCATGTCCAGATGCAATATATGTACATATTCGTGGGTAATCACCATTTCCAGCCAGGGCGTTTGATCCATCAGCTCGCCGTCCACCGGCGGCAACATATAAATGGAAATATGATTGTAGGGCAAAGGCGAGGCGTAGCCATTGGACAGGTCCACGGTATCCAGCAACACGATTTCGGTTGCATCCTGCGGCTGCCAGCCCAGCCAGGGAGAAAGCCTGGCATGCACACGCTCGGCAATTGTTGCTACCTGCTGAGCGTATGCCTTGTATTTATCTTCGTGATGGATACGGAAATGCACGGTTTCCAGGGTTTTCCAATTGCCCGACAATTCCGGCATCAGCATATTCCTGTCTGTCAGCACCTGAGCGTGCGCAAAAGGAAAAACTGACACAAAAAAGAGCATTGCTGCCACCAGGCATTTCACATATCTATGCATGCTGCTCCTTCTCGATTTACTGCAATAACCTGTGCTTCTTTAAAATTGGTAATTATCTATTACTCAGGTCTAAAGGGGTCCTTTCTGCTCGATAAATTCCAGTGCGTTATCATCGGGATCACGACAGAACAAAGCACGTCTTCCGGACTGGCTCATATTAAAAGCTATACCTGACCCTTGCAACCTGCCAGCCAGCGTTGTCAAATCGTCAACCGCAAAAGCAAGGTGCCTGTCCCTGCCGCCGTTCTGCGGTCTATGCAGGCCGGCTTCCGGGCTGGGCAGTTGCATCAGGTGCAGCTGTTGCACACCCAACTCATACCATACCCCGTCAAAACTCATCTGCGGGCGCAGCTTGCTGGCATTGAAACCGAGTATCTGTTCATAAAAAGCCCGTGCCTTTTGCAGATCCTCCACCAACAGGCTTGCATGCAGCAGAGTATGAATTTTCATTCCTGATATTCCTGTGCCATCTCGATATCACTGTCACCCATCCTGATCGCCTGCCAGAACTCTTCGTTAGACAGCTCGATTTTTTTCATGCGATTGAATTCCTTGCGCGCCGTGTCGAGCTGATTGGACAATTGCAGCTTGGTCATTTCGCGCACGCCGTCACGTACAACTTCCAGCGAGTGTCCGATCAGGCTACCCGTGCCGGCCGCTATCACCACACTTTCACCATTGGGCGTATTAATGACATAACCCATGATATCTTCATATAACTCAATTTCATCTATTTGATTTAATTCAATATTTGTACATAGCGCGCGTGCTACAGCATTGCGCTTACGCTCTATGGTCCAGATAGTCAGCAGGGCTGTTGTTTCGACTTCTTCAGGCTGCTCTGTTTGATGCGCGGCAAGCTGATTGTCAGCTAGCCGCGATTTTTCTTTTTTCTCGCCCGAAAAAAATCGCTTGAGTGCAGATGTAAAAAAATTACTCATCCATTTATACCTCGATTATTCCTGCCTGTTCCTCAGTTGCTATTTGCCGCTCACCGGCACCACCAAGCTTGCCGCCAGCTTGGCGCGGGTTCTGGCCTCGTCGCTATCCCTGCCATTCGCCAACGCCACACCCATGCGCCTGCGTTTGAACGATTCCGGCTTTCCAAACAGGCGTATGTCGCTGTGCGGCACACGCAGTGCCTTGTCCACTCCCGTAAAAGCGATCCCCTTTTGCTCCAGATTACCGTAAATCACCGCACTGGCTCCAGCTGCGCGCAGCGCAACATTCACCGGCAAGCCGAGTATCGCACGCGCGTGTATTTCAAACTCGTTCTGCATCTGGCTACACATGGTCACCATGCCGGTATCATGCGGACGCGGGCTCACTTCGCTGAACCAGACCTCATCGCCTTTTACAAACAACTCTACCCCGAAGATACCGCGGCCACCCAGATTGTCGGTCACTTTTTTGGCTATCTCACGGGAACGCTGCAGAGCCACTACGCTCATCGCCTGCGGCTGCCAGCTTTCCACGTAATCACCCTGTACTTGTACGTGGCCGATAGGCTCGCAGAAATGCGTTTCTGTTTCACCCTGTTCATCGAGTGATCGCACCGTGAGCAGCGTAATTTCATAATCAAAACGGATCAAGCCTTCCACGATCACACGGCCCTGATTAACGCGGCTGCCGCTGGCCGCATAATCCCACGCCGCGGCAACGTCGGCAGGCGTATCCACTTTGGACTGCCCTTTTCCCGATGACGACATCACCGGCTTGATAATGCAGGGATAGCCGATACCGCCGTCAATGGCTGCCTGCATCTCGGCGAGGCTGCTGGCAAATTTGTATGGCGAGGTGGGCAAGGCCAACGTTTGGGCAGCAAGACGGCGTATACCTTCACGGTTCATCGTCAACTGAGTGGCTCGCGCGGTGGGGATGACCGTTGCCAGACCGTCACGCTCGATCTCGAGCAGCATCTCGGTCGCAATGGCCTCGATTTCCGGCACGATATAGTCCGGCTTTTCCGCTTCCACCAGCTTGCGCAACGCTACACCATCCGCCATATTGATCACATAGGCACGATGCGCCAGCTGATGGCCGGGCGCATCGGCATAGCGATCTACCGCAATTGTTTCAACACCCAGGCGCTGCAGGGCGATAATAACCTCCTTGCCCAGTTCGCCGCTGCCTAAAAGCATGACCTTGGTTGCCCCGGAAGAAAGCGGTGTTCCGATGATGAGTGAATTTTTCATAATATTGTGCTGTGTATGTATAAATCATATTCGTGACAATGGCGAAATCGTAACATTTTGAAGCATTTTTTCCTAACATCCTCACTTGCAATAAAACAAGAAAATATAAAAAAATAAAATTCAGGCAACAATTTGTTGGCACAGCCTTGCTGTTAAAGTATATTTACAGCCATAAAATATGCGGAAAGTTGTCATTCCATGCGGGACAAACGTTATTACCAGTTTTTGCGTCGCCAGATACCTGTATTCATTGCACTCTCACTTTTTCCCGGTCTTGGATATATCTTCCTGGGCTGGCTGAACCACATCTTCGCGCCTGCATTCATCTGGTATCTGCTGGTCGTTGCCACATCTGCGTGGGGTTACAAACTGTATCGCAACTTCAATTTTGATGAAATGAGCGACAAAGTCCGTGATCGCTGGTATCGGCATTGCTCGTGGTTTTACTACTCATTCTTTCTGCTTTGGGTAATGATTTTTCTGCTTTACGTGGTGCATGACGATCATAATCTGCATTACATTGCCATTTTCACTGAACTTGGCGCCTCAGTTGTCTCCTCGTCACTGCTGGCTTCTGACAAAAGGTTATTCAAACCAACAATTTTCGCCTTGATGACGCCGCTGATCATCTACTTTGCACTTATTGGAGAATGGTATGGATATGTTCTCGCGATTTTTGCCTGCACATTCACCTGGGTGTTGTTCTATGCCTCCAACAGCAGTAATCGCCTTTTGATGCAGGCAACTCATCAGGCCAATCACGATGCGCTTACCCAATTGTATAACAGGAATTTTTTCATCGAACACCTGCAAAGTAGAATGAACACCTTAAACGAGGGTGGCGAATATTCCTACATACAACTCATCGATCTGGATCATTTCAAAAACGTCAACGATTCTCTGGGACACGACGTAGGTGACCGACTCCTGCAAAATGTCGTATCCAGACTTTTGCAGTACGTACCTGCAGATTGCGTCATTGCACGTCTTGGAGGAGATGAATTCATTATTAGCGGACCCAATTACAACGACAGAAATGCTTGCATGGCTGCTGCGGTAGAAATATCAGAACTTATAGTCACCAGACTGAAGGAAGTTTATCTGATAGAACAACATCAGCTTTATATCAGTGCCAGCATTGGTGTTAGCGTCATTAGCGGCGGCACTATCAATGCAAACAATTTCATCAAGGAAGCCGACATTGCGATGTATGAGGTAAAAGCCAGAGGGCGTGACGGTGTATTTGTGTTTAACAAAGAAATTTCAAATCGGGTAGAAAGATATCTGGAAATTGAAAATCATCTGCATACAGCCGTCTTGAACAAAGAAATTACCCTGCACTACCAGCCGCAAATCAATCGCGAAGGCAAAATTATCGGTGCGGAATCACTGGCACGTTGGCATAACCCTTTACTGGGAAACATACCTCCCGATCAATTCATTCACATAGCCGAACAAACAGGCTTGATTATCGAGCTAGGCATTCATCTTCTTGAGACAGGCCTTTCAACTTTACGCGAATGGTGCGATGAAGGAATAATTCTCGATCAGTTTTCCATCAACATAAGCATGCGCCAACTGACCCACTATCAGTTTTCCGAACATATTGAAGAGTTGCTTCTACGTCATTTCGAAAACGGGCACTGTAACAAACTCATGTTCGAAATAACCGAATCTATCGCTGCGGAGGATATTGACCTTGTCATTTCGGTCATCAACAAATTGAAAAAACTGGGAATACGTTTTTCCATGGATGACTTCGGTACGGGTTACTCTTCGCTTGCCTACCTGAGCCGGCTTCCCCTGGACGAGCTCAAAATTGACCGTTCATTTGTCAACTCGCTTGATCAGAATGAAGACAGCAAAACGATGGTGATAACCATCATTAACATGGCCAAAATTTTCAACCTGAAGATCGTGGCTGAGGGTGTGGAAACCCTAGATCAGCTCAATTTCCTGCTCAACAATGATACAAACATTTTTCAGGGTTATTTTTATTCAAAAGCGCTAACGAAAGAGCAATTCAGAAATTATTCTCGTGAACGCATCCAATAAATACACAACAATAATTTATTTACAAAAAATATCGCCTTGCGAATATCGGCCATCATTGCGGCGGCTGAATTCGTGATCATGCTTTTCATCAGCACTGTCCACGGCAAGATGCATCTCATGCTTGAGGCCTTTGTTGATGAAAGCCTGCTGGCTGCGATATACATTATCGTATCGCCTGGATGATCAAACCGTTTGTCGTTGCACGCAATGCTGCACTTGCCAAAGTCAACTTGTTGGCAGAATCAGATCCGGTTACCTGTCATTGGAAATTATAAAGTGGGCCTTATACGCTAGAATGTTTCCCACTGGCAAAACCATTCAAAGGGATTAACAAATGAATCTGGAAAAAGTGATCTTCACATTTTTTATCGTACTTGCGCTGACGTTGAATTTCGGCTTTTTCCTCGGCGAGATCGACAACCCCGTGCACCACAGCGTGTATGAACTGTACGCCGCCATCGTCATCAGCCTGATAGCCACCATCTTGAAATTCGGCGACCGTACCCATCTGGGTGCAGTGCTGCTCTCCACCAGCCTGGTAGCCGACCTGCAATTACTTGCAGCCGCACTGGTGTGGGGTGCTGCGGAACATATCATGGCCTCGGGACTGACCCCGCATATCATGGCCATAATTGTGTCGCTTTCCGGCGGCGCCCTGCTGGCCAATATTACCTCCGTCGTGTTGCTGGTGGCTGAAACCATCGCAGTGCGCCGCTAACCCCGGGCACGACTGGCCATGCACAATATCGTATACATCCTGCTGCGGCGCATACATGTGCCGCTGATCGTGCTGGTGGTGGTCTATGCCGTTTCCATCCTCGGTTTTGTGTTGATCCCCGGCATGGATGACAAGGGCCAGCCGTGGAGCATGGATTTTTTCCATGCCTTTTATTTTGTCAGCTTCATGGGCACCACCATAGGCTTCGGTGAAATCCCCTACCCGTTCACTGATGCACAGCGTCTGTGGGCCACTATCAACATCTACGCCACCGTGCTCGCCTGGCTGTATGGCATTGGTACCGCGCTATCGCTGTTGCAGGACAGTGCCTTCCAGGCTGTGTTGCGCGAACATGGTTTCCGTCGAGCTGTCAGGCTGATCACGGAACCCTTTTATCTGGTGTGCGGCTACGGTGATACCGGAACGACGCTGGTGCGCGCCCTGAGCGAAGAAGGATATCGTGCGGTGGTGATAGAAATAGAGCAAAACCGAATTATCGCGCTGGAACTTGAAGACTTGCCCGTACCCGTCCCCGGTTTACGCGCCAGCGCGGCAGAACCGGAAAACCTGGTGATGGCCGGCTTGATGCGCCCCAATTGCATCGGCGTCATTGCATTAACCAATGTGGACGACGTCAACCTCAACATCACCATCGCCGCAAAACTGCTCAATCCGCGCGTACCCACCATCACACGCGCCGAAACGCTTACCGCCGAAGCCAATATGCTGGCCTTCGGCACCGATCTGGTACTCAACCCGTTCAATACCTTTGCCGGTCGCCTCGCGCTGGCCCTGCATTCCCCCGGCATGTATCTGCTGTATGAATGGATGACCGCCGTGCCGCATGAAAAATTGCGCGAACCCGTGTTCCCGCCACATGGGCGCTGGATCTTGTGCGGTTATGGCCGATTCGGCAAAGCCGTGCATTCACGGCTGCTGGCAGAAGGCTTGCGGGTGACCGTGGTTGAAGCACTGCCTGACCTCACGCACGCGCCCGCAGGTACCATCTCGGGTTCCGGCACAGACATCGACACGCTGCTCGCCGCCGGTATTAAAGATGCAGTCGGTATCGTCGCAGGCACGGATAATGATGCAATCAATTTGTCCATCATCATGGCCGCACGCGAACTCAAGCCTTCGCTGTTCAAGGTCGCCAGACAGAATCAGCACCAGAATGACATCGTCTTCAAGGCGGCCAAACTTGACCTGACCATGCAACGCGGCAAGGTCATCGCCAACAAAATATTTGCCCTGACCACCACCCCTCTGCTGGATGACTTTCTGCAATCTGCTTCACTGCACAACAACGAGTGGGCCAATTTATTGATCAGCCGTATAGGCGGGATTAGCGGCGATGAAGTGCCGCAGACATGGAACATGAATATTTCACCGCAGGAAGCACCTGCCCTGTATAGCGGTATTGCTAATGGTAATCAGGTGTGCATGGCGGATATCTACCGTGATCCGCGTAACCGCGAGCAAAAATTACCTTTGTTTGCGTTGTTGATCAAACGTGACTTCAAAGAAATACTGTTACCAGGCGACGACGAAATACTAATGCGTGGTGACCGTATCCTGTTTTGCGGCCGTTTCGGCACCAATCTGAAAACCGAATGGATAATGAAAAATCACAATGTTTTCAATTATCTTAATACCGGCGAAGAACTCTCCAACAGCACGCTGTGGCGTTGGTTCAACCATGACAACAAACAGCAAGAAGACAAAAAGTCAGCTGCTAAATAAGATCTCACTCCTTATGCTGTATAAATATATATACATCTGATTATATTGAATAATTTTATTATATTATTTAACTTCGTGCAGTATATTACTTTGCGGCTCGTCAAAGATTTTTCCGGACAACAAACTGGCTGAAATTATCAAAATCGCGCCCACATATTCCTGCAAGCCCATCTTCTCGCCCGCCAGAAAATACGCGGCCACCGAGGCAAACAGCAGTTCAAACAACAACAGCACGATGGCCTGATTGGCCGGCATATGCGTCAAGCCAAACTGAACCGCAAAACTGGTAGCGCACATCACCAGTCCCACCAGTAACAACAGCCACCAGGAGTCCGGCGTAATCGCGCTCACCTGCACGATCAAGTCGCCGTGGTACAGCAGCATTGCTCCTGTTAACAACACCGTGCCAAACCACACCGCGGCCGACTTGAAATTAACACTCAGATAATCTGTACGGCGCACAATCACATTCATCAGTGCAAAACTCATACCCGCCGACAAGCCTATCCATTCAGCGCGGTTCTGCGGTATCGGCAGGCCAACCTTGGACTGCCACAACATGACGAACGCTCCACAGAGGGACAGAAAAATCACCAGATAGCCAAAACGATTCAGCCGCTCACCCAGTAAAAAATGCGCAAAGATCACCGTCCACAACGGCGCCAGATAAAACAACAACAGCACGCGCATCACCTCGCCCTCGATGATCGCCGCCACATAGCCAAAATTGGTCCACCCCGCCGCCAGCACCAGCAATGCCCCCCACCAGCCGGCATAACGTAACTCGCGCCAGATCGGCCCTGATACCGCTAGGCCGATCACCAGCGCAACCGCATAAGTGAGAAAGGAAGACAACATTGCGGAAATTCCCACCTGCTCCAGAATGCGAAACGGATACCACACCATGCCCCATACCATGGCACCGCTGAGCAGGCCGACGACGGCAGTTACTTTTTGTTTTGAGGGCACTGGAAAACCTTTATTGAAACTATCAGATTATTAGTAACAGGATTTTTGAAAATGCAGTTTAATTGAGATTAGGCAAGTAGCAATTTACGATGTGTAAAACAATCTATCTGTACACCTCACGTCGGTTTCCCAAACTCAGAACTGTGATCAAAATTTGCTTATCCTTAATCTCGCAAATCAAACGCCAGTCGCCAACGCGATATTTCCAGAACTCACCCAATTCGCTACCCTTAAGTGCCTCGCCAATACTACGCGGATTATCCAGCAGCGCGACTCTTTCACTCAAAAAGGTCTTGATGCGTTGCGCAACCTGCCTATCGAGTTTGCCCAACTGTTTCTCTGCGGTATCAGAAACGTTAATCTGCCAAACCAAGCCGCTTCTCCACTTCCTCTAATGTGGAAACACTTTCTTCTCCGCTACGTATGCGCTTCGTTACCTGCTCGGCCAGATAAAGATCTTCCATATCATCCAGATATTCCAGAATGGCCTCGCGGGCATAAAAAGTTTTACTGCGCCCAGTACGTTTGGCAAGGTTATCAAGCCGTACTTCAATATCTTCCGGCAAGCGTATCGCTAACATGATTAACTCCTTAAATCAATGATATGGAGCGATTTTCGCCCCACTTGATATACAAGTATATCGCTTTTCATAGAAAGCATCACCTGTAATTATTAGCTGACATTTGAATGCCTGTTAATTACCATAAACAAACACCCAAAAAGTTATGTACAAACAAGAGGCAACAAGCAATAAAGTTAAGGATCGAGCTTAGAAGCAGTATATAACTAAATTTGTCAATTTCCGGATGCTACTGAAGTAGACCTGACCCTTAACTTCATGACCCTTAACTTCGCAGCTTGCGTAACGATGTACATGAGCGCAAGACTTTGGAGCAGCTTGCCGCTGTGGCGGACACAGAAGGCTGGCAGTGAGGCGTGGCGATCTGGTAACAATTGCCCTGCAGGGTGATCTGGGCAAGCCACGCCCTGACTTGGTCATTCAGTCCGATTTATTCGATGAGCATCCTTCCATTACCATCTTGCCAGTGACCGGTGAGTTGCGCGAAGCTCCGCTGTTCAGTATTTCAGTGCAACCTGGTGTAGGCAACGGTTTGAGCAAGCCTTCGCAAGTAATGGTGGATAAACCGCAGTCTGTCGCTCGCGAAAAAGTCGGCGCAGTATTTGGACGTCTGGATGACGAAACGATGATGGCAGTGAATCGCGCGCTGGCAATTTTTATCGGGGTTGCGTGAGCTGGCTGGCTTGACGTGTTGGACAAGAACCCCTGCGGGGTGTCAGGCTTAGACAGTGAATTTAACATAACATATTAATTATATTAAATAATTAATATATGTAGAGTCTGACCCCATTTCACGCGCTGCATGCATATCCAGACTCCCGACAAAAATCGGAAGTCTGCTGCAAGTTGAAATCGGTTACAAAAAAATATGCCATTTAATAAATTAGATTCAATAAGTTGCTATGCGTTTAAACTCATATCTCCGGACAGCTCTGATGACATATATAATTCACTGTATATTATTAAATATGGAGCTTTAGTGATGAGCAATTCAAATGACTACACCTCGATTTTCAAAAAGACCGGTCTTATAAATGCGCCCTTTGGAACAGCAACCAACTCCCTAGCTGCCCTAATGAGCAGCCGCCCAGAAGTTAACGGAATGTACTATCTTAGAAAAAAAATTACATTGGATGGATATTCTTTCATTGGATGTCGATTTGACGGTTGCACTTTGGAAATATCAACAACCAACTTTGATTTGATAAATTGCATCGTTGATCCATCGACCTCTATCACTTATGCGCCAGCAGTATTGAAAATAATTAAACTTTTCACCAGTCGACTTACTTGGGCACCACAACATTTTCCGGGATTCGTGCCTACTTATAATGCAGATGGAACCATCACAATCACGGATCGTGTCGCATGAGTCCCCTATCTGCATCAGCCGAAGTTAAAACCAGCATTCAAGTTCTACCAACACATAGTCAGGTTTATCTTGTTGCCACTTCTATTGTGTCAGTGGTTCTCATTATTTGCGGCGCAATTTTAATCATGGCTGAGCATCAAAGTGGTTTAGCATTCCTTTTTCTTGGTGCTTTAGTTATTGCTGCCGGCTTTTGGGCTTGGTTAAAATCACAATCAGATACTGACATGCACGAAGCCCATGCAACTCAAATTACACTACCAGATGGCACTAGCGTAATTACAGATGGTCGAACACTGAAGTCTGCAGATGCGCTTCATGGATTGACTCGCGTAATTCAAGAAATGTTTAACCGACAACTTCTTCCAGCTCCAGATGGTTTAGTAGATGAAAACGCAAATATAATTCCTGATAGTGCTGCGGATGCAATTAAGCTAACGAATAAAATTAACAACGAAACTCAGTCCACCACGAACGCACTTATTGATTTTCTGGGTGTCGGTGAGGTCGACAATGTGAATAAAACTAATATTACACAAACTTACGGCGGATTAGATAGTGGGCCTACTGAAGATATTATTCAAGGCGTGCCAAATCAACAATCCAATTAATCTTTAAAAAATCACCTTTCAAGTCGAATCGATGCACATGCGAGCTAAATAAAAAAAGCAATTAAAAAATTAAAGGAAAAATTAAAGGGAAAAATTAAAGGGGTAAATTAAAGGGGTCAGCATCGAAATAGTTGTGACCAAATGTAGGCGTTAGAAACAAATCCGAAGCTGATCCCTTTAATTCTTTAATTTACTGAGTGAAATATATGGAATTTATTGAAGAGTTTGATGAAGCATTAGGTTTATGGGCCGATGGAGATATTGTAAAAGCTATACATAATAGTAGCGATAAAGATGTGTATGAATTTGCAGAAACATTAGCGCTAATTGCTAAGTATTATTTTCAGCCTTCCACAAAATTAAATGAGAACTTCTCATTTGTTGCTAACTCTTCTTTAAGTGGTGGTAGGCAACCGTGCTCCTTTGCAGCATGCCGAGTAAAAAAACTAAATGAACTCATTACTTTCTCTGCTCTTTATGCAGATGAGGTATACATCCAGAACCCTTTTGAAGAGGTAATGCTTGGGGGGGAGGAACATATTAGAGAAGTTGACCGTGACGAATTGATTAACGGGATTGGCAACTATTTCCACCTAAAACCTTTAATTGAAGAAGGGATTATTAAGTACGCGCAAAATGAGGTTTCGCTCTGCCAACACCATCATGAGACTATTGCTAAACCATTAGCATTTATAATTGAAAAAAAAGAACAGCAGCTTTATGAAGCTATCCATTTGATACTATTAAATAGCTGCACTATTATCTTTGATATTGATAAAGGTGGAAGCCCATTTTTGAAAATATTAGGACCAGTTAATTTAATAGAGCATGGTGAAATGTATTTTCATTTTTATAAACCAGTACCTCCTTTCATTACTTATCTTTTGAAGAAAAAAATTCCGTACAAGTTGCCCAAAAATGAGATAGTTGATAGTGAAGTTCTTCAAATCGTAATAAATCCAATATTAAGAGACTTATCTAATCAAGAATGGCACTCAGTATTCTATGGGACCTCATATCTCTGTGACAATAAAACAAAGATGCAAATAGCTTCCAAGATGAATAGTGCAGCATACACGGCAAGCTCATTAGCATTTGAAAAAGTCATGCAGCATTATTTGCCAACAATTTACAGCAAAGATATGAAATCTATCATGCACTTGCGCAAGAGCGAGGAAGAGGCTTTCGCAGTATATAGAGACAAGTTAAAAGCTTTAATTCATATATCAAAGCCTTGGAATGAAGAAGAGGTGACCGCAGTTTTTAGGGATCAATTATTGCCAGAAATAAATCTTATAGAGAAGAAAGTTAAAGATTGGAAATCAAAAACGAAAGAATCGCTTAAAGAAAAAATGATTTTTGGAGCTGGTGCAGTGAGCATGGGGCTTTATGCTGGAATACTTCCTATGAATATGGGTGAAATTTTTGCAGCTGTAGGCGGTGGATCGGCATTAATCGGAGCTGTGATGGATTACAACAAGACTCTTAAAGAGAAAGAAGAAGCACGCTCAAATGACTTTTATTTTCTGTGGCAAGCAAAACAATAATTCATTAGCTGACCCTTTAATTGCTTTTTTTACTATAGGTGTTTTGGATAGAAAAACCACAGGGTCAAGCCTTACATTTTACATCTCAGCCAAAGTTAATCTTTAGATTTAAGCTACATCAAGCTCAACATGCACGCGACGACCTATAGCCGTTGCAATGTTTACCAATGCACGGGAAGTCAGGAGTCAGGTCTACTTTCGCAGTGAAATGGGGTCAGACTCCGATCATGAAGATTATTAAATATAATCAATATATTAGGATAATCATCATATCTAATTCAGACAGTCTGCTAGGTGTAGAAGAAGCATGACTAACACTGACTGGATCGATCTCAAGAAACAATAGAAGTAGGGTCAGTCTCGACATAACAGCAAGACCTCGTTTTCGCCCAGTCGAGCTGAAAGTCAACGGGGACGCTACCCTTTAAACTCAAGCGAAAGTCAGGATTCCGCTTCCCAATCTTCCAACTTCAATCCTGCGATGCGTGAAAACTCGCCCGTGTTGTGGGTAACCAACGTGCAGTTATTGGCCAGCGCTATCGCGGCAATCTGCAAATCGTAGGGGCCGATGGGTGTACCTTTTCTTACAAGGTCGGCACGCAAAAGAGTCAGGGTCAGGTCTAGCTACGTAGCAACCGAGAAAAATTAGCAAATCAATAGGGTCAGACTCTATTTATTTATAACTTATTGATTATATTCAATTAAATAGCGACTCTGTGGCATATCTAGCTATGAAGCAACTGAGAAAAATGGGAAGCTACCCTATATTTACAAAATCAAATAATTCAAATCCCCCTAACCCTCTTTACACCCGCAAGGAGGGATTTAAACCTTGGCGGTTAGTTCGATGCCCAAGGCCTTCATGACGGCCAGCGTTGTCTTTAAGGTGGGGTTGCCGTTCTCACTGAATGAACGGTAAAGTTGCTCGCGGGAAAGTCCGGTTTGAGTTGCAATCTGAGCCATTCCTTTTGCGCGGGAAACGATGCCTAGCGCGTGCGCGATGTAGCCGACATCGTTCGTTTGAAACGCTTCGGCCATGAAGATTGCAATTGCTTTGTCAGAAGTCAGATCCGTAGCAGGATCGTAGCTTGTCAGTTTTTCATTCATTTTATTCGCTCCATTCATCCATTAAACGCTTCGCCGCCTTAATATCCTTCGCCTGTGTGCTCTTGTCGCCGCCGCAGAGCAGAATGATGATCGTGCTTCCCTGCTTTTGGAAATAGATGCGGTATCCTGGGCCATAGTGAATTCGCAACTCGCTGATTCCCTGCCCTACGGGTTCCACATCTCCAGCATGACCGTAGGCGAGGCGATCCAGGCGGGACGCGATCAAGGCACGCGCCCGTTCGTCCCTGAGTCGTGTTCGCCATTTTTGGAATGTCTGCGTTTGTTTAAGTTCGAATACCATAAGAGCATAGTAGTTTATAAACTACTATGAGTCAAATGTAAACTTCCTCGCTGAATAACGCGTGATGCGTCTGAAAATTCAACTTAAATTTTCCACATCTTGCAAGTAAGGGTTGCTCATTATTGCCCCGTCGGGCTAGACGTGGATAACGGCTTACGCGGCCTTGCGTATCTCTTCGCGGATGGTTTTACTGATAACAGTCTCTAAAATTTGTAATCTCGTAGGCCGGTTAGCCGCGGCTGTTTACGCCGTAACCCAACGCTGTTGTGATGAAGTCAGGGGGAAGGTCTAGCTATGTAGCATAAGCATAAATCATTTCAAATATAAAAACCCGAAGTTCTACTACAGCACAATCAAAACTCACCGCTTGAGCAACTACCACCAACTCAACATCCCTATCAGAGTCAGCCTATTCATGCAGCCACCTTTTTTAAGCCTGAGCACAGCGCTTCATTTATAATCACTATCTGTCCCGCTTTACTATAGAAAACATGAATCCCCTGCTCGACCTGTTACAACCCTATCCTTTTCAAAAGCTTGCCGCGCTATTCAAGGGCGTAGCAGCCAATTCCGCATATAAGCCGGTGAGTCTGCACATCGGCGAACCGAAGCACACCACGCCGAAATTTATCTGCGATACCTTGAGCGCAAACCTCAACGGGCTGGCGAATTACCCCACAACTATCGGCAGCGACACGTTGCGCGGCAGCATTGCGGGGTGGATCAACCGCCGCTATAAACTGGCCGGTGCGGGTATCGACCCCAAAACACAGATTGTGCCGGTGAATGGCAGCCGCGAAGCGCTGTTTTCTTTTGCGCAGGCGGTAATGGATAAAACAAAAAAAGACCCGGTGGTGATCAGCCCCAATCCGTTTTACCAGATTTATGAAGGTGCCGCGTTTCTGGCCGGTGCCACGCCGCATTTTTTCAACACGGTTGCCGCGGACAATTTTGCGCTGAATTTTGATCAACTCAGCGAGGAGGTATGGCAGCGCACACAGTTGATGTATGTGTGCTCACCCAATAACCCCAGCGGGCATGTGATGCCGCTGGCGGAATGGAAGACGCTGTTTGAAATGTCCGACCGCTACGGTTTTGTGATTGCCGCGGACGAGTGCTATTCGGAAATATATTTCGATACACCACCGCTGGGCGCTCTGGAAGCCGCACAGCTACTGGGGCGTACGGATTACCGCAATCTGGTGATTTTCTCCAGCTTGTCCAAACGCTCGAATGTACCGGGCATGCGCTCCGGTTTTGTCGCGGGCGACGCCAAAATACTGGAAAAATTCACCCTTTACCGTACCTACCACGGTTGTGCAATGAATCCAGCGGTGCAGGCGGCCAGCATTGCGGCGTGGAACGACGAAGCCCATGTGGCGGAAAACCGCCGTCTGTATGCGGAAAAATTCAAACAGGTGTATGACATCCTCAAGCCGGTGTTGCCCGTGGCAATGCCGGATGCCAGCTTCTATTTCTGGCTGAAAGTGCCCATAGCCGACACCACCTTCGCGCAGGGCCTGCATCGCGACTATAATGTCACCGTTCTGCCCGGCAGTTATCTCGCGCGCGAAGTTCGCGGCCTTAACCCGGGCGAAAATTATGTACGCATCGCGCTGGTTGCCCCGCTGGAAGAAACGCTGGAAGCCGCACGCCGCATTGCCGAATACACTAAAAATCTTAACCTTAATTAAAGTCAGGAAAATTCATGCCACAACTGCAAAACATCATTGAAGAAGCTTTTGAACGCCGCGCCGACATCACACCGCGCAACGTGGAGCCGCAACTTAAAGAAGCCATCAACAATGTGATGGAATACATAGACCAGGGCAAATTGCGTGTGGCCGAAAAAATCGATGGTGAATGGGTCACCCATCAATGGCTGAAAAAAGCCGTATTACTGTCTTTCCGCATCGAGGACAATGCTTTCATCAAGGGTGGTTTCACCAACTATTACGACAAAGTGCCGTCGAAATTTGCCGACTATAATTCCAAGGATTTCCGTGATGGTGGATTCCGTGTAGTACCGCCCGCCTCGGTGCGCAAAGGTTCATACATTGCCAAGAACGTGGTACTGATGCCTTCTTATGTGAACATCGGCGCGTATGTGGATGAAGGCACGATGGTAGATACCTGGGCGACGGTGGGTTCCTGTGCACAGATAGGCAAGAACGTGCACCTGAGCGGCGGCGTGGGCATAGGCGGCGTGCTTGAGCCGGTGCAGGCCAACCCGACCATTATTGAAGACAACTGCTTTATCGGCGCGCGCTCGGAAATCGTCGAGGGCGTAATCGTAGAAGAAGGCGCGGTAATTTCCATGGGTGTGTACATCGGCCAGAGTACCAAGATTTATGACCGCGAAACAGGCACGGTTACCTATGGCCGCGTACCGGCCGGTTCGGTGGTAGTCAGCGGCAACCTGCCTTCCAAGGATGGCACTTACAGTCTTTACTGTGCCGTCATCGTGAAAAAGGTGGATGCAAAAACACTGGGCAAAGTGGGCATCAACGAATTGCTGCGCGGCATTTAGTACATCGCATCCATAGCTGTAAAAGATGAAATCTTCATATTGGGGAATATAAAATGATCATCACTCCGTTATTGCAACTGGCCGCAGAAAAGCAGGCTTCCGATCTTTTCCTGTCGGTGGGCGCACCCATCAGCATCAAGATCAACGGCATCACAATGCCGGTGAACGCGCAGAAGCTGGATAGCGATGCCACCAAACGCATCGCTTACGAAATGATGACGGAGACCCAAATTGCGGAGTTCGAGAAACACATGGAAATGAACTTCTCTTTCCGTGTGCCCAATGTGGGCAACTTCCGCGTCAACGTTTTCAAGCAGCGCGGCAGTGTCGCCATCGTCATTCGCTACGTGCTGGGCAAGGTGTTTGAAGTCGAACAGCTCAATCTGCCCTCAATACTGAAAGAGCTGGTGATGGCCAAACGCGGCCTGGTGCTGATGGTGGGTGCTACCGGTTCCGGCAAATCCACCACGCTGGCCGCCATGCTGGAACACCGCAATGCCACTTCCAACGGACATATTTTGACCATAGAAGACCCGGTTGAATATCTGTTCCGCCACAACAAATGCATCGTTAATCAGCGCGAAATCGGCGACGACACGGAATCCTATGAAGCGGCGCTGATCAGCGCGATGCGCGAGGCACCGGACGTGCTGATGATAGGTGAAATTCGCGACCGCGAAACGTTGAAACACGCACTGATATTTGCCCAGACCGGTCACCTGTGTTTATCCACACTGCACGCCAACAACAGCTATCACGCGCTTAACCGCATCATCAACTTCTTCCCCTACGATGCACGCCAAAGTGTGCTGTCCGACCTGGCCATGTGTTTGCGCGCGGTTATTTCGCAACGACTGATACGCAATACGGAAGGCAAACTGGTGCCCGCGGTGGAGATCCTGATCAACACCACACATATTGCCGAACTGATCAAGAACGATGAGATAGACAAGATACGCGACGCGATAGATTCCAGT
>JBBQYH010000025.1:0-20060 GCA_038208855.1 Burkholderiales bacterium
TGCGGTGATCCAGCGCAATATCCTGGAAAACCCGGGCTGGTATACCGCTTATACGCCCTACCAGGCGGAGATTGCACAGGGTCGTCTGGAAGCGTTGCTGAATTTCCAGACCATGATCATGGATCTGACCGGGATGGAAATTGCCAATGCGTCGCTGCTGGATGAAGCCACCGCCGCAGCGGAAGCGATGACGATGTTGTACAACAACCGCTCGCGCGATGCGGCGGACAGAGGCGCAAATACTTTTTTTGTGTCCAATGAATGCTTTCCACAAACCATAGACCTGTTGAAAACGCGTGCCACGCCGATGGGCATCGAATTGATTATCGGTGATTTCAAAACCGTAACCTTGAGTGACAAGATCTTCGGTGCTTTGTTGCAATATCCCACTGCGGATGGCAAGGTTCATGATTATGCCGAGTTTGTCCAAAAGGCCAAAGCCAATGGCAGCCTGGTGGCTGTGGCTGCAGATATTTTGAGTCTGGTATTACTGACCCCGCCCGGTGAATGGGGTGCGGATGTAGTGGTGGGCAGTGCGCAACGTTTTGGTGTGCCTATGGGTTACGGCGGACCGCATGCCGCCTTCTTTGCCTGCAAGGATGAATACAAACGCACGATGCCTGGCCGCATTATCGGCGTCTCGGTAGATGCAAACGGTGATCAGGCCTTGCGCATGGCGCTGCAAACCCGCGAGCAGCATATCCGCCGTGACAAGGCCACTTCAAATATTTGCACGGCACAGGCACTGCTCGCCATTATGGCGAGCATGTATGCGGTGTACCACGGTCCGCAGGGTTTGCAAGGCATCGCTCAACAGGTGCATTTGGCGGCTGTATTATTGGCAGCCGAGTTGAAAAAGCTGGGTTACCAGGTAGATGAAGGTGCATTTTTCGACACTCTCAAAATCAGCCATACCGACAATGTAAAAATACATTTATTGGCTGAAGCGGCTCATATCAATTTCCGCTATGTGGAAAATGGCATCACCATTGCTGTCGACCAGACTTCCGATGCGGATGATCTGAATGCCATCATCGCGATATTTGCCGAAGCGGCAGGAAAGTCGCCCAGTAAAATTACTGAAGCACAGATCTTCAAACAGAGTCCGCTGATTAAATTTCGCCAAACCGATATTCTGCAACATCCGGTGTTCAACACCCATCATTCCGAATCAGAAATGATGCGCTACATCAAACGCCTGGAAAACAAGGATTTGTCTCTGACGCACTCGATGATTTCACTCGGCTCGTGCACGATGAAGCTTAATGCCGCGGCCGAACTGATGCCGATTACCTGGCCGGAATTTGCCAATGTGCATCCGTTTGTGCCGCTGGATCAGGTCACCGGTTTTCAGCAAGTGATTGCCGAACTGGACAGTGCCTTGAGCGAGATTACCGGCTTTGCCAAAATGAGTTTTCAACCCAACAGCGGCGCGCAGGGTGAATATGCCGGTCTGCTGGTGATACAGGCTTATCACCGCTCGCGCGGCGAAGCGCATCGCAATGTGGCGTTGATTCCGACCTCGGAACACGGCACCAATCCGGCGAGTGCAGCCATGTGCGGCCTGAAAATCGTGCTGGTGAAATGCGACAAGATGGGCAATATCGATGTTGCCGATTTGCAGGAAAAAGCCGAGTTCCACAAAAAGGATCTGTCTTGTCTGATGGTGACTTATCCCAGCACCCACGGCGTATATGAAGAAAGCATTACCGACATTACCGGGATCATTCATGCCAACGGCGGCCAGGTGTATATGGACGGCGCCAACATGAATGCGCAAGTTGGCTTGACCAGCCCCGGCAATATCGGTGCGGACGTGTGCCACCTCAACCTGCACAAAACCTTTGCCATTCCGCACGGCGGTGGTGGACCGGGCATGGGCCCGATTGGTGTGGCCGAACATCTGACGCCGTTCCTGCCCTCGCATTCGCTGGTAAAAACCGGCGGCGAGCAGGGTATCCATGCGGTATCTGCCGCGCCATACGGTAGCGCCTTGATTTTATTGATTTCTTATGGCTACATTAAAATGCTGGGCGGCGATGGTGTAACGGAAGCGACGCGCATGGCGATCCTGAATGCCAACTACATCAAGGAAACATTGAAAGATCACTACCCGACTTTGTATAGCGGCAAAAACGGTCGCTGCGCGCATGAGATGATCCTCGATTGTCGCGACTTTAAAACCCAGGGCATTGAAGTGGCCGATATCGCCAAGCGCCTGATGGACTTTGGCTTTCATGCGCCCACCACTTCTTTCCCGGTGGTGGATACGCTGATGGTGGAGCCTACGGAGAGCGAATCAAAAGCCGAGCTGGATAAATTTTGCGCGGCGATGATAGCCATACGTATTGAAATAGACGAGATCATCGCAGGCAAAGCGGACAAGCTGGATAACGTGTTGAAAAATGCACCGCATACCGCAAAATCCGTTATCTCTGACAACTGGACTCGACTTTACTCCAGGGAAAAAGCGGTTTACCCTTTGCCCTGGGTCAGGGACAACAAGTTCTGGCCCAGTGTTGCCCGTATAGATAACGTACGCGGCGACAAAAACCTGATTTGCGCCTGCCCGCCGATAGAATCCTATGCGGATACTTCACTATAAGTTTCATCCACTACAAGGAGAACAACATGAGCAAAGAAAAAGCCAACAAGACCTCGGTAACATTAGGTGGAGCACCAATCACTTTGTTCGGAGAATTTCCCCAGGCTGGACAAACCGCGCCGCCATTCACTCTGGTAGGCAAAGATCTGAACGATGTTTCGCTCAAGGACTATGCCGGCAAACGCAAGTTATTGAATATTGTTCCCAGCCTGGATACCGGTGTTTGCGCTGCTTCAGCGCGGAAATTCAACGAGGCTGTAGAAAAATTGGAGAACACTGTCGTTTTGAATATTTCAGCCGATCTTCCGTTTGCGATGGCGCGTTTTTGCGGTGCGGAAGGGTTGAACAATGTAATCAATCTGTCATTGATGCGCGGTCGTGATTTCATGCGCAACTACGGCGTGAAGATTGCGGATTCCGCCCTGAGCGGCGTGACTGCCCGTGCGGTGGTGGTATTGGACGAAAATGACCGCGTGTTGTATACCGAGTTGGTGCCTGAAATCAAGCAGGAACCGAATTACGATGCGGCGCTTGCAGCCTTGAAATAAACGCGACGGCAAGCTTATGACAGCACAGGATATCCGCATTTGTTTTATCGGTGATTCATTTGTCAACGGTACCGGTGATGAAACTTATCTTGGCTGGACTGGCCTCTTATGTGCCGCTGCTGCCAAAGCTGGTGATATTTCCCTGACCAGTTACAATCTTGGAATCAGACGCAATACCAGCACTGATATTCTGCACCGGTGGGAACAGGAATGTTCGCTGCGACTACCCGAATTCTGCGAGGGACACATTGTATTATCATGCGGTATAAATGATATGGTGGTCGAAGGAGGACATACCCGGGTTCCACCAGTTGTATCATGCAAAAATGTTCAGCAAATATTACAACTGGCCAGCTTGAAATATAAAACCATCATGGTTGGTCCAGCCCCTGTTTGGGATGACGAATTAAATGGAAGAATCAAATACATTTCTTCCGCTTATGCGAAAATTGCAGAAGAAAATGGCATTCCTTTTATAGAAATATTTTCACATTTAATCGCCGATCAAGAATATCTTCAACAAAGTAAAAGCAATGACGGCTATCACCCTGCCAGCCAGGGATATGCGAAACTGGCAAACATCATTGCTGCGTCAACTCTCTGGTGTTTCTATTATAGTCTATGTTGTATTAGCACCGAGAGCTTGTTATTAAACAGATTGCAATCTTCCCTTCATAATCATCTGTCACAATAACCGATTTAATTAAGCAAGGAGCATCTCTGTGGAAAGTCCGTACAAAGGCAAGACCGGTTTAACCCGTTTATGGAATGCTTTCGGTTATTCTCTTGCCGGTTTTCGCGCAGCGTACAAACATGAAGATGCATTTCGTCAGGAATTCCATCTTGCCATCATCCTCATTCCTCTCGCACTGTGGCTACCGGCCACACATATCGGCAAGGCCTTGATGATCGCCAGCGTGATGCTAGTCATCATGATAGAACTATTGAATTCCGCCATCGAGGCCGCAGTGGATCGCATCTCTCTGGACAAGCATGATCTGGCAAAACGGGCAAAGGACATTGGTAGCGCTGCCGTGCTGGTCAGCCTGATCAACGTGGTAATTACCTGGGGATTGGTGCTGATCCCCTGAGCTTCAAATTTAACCTAATCGCAACAAAAGCTTAATTCATTCTTCATATGGGCATGAAATCATGCTCATATGAGGAATCCTACACACACTTCCAACGCTACCTTCTCCGCACCGCTGCGTATTGCCATGGTGAGTGAAACCTTTCTACCCGAAGTCAACGGCGTTGCCATCACCGTTGGCAACATGGTCGAAGGTTTGCTCGAACGCAAACACCATATACAGCTTGTGCGTCCGCGACAGCACAAACAAGACGCTGCAGTTCGCAAGGAAAGATATTCTGAAGAATTGGTGGCTGCCATGCCGGCGCCCGGTTACCCCGGAATAAAAGCGGGTTTTCCAGCCAAAGGAAAGTTGTTGCAGCTTTGGAAGCAACATCGTCCTGATATTGTACATATTGCAACAGAAGGGCCACTGGGTTGGTCGGCAATTTCCGCGGCTCGCAAGCTAGGCATTCCGGTCGCTACCGATTTTCATACAAATTTTCACGACTACAGCCGGCACTATGGCATGGGCTGGATGAACAAACCCATTACTGCCTATCTGCGCCACTTTCACAACAAAACCGATTGCACGATGGTGCCTACCGCCGAACTGCAGCAGAAATTGCTACAGGAAGGTTACAGAAATGTTGAGGTTGTCTCACGCGGCGTGGATACGGAATTGTTTAACCCGCATAAACGCAACATGGGATTGCGACACCAATGGGGTGCAGACGATGAGACACCGGTAGTGATACTGGTTAGCCGCCTGGCCGCCGAAAAAAACCTGCAGGTCGTGATCAATGCATTCGAGCAAATGCAGTCCATCATAGGCGATGCAAAGCTGGTGATGGTGGGAGACGGCTCAGCCCGCGCAACGTTGCAGAAACAATATCCCGAAGTGATTTTTGCCGGTGTACGCACGGGTGAAGAACTGGCCAGCTATTATGCATCAGGGGATATTTTCCTCTATCCCAGCCTGACCGAAACTTATGGCAATGTAACTGTTGAAGCTATGGCAAGCGGTCTCGCTGTCCTGGCTTATGACTACGCAGCAGCACGCCAGCATATACTCCATGACGTAAACGGCCTGCTTGCGCCCGTCAACGATGCAAACGCATTTTTTGAACAGTCGGTAGCATTGATACAAATTCCGGACCGTATCCAGCGTTTGCGCATTCAGGCCCGTCTTAGCATGGAAAACCTCAGCTGGAAGGCAATCATGGGGCAACTGGAAAATGTATTTTTGAATATAGTGAATTCACAAGGAGTAAAACATGTCCAGACTGAACGCTCACCTGCACCTCAGACTGCAAAAATTTAACGATTGGGATATTGATCTTTGCCAGGCATGCAATGACCTGAGCCGCGACTTATCGACAAGAAAAATATTCAAATTAATCAGCAGGTTGGGGGATGGAATATTCTGGTATATGCTGATGAGCGTGTTATTGCTGCGCTTTCAGGCCGATGCATTGCCTGCGGTACTACACATGCTGGCAGTGGGCTTATCCGGCACCGTACTGTATAAACTCATCAAGAAAAAAACGCTACGTCCTCGCCCGTTCAACGTATATCCCAGCATCATTTGCAATGGACATGCATTGGACCAGTTCAGTTTTCCATCAGGTCATACATTGCACGCGGTTTCTTTCAGTATTGTCGCGGTTGCATATTTTCCGGCGCTGATCTGGCTGGTATTGCCTTTCACTGTACTGGTTGCTTTATCGCGCCCCATACTCGGATTGCATTATCCGAGCGATGTGCTGGTTGGCGCGCTGATCGGCGCGCTGATGGCATCGATATCTTTCTACCTGTAAGCAGCTGCGCCGGATAAACCTGCTCAACTACCGGCAATACGGTCGTAATAACGTGCGCGATAGAGTAAACGGGGTGAATCGGGGTTATCATCAAACCCAGATCGGTCATGCAAAACATTGTTACACAACAATCCCATACCGGACTCTAGACGTGCGCTGTAGATATAGGGTGAATCCGAGGCCAGCACCTGCTCCAGACAAGCCACCGCAGAGCGTGATAATTCATCCTGTTTCCACTCAATACTGCGTGTTCTGGCGGTATAACGCATATGCAACTTGCCATTTTCATCCACTGAAAATACCGGGCCGCTTTGTGCAGCACGCGCCACACCAGCGTCATCCGTGCGCGCCGGAATGGTCATGACATCCGGAGCACTCAAAGCACTAATAAAAGCAGGATCCTCATCCCTGATTTTCAGATACACCATCTCGTGGTCCATCAATCTGTTTTCACCGCCTGCGGCTGCACTATGCACGCAATGCAGCAACATGCCGCGTATGCGACGATCCGGCGCATTGTAATAACCATCGGTATGCCATTTGATAGGACGATTGGTATAGGGAATATAGGCCAGGCGTGCCGGGTCATTGTTGCTGCCGACCTTGATCTCGGAGATGCCGTCTTCACCGGCCAGCCAGTTCGCATCAAGACTCTCAAGGCCGAACTGCGTGCCGACTCTGCGCGCGATATCCTTGTCCGCCGCATGCAGATGCGCGGCATATATCACCATATTCGCACGCTGACAACGCTGCAACAGCGCGGCATGTTCGGCTGACGTCAAATTGCACGGATCGTTTATCTCTATGATCAAATCGGCGATAGATGCCGGCGCCTGTTCAAGTTTTAGCTCGCGCCAGTGCTGATATGCGGATTCGTTGTGTAAATCGTAGTGAGTGTTCATAAACAATACGTTGTATAAAAAAGATTACTCAGTCACAGGCTTGTCTGATTCATCAAACAAGCCATGCATGGCTTTATCCAGCATGCCCACGGATTCAGGCACTTCAATCGCCATGATCTGATCGACTACCCAGGTTTTATCTTTTTCATCCACTACCTCGCGCATGCAGTGTCCCAGGTGCAATATGAACGAGAACGAGGTTTCTACGCCGGTGTAATGAAAATCGGCATACTCTCCGGCGCGTTGATTCAACCTGTCTACAAAACTGTCTTTGTAACCACGCATTGCGCCACCTAGCCATTCAGTCTGATTTTCGGCCATATGTTCTGCCACACGATTAGCCAGAGCGCCGGTAAACTCTGCTCTGTCATTTTCGCTGAGCTGTGTGTAGACAATGCGGTCTGCAACCATTACCAGAAAAACCAGATATTCCTGCAGAAAAGCAAAATATTGCGGACCTATGGCGATATCAAAATCGGCTTTGCGTATATTTTTAAGCGTGTTGTCGCTGATACGCCAGATGATCGCGGCCAATGCACCGGCGATTTCCGCAGGTGTTTTCTTGCGGTTATCATTCTTCTGCCAACTGCTTTTTACGCGAATTTTTGTACGCATTTGAAATCCCCAAATGAAACTGCCAGGTTATTCGACCTTGCGGCCGAATAACCTGGCAGGCAGAAAAAAACTTAGTATCCGCCTTTGCCCAATGGCTGGGTCAGTCCGCCAACCTTGCAACCCTGCTTGGCCGGGCCGGTAGGGAACAGATCATACAAAGCCTTGCTGTCGGCTTCAGGCCAGAATTCCTGCACTGCTTTCAACATGTTGCGAAAATTGGGTGTATGACCATGCTCACGATACTGATCACGCAGATAATTGATTACTTCCCAGTGTTTCGGGGTCAATTCAATTCCTTCAGCCTCTGCAATCACTTTGACAACTTCTTCACTGAAATCAGCCTCAAGCAAATATCCTTCCGGATCAGTTTCAAGTTCTACACCGTTAACAACATATGACATAACCAATCTCCTATAACTATGATAAAGAAAACTCCAAAACTTCAGTCCAAACCGGAAATCGCCTTGAACGGTACAAAAATACCACAACCAAAATGTCGCGAACCGCCCAACCCTACACTCTGAATTTTAAGAGAAGCCGGCAATTTAAGATCATGCAACACAAGGCCGAATCCGCTGATAGTCTGTTTATCATCACTGATTTTGCGATGTTTGTCACAGATCAAATTGCATGCAATATCGATTGCTTGCAGTTGCAGTTTCATCTCGGCTAAAAAGTCCACTTCATTGAGATTGCTCTCAACGATATACGCATGCAAGGTAGTTACCGCCTGTAGCGGCCTCAACTTAACCTTGCCCACAACAAGGGAAACCCCGCCTATATCCAGTTGCTGCCCTGACAAAGAACCCGCTTGCGCTGCGCGTTCCGCAGGAATGCGCAAAATCAGCTTTGTGCGCTTGGACAGCAGGATATGCTCACCACTTGCAGAACCTCTTAGCGGATGAACACCGGTATTTTCTTCGTCCTTTAACCATGGCAGGCAGCGTAGCAATTCGCTCCACAGCAAATAAGGATAGTTCTGCGCAACAGAAGTGCCATCCAGATCAAACACGGCGTCTAACATTTCACGTGTTTCTATAATTGACGCCTTAGCTTCCAGCTCAATTGCCATCTGTTTTTGCCGTCTGCGCCTCGGCCCACTTGATCATGGTCTCTCCCCAGGCCTTCGCAGTAACAGGATCAACATCAAAAATGGTAAAGCGCTTGGCTTCGCGAATACGAATGCGCAACAGACTCATGCCATCACTGACATGATCTATTTGCTGCAACTCAACTTCTTGGCCACCTAGCGGTATTTTAAACCTGTCCAACTCGACTACTTGGGCCATTTTGTCCTCTAATTATTGCATACATGCCGCAAGAAATTCGTGGCATCAAATTATTAATCGGATATATTATATAGTCCGTTTGTTACCCTGGAGTGAGAAATATTCACTAATAACCAACAAAGGGGGCAGGCTGATACCACCATAGGATGATCCGCACACCCCCCCATAAGAGTTATTTATCAGCACTGAAAAATAAGTATGATTCGCAGACAGGCTAAATTTGTTTATTTTTGCGAGACTTACACATGAAGTAATTTTGCAGAACATTGAGCTTCGCTTTTAATCCCATATGGATCAAGGCTTCCCAATTTTGTAATTTGCAATACCAGTGCTCCAGTCAATTTTGTCTGGACTCAAACAATTGATTAATGAAAGGAATCATCATGGCAAAAAAACAGCATGATACACCAAACCTCGATCAACTCGAGAGCGGACCATGGCCCAGCTTTGTGACTGGAATCAAACGCTTGGCTGAAAATAGCGACATGGCTGTTGACCTGCTGGGCCAACTTGAAACGTCATACCAGACCAAAAAAGGTTACTGGAAAGGCGGCACAGTGGGTGTTTTCGGTTATGGCGGCGGAATTATCCCTCGCTTTACAGAGCTTAAAAATGAAAAAGGTGAGCCCGTTTTCCCTGATGCTGCAGAATTTCACACCTTGCGCATTCAGCCTCCTGCGGGTATGCATTACAACACTGACGTTCTGCGTAAAATGTCAGACATTTGGGAAAAGCATGGTTCCGGCCTGATAGCTTTTCACGGCCAATCTGGCGACATCATGTTCCAGGGTGCCAGCACTGACAATGTCCAACCGGCATTTGACGAGCTGAATGAATTGGGTTTTGACTTGGGTGGTGCAGGTCCTGCTGTGCGCACTTCAATGTCTTGCGTTGGAGCGGCTCGCTGCGAGAACTCCTGCTACGACGAAGGCACGGCTCATCGCACAATACTGAATAACTTCCTCGACGACATGCATCGTCCTTCTCTGCCTTACAAATTCAAATTCAAATTTTCAGGCTGTCCAAATGACTGCATGAATTCGATTCAGCGCGCTGATATGGCTGTAATCGGAACATGGCGCGACAACATTCGCACTGATGAGAAAATGGCAAAAGCCTGGATGGTCAAGCATGGTATGGATGAGTTGGTAAATGACGTTATTGCGCGTTGCCCAACAAAAACTATTCAGCTGAAACAAATCAAAAATGTTAAAAAAGGCGAGCACATTTCCAGTGTTGCAATCAACGACACTCAGGCTTTGGAAATCGACAACAAAGACTGTGTGCGTTGCATGCACTGCATTAACGTAATGTCTGGCGCCTTGGCTACTGGTACTGACAAAGGTGCATCTATCCTTGTTGGTGGCAAGCGTACACTCAAGATCGGCGATCTGTTTGGCACCGTTATTATTCCATTCATGAAGCTGGAAACCGAGGAAGACAGGGAAGCTCTGGTTGACTTGGGACAGCGCACTATCGATTTCTTTGCTGAAAATGCGCTGGAGCATGAACGCACCGGTGAAATGATCGAGCGTATCGGTCTGGTTAATTTCCTTGAGGCAATGGAAATTGACGTTGATGCAACCATGATTGCGCATCCGCGTACCAATCCATACGTTCGTACCGATGGTTGGGATGAAGAAGTGGCAAAAGCCAAAGCGAAAAAACAAGCTGGAATGGGAGCGTAAAATATGGCACAAACAGCATTGCGTCGCCCGATAGAAAGTGGCGTACCAGATAACAAGCAGTACTTACATCCAAAATTCATCAAGAATTATGGCAACTGGAAGTATCACGATCGTCCACGTCCTGGCGTATTGCACCATGTGTCTCACACCGGCGATGAAGTTTGGTCTATTCGTGCTGGAACACAGCGTCAGATGGACGTATTCACTATCCGCAAACTGTGTGATATAGCGGATAAATTTGCTGAGGGTTTTGTGCGTTTTACCATTCGTTCAAATATCGAATTCATGGTTTCAACCGCAAAACAAGTTGATCCATTGATTGCCGAACTGGAAAAGAACGGCTTTCCGGTTGGTGGTACTGGAAACTCGATTTCCATGATCGCGCACACGCAGGGCTGGTTGCATTGCGACATTCCAGGCACAGATGCTTCCGGTGTAGTAAAAGCTCTGATGGATGATCTGATTGTCGAGTTCAAAAAAGAAGAGATGCCCAACCGCGTCCATCTTTCAACTTCATGCTGCGAAATCAACTGCGGCGGACAAGCTGACTTGGCTATTATTATTCAACATACCAAGCCGCCAAAAATCAACCACGAAATGGTTGCTAACGTGTGCGAACGTCCTGCTGTTGTTGCGCGTTGCCCGGTTGCAGCAATTAGGCCTGCCATGGTTAACGGCAAGCCTTCTCTGGAAATCGATGAGAGCAAGTGTATGTGTTGTGGCGCTTGCTATCCCCCCTGCCCTCCAATGCAGATCAATGATCCAGAGAACTCCAAGCTGGCTATCTGGGTCGGCGGCAAGAACTCGAATGCACGTGGCAAACCCACTTTCATGAAGATGGTTGCATCAGGTCTGCCAAATAATCCGCCAAGATGGCCCGAGGTTGGAGTGGTTGTCAAAAACATCTTGAGTGTATACAAGGCTGATGGTAAGCCATGGGAGCGTATGTCTGACTGGATAGATCGCATAGGCTGGCCTCAATTTTTCGAGAAAACAGGCTTGCCATTTACAAAGTATCTGATTGATGACTGGAGAGGCGCACGTGCTTCCCTGAATCAAAGTGCTCATATCCGGTTTTAATATTTAGCTCTGATTGGAACTTACTGCATGAAATTTGGAATTGTTGTAAACGAGGGGCCTTACCAGCACCAGGCGAGTGACTCTGCCTATCAGTTCTGCAAGGCAGCAATAGCAAAAGGTCACACTGTTTGGCGAGTCTTCTTCTATCACGATGGTGTGAACAACTCTACTAAAATGACAGAGCCTCCACAGGATGATCGCAACATAGTCAACCGCTGGAGCAAGCTTGCCGAAGAACATGGTGTTGATCTTGTTGTGTGTGTTGCAGCAGCCATGCGTCGGGGCATCAGGGATGAAAACCTGGCAACTGGTTTCCGTATTTCAGGACTGGGTCAACTGGTAGAGGCTGGCACTCTGACTGATCGTTTAGTCACATTTGGCGATTAAGGAGAATCTTGATGAGCGATATTAAAAAATTTATGTTTGTCAATCGTAAAGCCCCTCACGGTACGATTTACGCGTTGGAATCTCTTGAAGTTGTACTGATCACTGCAGCCTTTGATCAGGACGTTTCACTAGTATTTTTGGATGACGGCGTATACCAGTTAAAAAAAGGTCAGCAAACCAAGGGGATCGAGGTTAAAAATTTCTCGACGACTTACCGTGCGCTGGAAGGTTATGACATTGAAAAGCTGTATGTTGAAAAGGAATCCATGGAAGCACGTGGCTTGACAGAAGCCGATCTACTGGTTGACGTCACCGTTTTGACAAGCAGGGAAATGGGCGCCCTGATGGGCGAACAGGACGTAGTCCTGAGTTTCTGATGGACTGAATTTCCTCGAAAGGTAAAAGTAGAATGCTTCACATCATTAACAAATCACCTCTAAGTAACGGCTCTTTGGAAAGCTGTCTGCGCACTATTGAAAGCGGAGAGATTTTACTTATTGAAGATGCAGTATATGCCGCCACTAAAGGTAATGCACTCGAAGCAAAAGTTCGCGATGCAATGGGTCGTTTCAAGATTCATGTCTTGATGCCTGACCTGGAAGCACGCGGATTATCTGACCGTGTAGTTGATGGAGTCTCACCGGTTGATTATGGTGGCTTCGTCGATCTCGTTGCTGGAAACAAAAACTGCCAATCTTGGCTGTAATATTACGTATCAACCATTAGGAGAATCACAATGTCTCATATCGAAGTTAACGGTAAAAGCTACGAAACCGACGAAGAAGGATACCTGCTGAATCTGGCAGAATGGAATCAGGATGTTGCAGCATATATCGCCAAGACTGAAAATCTTGAAATGACAGACAATCATTGGGAAGTAATCAACTTCTTGCGCGAATACTATGATGAATACCAAATTGCTCCTGCAGTGCGTGTACTGACCAAGGCTATCGGTAAAAAATTCGGTCCGGAAAAAGGTACCAGCCAGTATTTGTATGAGTTGTTCCCTTACGGTCCTGGCAAACAAGCATGTAAAGTTGCCGGCCTGCCAAAGCCAACCGGTTGTATTTAATAATTTTTTAGCACATCCCGCTCAATACCTAGACTCTGAATGACCATGACAATAATGTTCGCAGTTCTCTTTTACTTTGCAGCGGGGTTGTTAACTGTTGGCCTGATTTACCGTATCACTACCTATGCGCGCACACCAGCGCCATTAAAAATTCCCACGACGCCAGCACCACGCACACGCGCTGGCGTCGTCATGCTGATGGCCAGAGAAGTATTTCTTTTCCAGAGTCTGTTCAAGGGAAACTTGTGGACCTGGCTGTTTAGCATCATGTTCCATGCGGGCTTGGCCCTCGTTTTATTGCGCCACATTCGTTATTTCATAGACCCGGTGTGGTCATGGGTAATCTTTATTCAACCATTCGGAATTTATGCCGGATTTTTGATGGTGGCCGGTCTTGCCGGGCTGTGGGGACGTCGTTTCTTTGTAGATCGTGTCAGATACATATCCACACCCTCAGACCATCTGATGCTTGCATTATTGATAGGGATTGGCGTTTCAGGCTTGGTCATGAAATTTGTTACACATACGGATATTGTGGCCATAAAAAATTTCTTTATCGGCCTGATGAGTTTCACTCTGCATCCGCTGCCTGCAGATAACATGATTTATCTGCATCTGTCACTGATAGCACTGCTTATGATTATTTTCCCTTTCAGCAAGCTACTGCATGCGCCGGGGTTGTTCTTCTCACCTAGCCGTAACCAGGTCGAAAACTCAAGAGATGTACGTCATATCTCGGCATGGGCAGCCAAATTGGAATCGGGAAAATAAGCATGGCAATTGAAATTAAAGCTCCGCCTTATCGCGTATTCAACATCGCACCGGCTATCAAGCCCGGTGCTATGGAAAAATCAAAATCATTTCAGGCCAACGACAAAATACAGTCTGACCTGGGTTTTCCCGGTATTGGGGTGGAAGATTGGCACGATAGAGCCATTGGCAAGATGGGCGAATTGCTGGGTAAATACCGATCGCTAAAGGTATACATGGACGCGTGTGTGCATTGCGGCGCATGCTCCGACAAATGCCATTATTTCCTCGGCACAGCTGACCCAAAAAACATGCCTGTTGCAAGACAGGATCTCATGCGCAGCGTCTATCGTCGCTACTTTACCCTGCCAGGCAAGCTATTTCCCTGGCTGGTTGGCGCGCGTGATTTAACGCGTGAAGTACTGGATGAATGGTACAACTACTACCACCAGTGCTCAGAATGTCGCCGTTGTTCGGTATTCTGCCCTTACGGTATAGATACCGCAGAAATAACGATGGCGGCGAGAGATATACTTGACGCAGCTGGATATGGGCAGAAATACTCCAACGAAATTATTGCCAAGGTACACCTCATAGGCAACAACCTGGGATTGCCCAAACCCGCCCTGGTAGATACTTTGGAAGGTCTGGAAGAAGACGTAAAAGAAGATACCGGACTGGACATCAAATTCCCGCTGGATGTCAAAGGTGCCGAGGTATTGCTTATCACGCCATCTGCCGATTTTTTTGCAGAACCTCATATTGATAGCCTGATAGGCTATGGCAAGGTGTTTCATGCAGCAGGCATCAGCTGGACATTGTCATCGATGTCCTCTGAAGCGGGTAATTTTGGCATCTTTATCGGAAATTACGAGCAAATGCGCAAAGTCGCATTGCGCATACGCCAAGCCGCACTTGAGTTGGGAGTAAAACGTATTGTTGTGGGTGAATGCGGTCACGCCTGGCGCGTTGCCTACAGTTTCTGGAATACACTGATAGGCGTTGGCGACGGTGCCACAGACCCATATGCAATTGAATTGCAAAAACAACTTGATCACCGCTACAAACAACCCATGCACATCTGCGAACTGACTTGGGACTTGGCTGAACGCAAAATCATAACTTTCGACAAGGAAGCCAATGACGGCAAAATTATTACTTTCCATGATTCATGTAACGTGGCGCGCGGCTCCAGTATGGGAGATTATCAGGGTGGACAATTTGAAATTCCGCGCAACATAGTAAAAGCTGTAGCAAATAATTTTTATGAAATGCGCGAAGGTACGACACATGAACAGACCTTCTGCTGCGGCGGTGGTGGTGGCTTGTTAACCGATGATCTGCTAGACCTGCGCGTGAAGGGATCATTGCCGCGCATGGAAGCATTACAGGAAGTGGTTGATGCGCATGGCGTAAATTTCATGGCCTGCATTTGTGCAATCTGCAAATCACAATTTACCAAAGTTTTACCTTACTACGGATTCGACCGCCGGCTGATTGGCGGTGTACACCAGCTGGTTAGTAGCGCTATCCGGTTAGGCGATAAATAATTAAGCCGCATTAGACATAAATTATATTTAGGAGATAGGTAATGTCAGCAACTACTGAAGAAAAAGTATTGAATTTCCGCCGTTACAAGGACGGTGACGCCAAGGGTTCGGCATTACGCGATCATATTTTTCAATCCAGCTACACTTACAAGTGCCCTACCTATATTCAATCCACTCCACCATGCCAGGGCAGCTGCCCGGCAGGTGAAGACATTCGCGGCTATTTGGCAATCACGCGTGGTACAGAAAAACCGCCCGCAGGCGTAACGTGGCAAGAATACGCGTGGCGCAGACTAACCTCTGCGAACCCTTTCCCTTCTGTTATGGGTCGTGTATGCCCAGCACCTTGCGAGTCAGGCTGCAACCGTAATGAAGTTGAGGATTTCGTGGGTATCAACTCGGTTGAACATTTCCTCGGCGAATATGCAATCGAGAATAAACTAAAATACGTTAATACATCAAAACCCACCGGCAAAAAAGTGGCTATTCTGGGCGGTGGCCCTGGTGGACTGTCGTGTGCGTACCAGTTGGCTCTCAAAGGACACGATGTAACCATTTTTGATGACCATGAGCTACTGGGCGGCATGATGCGTTACGGCATTCCGGGTTTCCGTACACCGCGTGAAATACTTGATGCAGAGATCGACCGTATTATTGATCTGGGCATTAAAACACGCATGAAATGCCGTGTTGGTAAAGACATTACCCTCGAGCAAATTCGCAAGGATTTCGATGCTGTATTCCTGGGCATGGGCGCACAATCTGGTCGCGCATTGCCTATCGCCGATTCTGATGCACCCAACGTTGTTACGGCGACATCCTTCCTCGATGCTTTCAACCAGGGACGTCTGCAACACGTGGGCAAACGCGTCGTTGTCGTCGGCGGTGGTGATACTTCCATCGACGTTGCAACGGTTGCGCGACGTTTGGGTCATATCGAAAAAGCCAATCCTACAGACCTGGACAAGGCGATTGCAGGCCATATGGCGCATGACGTAGCTGCCATCTCGGCAAAACAAGGTGCAGAAGTAACGCTGATTTCGATTTTCCCTATCGACAAGATGGCAGCCAACAAGCATGAAATTGAACAAGCATTGGCTGAAGGCATTTTCATTGAAGGTGGCTTGATGCCAGTTGGCGTAGTCAAGAAAGATGGTCGTGCGACTGCGTTGCGCGTTGCAAAATGCGAAGCAAAAATCGTCGGCGGTAAACTCGACATCAAAAAAATTGAAGGTTCGGAATATGATATCGAATCCGATCTGATCGTCTCCGCTATCGGCCAGGCTGTTGACTTTACCGGTCTGGAAGAATTCGACAATGGCAAGGGTGCGATTACTACCGATAGAAACTACCAGATCTCCGGCAAGCCTGGAATCTTTGCCGGCGGTGACGTGATCAAGCCGCATTTGCTGACTACCGCAATCGGCCACGGCTCTATTGCTGCAGATGGCATCGACCAGTTCCTTGCAGGCCAGGAACTGGGCAAGCGTCCAAAGATCGATGCTCATCAATTTGATTTGATGAGAAAAATTGTCGAGAAAGGCTTGCCATTGACCGAGGCACACGAGCCTATGCGCGGTACAGATCAATCAACAGCAGCGGTTCACAACTTCGACAATCGTTCGGATCGTTACGTCATTCCGCATACCGAACTGTTCCTGGGTCACTTTGCTTTCACACCCCGTTTGAAGCGCAACATTATCACGCTTGACAAGCAAACAGCTCTGGGGAACTTTGAAGAACGCATCGAAGCATTGTCTGAAAAGCAGGCGATCGAAGAAGGCAAGCGTTGCATGAGTTGCGGTATGTGCTTTGAGTGCGATAATTGCGTCGTCTACTGCCCGCAAACAGCGGTATTCAAAGTGCCAAAATCGAAATCTACCCTGGGTCGTTATGTTGACACCGATTACAACAAGTGTATCGGTTGCCACATATGCGCGGACGTATGCCCGACTGGATACATTCAAATGGGTCTGGGTGAATAATGAAAATGGTGAAACGGCTCGCTGCGATATTACTTTCGGTTTTCATCGCCGCCACGGCATATGCAGCGAACGAGTCTTCATTTCCAAAACTGGATATAGGCAAGGGCGGTCAATGTGTGGTCGAGGATCACGCGTTAATGCGTAAAATTCATCCTGAACTGCTCATGCATCAAAGGAATGATACTGTACGCAAAGGCATACGCGGGCAAAAGTATAGCCTGGCTGGTTGTGTAGCATGTCACGCCAGCACCAAAACCAACAGCGTACTGGGCAGCAACGAAGCCTTTTGTCAGGGATGTCATACTTACGCCGCAGTGAAACTGGATTGTTTCGAGTGTCATAGCAATAAAAGAGATGTGACCGCGGAGGCAAGCAAATGAAAGAAACGAATCTGGACCGCAGAGACTTTCTGTCCAAGTCTAGCATTGGCCTGGCAGGATTGGCCATTGCGCCGGGCATGATGTTGTTCGACCTTGCGCATGGTCGCGCACTGGGCGAGCCCGCAAGCAACAAAGTGCGTTGGGGAATGTTGATCGACAACAACTCCTGCGAAACTGGCTGCAATGATTGCGTTACCGCATGCAATACCGAAAATGGATTGTCGGGCGGAACCAAGCCTACCGACTCTCAGTGGATACGCAAGGTGCAACTTAAAGACACCATGACCGGACACGTCTCGTCCTTGCCCATGATGTGCCAGCACTGTGACGAACCTCCTTGTGTGGATGTTTGCCCTACCCAAGCATCGTTCAAGCGCGCTGACGGCATTGTGCTGGTCGACAGGCATACATGTATAGGTTGCCGTTATTGCGTGATGGCCTGTCCGTATAAGGCTAGGTCTTTTGTGCATGAAGTGTTGACCGAACAAAAAACCGAAGTGCCGCGTGGCAAAGGGACAGTGGAAAGCTGCACGCTGTGTGTGCATCGTCTGGACAAAGGCGATACCACAACGGCATGTGCCGACGCTTGCAGCAAAGCCGGACACAAGGCGATTCTGTTTGGCGATCTGAACGATCCTGAAAGTGAAATATACAAGCGCATTCACACCGTTGCTTCTACCCAAATACGTGCTGACTTGGGTCTGAACACCGGTGTCCGCTACGAAGGAATCTAACCACATGCAAGCAAAATCCTTTACCCGTAACGAACCGTTTTACTTCTATGCACTAGTTGCGGTGGGCGCATTCTTTGTTTTCCTGGGCTATCTGGCGATGCATACCATGGAAGTACACGGCCATATCGTCACCGGCATGAACAACCAGATCGTATGGGGCTTGCCCCATGTGTTTGCCATTTTCATGATAGTTACAGCTTCAGGCGTACTTAACATCGGTTCCATAGGCACGATATTTGGACAAAAACCATATAAGGAACGTTCACCTCTGGCAGGTCTGGTCGCGATTGCCTTGTTGGCAGGCGGCCTGGCTGTACTGATGCTGGATCTCGGGCGTCCGGATAGAATTATTGTTGCTGCAACGCATTTCAATCCGACTTCCGTGTTTGCGTGGAACATATTTCTGTATAGCGGCTTCTTTGCATTGGCCGCAATATACCTGTGGACCATGATGGAAAAACGCATGAACAAATGGTCAAAACCGGTCGGTTTTGGCATGTTTGCATGGCGTGTAATCTTAACCTCCGGTACAGGATTGATATTCGCGTTCCTGGTAGCACGTCAGGCATACGCATCGGCGTTATTGCCACCCATGTTCATTGTGCTGTCATTCTGTTGGGGTATGGCGGTCTTTCTGGTGGTTCAGGCAGCGATGTTTGCCTGGAACGACAAGGTGCTGGATGAAGATATTCTGCGCCGCATGAAAAATCTGCTGGGTCTGTTTGTAATCAGCTCACTCTATCTGGTAGCAACTTATCATCTGACCAATCTGTATTTCGCCAAACAAACCGGGTTCGAGCATTTCATTCTGCTTGATGGCGGTATATACACCAATACATTCTGGTATGGCTATGTACTGCTGGGCAGTCTGCTGCCGTTATTGTTTATTTATACACCAGCGCTTTCCAACACCAAAACTGTGGTGCTGTCTGCATTGCTGGTCATACTTGGCAGCTTCGCTTTGCTGTATGTTTTTATAATCGGTGGTCAGGCCTACCCATTGTCCATCTTCCCCGGCTATGAAGTCAGCAGCAGTTTTGGTGATGGCAGCATAGGTCACTATGTTCCCTCATTGCCCGAGTTTTTCCTCGGTTTCGGCGGTCTTTCCATCGCATTTTTGATTACGATCATCACCACCAGAATACTCAACTCCATCCCTCATGATGTTGCGGTAGCTGCAAAACAAAAAGATTAACATCATGAACAGTGTGCTGATTTCTGCAGCCCACAAATCTTCAGGAAAAACCACAGTCAGTATCGGAATATGTGCCGCGTTGAACAGGCGTGGCATTTCCGTGCAGCCTTTTAAAAAGGGGCCCGACTATATCGACCCCATGTGGCTATCCCAAGCCAGCGGCAGAGCCTGTCATAATCTCGACCTGTATTTGACGGACAAGGCTGAAATAGTAAAAGTCTTTGAGCGTTATTGTTCCGAGTTTAATCTGATTGAAGGCAATAAAGGCTTGTACGACGGACTGGCGCTGGATGGCAGCAACAGCAATGCCGCGTTGGCAAAAGTGCTGGGTCTGCCTGTGGTGCTGGTCATTGATGCACGCGGCATGACGCGTGGCATAGCCCCGTTGATC
>JBBQYH010000026.1:0-20007 GCA_038208855.1 Burkholderiales bacterium
TGTGCTGCCCCCGCAACGGTAAGCAAATATGGTCATATCAAAACGTCACTGTGAGCAATCATGGGAAGACGATATGTCCGGTCTAAGACCGATTTGCGAGCCCGGATACCGGCCTTGGACTGCGTTCAGAAAATACTGCGGGAGGCAGTGTGGATGGCTTCCCGTTGTAACTTTCAGTTTCAACGCCCCTGCCTCTACTCCTCTTCCTCAAGTATTTCCTGAGTTTATAACGTTCCAGCGGGGTCGCTCGGAACACTTACCGGAAATATCAAATGCAAAAATATATTCTAATCGCCGCATTTTTCTGCGGCTTTACCGCTTTGGCCAATGCTGCTGAAGAAGTCAATCTGGATGAAGTGGTGGTTACTGCAACACGCATAGAACAACCTTTAAAGCAAACACTCTCCAGCACTACTGTCATTACTCAGGATGATATAAAAAATTCTCAGGCTGTTGATGTCCCCTCATTGTTAAAAAATTTCGCTGGTATTGAATTTTATCAATCAGGCGGAATAGGCAAGCAAGGCAGCATATTCATGCGAGGTACCAATTCAAGCCATGTACTGGTGCTTTTGGATGGCGTGAGAATAAATTCGGCTACATCAGGTGCCACAGCCACAGACCAGATCATGCTGGATCAGGTTGAGCGTATCGAAATCGTACGTGGCAATGTCAGCAGTTTGTATGGTTCAGAAGGCATAGGCGGCGTAATTCAGATATTCACCAAACATGGCAAAGGTGAGCCGTCCTTGAACGCTAATGCAGGTATAGGTACTTACAATACTCAACGCGCCTCGGCAGGCTTCGGTGGCAAGGTTTCCGACACATCGTTCAATATGCAGATTTCCAAGTTCAAAACGGACGGCGTTTCTGCAATCAACCCTGATATTGCCCCTTCGGTAAATCCTAATAATAACGGTTATGAGAACCTTAGCTTCTCAGGTAACGCTCGTCATGCTTTCAATCAAGACCACAGCATTTCGGTTTCTTTGTTTAATAGCGAGGGCAATGCGAGTCTTGATGATAGGTATGCAGCCAGCACAACAGACTTGAGAGACAGTCATGCTACGATTTCTAAAGTCTCAATCGCCTCTGAAAATCGTTTTGCAACAAATTGGCAGAGTCGTTTGCAGTGGGCAGAAGGTAGCGACGATCTGAAAAACTATTTAAATGGGACACTAGATACAGCAGTGTATGGATGGGGGACATATAACACCAAAAATAAGCAGATCGTTTGGCAAAATTCATTTTTCCTGCGAGAGCAGGATACATTTTTGCTTGGTGCAGAAAAATTGAATCAGCAAGTTGAAAGCAGTATGGCGTATACCCAAACGAGTCGCAATGTGGATACTTTTTTTAGCGGATATACGAGCCAGTATGGCGCACACCGACTGCAACTCAATATACGTCATGATCAATATTCTGATTTTGGTACAGCTAATACTGGCTTGATTGGCTACGGATTTACCATCAATGATAACTGGCGAGTTACTGCCAATACCTCTACTGCTTACAAAGCGCCAACATTGAATGATCTTTTTTATCCATTTTTTGATTATGGTGGCGGGTATTCCTATGTTGGAAATCCCAATCTTAAACCCGAACGTTCCCACAATTCAGAAGTTGGATTGTATTACACCAAAAATGGCAATAATTTCAACATCAACTATTTCGATAACCAGATCAGTGATCTGATCGTTCTTGACAACCAGATGGCAGGCTCAGTTATTAACTTGAATCAAGCTCATATTGATGGTGTGGAGATGACTTATGCTGGCGAGTTTGATGCGACTGCTTTTAAAGCGGCTATTACCGGGCAAAATCCTCGCGACGCACAAACTGGTCAAGCTTTATTGCGACGAGCCAAATTATTTTCCAATGTTAGTCTCACGCAACGTAAAGGAGCATGGCGCATGGGATGTGACTGGCAGTACAGCGGTGAACGCGAGGATGTTGATATGAATACTGGCCGTCATACCACTCTCGCAAGCTATAATCTTATAAATCTGATCGCAAACTACAATCTGAATAAACAGATAGATATGTCTATCCGAGTTGATAATTTGTTTAATGAGAGCTATATGCTGGCCCATGGCTACAATACTTTAGAACGAACGTTATTTGTTGGTTTAAGTTACCACTAACCAACTTATGGAATGCGTGAGGTAGAACCCACTCACGCTTTTCTGCTAAAGTCACGACATGATGTAACGATTTTACTTAAGGAGCCGAAAATGCAAATTAAAACCAAGCAAAGCGGAATATTCGCAGCCATGATCCTGCTGATGGCAATCACACGCGGCAGTCATTTTGGTTCATCCAGCTACCTGCCCGACGCCACCCTGGCGGTTTTCCTGGTGGCAGGCTTCATGCTGCCACGCTTTACCTGGGTGGCATTGGCGGCATTCATGTTACTTCTGCTTGAAGCAGGCGGTATTGATTACTATGCTATTGCATATCGCGGCGTGAGCGATTATTGCGTGACACCTGCCTATTGGTTCCTGATCCCCACCTATGCCGGCATGTGGTTGGCCGGAAGCTGGTACGCGTCACATCAGCGCAATAACTGGAATAGCTGGCTACTGTTTGGCGGCATTTCCTGGGTGGCCACAAGCACCGCCTTCGTAATTTCCAATGCTGCTTTTTATTTGTACTCGGGCCGCTTCAGCGACATGCCAGTCGCCATATATGCATCCAGTGTTGCCAAATATTATCCGTCTTATCTTGCTGGCAGCCTGATGTATCTGGCAATGGCGCTTGCAGTCCACGCTTTGATGATCCGCCTGAACAAACCAGTTTTTAATTTAACTCAACACTAATGGCAGATACTCCCGAGCAGCACCGCGCGCGTATGGCACGCAAAAAGTCGGTGATTGATGCTGGTATCGCACAAGCCACCATAGAACGCGGGGTTGTGATCGTCAACACCGGCAACGGCAAAGGCAAAAGTACAGCCGGCTTTGGCATGATTGCACGCGCACTCGGTCACGGCATGAAGATTGGTGTAGTGCAATTTATCAAAGGTAGTTTTTCAACCGGCGAAGAAGCCTTCTTTAAACGCTTTGCAGAAGTTACTTATCACGTAATGGGCGAAGGTTATACCTGGGAAACACAGAACAAGGAACACGATATTGCGGCGGCACAAGCTGCATGGCAGGAAGCCAGTAAAATGTTGAGCGATGCCGAAATTGCTGTTGTTTTACTCGATGAACTCAATATCGCCCTTAAACTCAATTACCTGAATATTGCTGAAGTCATTACGCTCTTGCGCGCTCGCCCGCCGCAGCAGCATGTCATCATTACCGGCCGTAGTGCTCCCGCAGAACTGGTCGAATACGCCGACACAGTGACAGAAATGAAACTGATCAAACATGCTTATTACTCAGGCATCAAAGCGCAGAATGGCGTCGAACTGTAAAAATCCCGTCATTTACCCTTATTATTTATACGCAGCATATTATATTAACAAAATAAGCTGGTTTTGCCATATTGAGTACCAAGCTCTATATTTAAAAGGATGCACATAGTCCAGCAGCATTACGTTTTTAAGCTTTATCGCCTTAAAAATTGTGCATAATTTAAAAAATCCTTTAGAATCCGACTCATTAACAAATATTTTCAACCGGAATCAACACCGTTTTCTCATGTGTACTTAAAGCTAGGGTAACAATATGGCCACCGCAAAAAAACCTGAAAAGACCAAAGAAATTCGATACACTTGGGAAGGCAAAGATAGAAGCGGCAAAAAGGTAAAGGGTGAAGCACGTGCAGCCGGCACTTCGGCAGCATCGGCGCAATTGCGCCGTCAAGGCATACAGGTTACCTCAATCAAAAAATCAGGCAGCGGTGGCAAGGCAGTTACTGAAAAAGATATCTCCCTGTTTACCCGACAACTTGCCACCATGCTGAAATCGGGTGTGCCGCTATTACAAGCTTTTGATATCGTGGGCAAAGGCCACAGCAATCCCTCCGTTGCCCGCATGCTGATGGACATAAAGACCGAGGTTGAAACCGGCAGCAGCCTGGAAATGGCTTTCCGCAAATATCCACTGCAATTTGACGATTTGTTTTGCAACCTGATCGGAGCAGGTGAAGCTGCTGGTATCCTGGATAATCTGCTGGATAAAATTGCCACTTACAAGGAAAAGATTCTTGCAATCAAAAGCAAGATCAAATCTGCCTTGTTTTACCCTATTTCCATTATCGTGATTGCGTTTGTAATTACCGCAGTAATCATGATATTTGTTATTCCAGCCTTCAAACAACTATTTGAAAGTTTTGGCGCAAACCTGCCCACACCTACACTCGTAGTGATGGCGATATCAGATTGGTTTGTCGCCTGGTGGTGGGCCATTTTCACGGTTATTGGAGGAGGGCTTTATGCTTTCTTCTATTTCTGGAAGCGCAATAAAAAAATGCAGCGGGCCATGGATATCATGATGCTGAAATTGCCCATCTTCGGCGACCTGATACGCAAAGCCACCATAGCGCGTTGGACCAGAACTCTGGCGACCATGTTTGCAGCCGGCGTTCCTCTGGTTGAATCACTGGACTCTGTCGCAGGTGCAGCAGGTAATGCCGTTTATTATGAAGCCACCAAAAATATACAACGCGAAATCGCTACCGGCAACAGCATGACATCCGCTATGACTAACTCGGGCGTATTCCCTAATATGGTGCTGCAAATGGTAGCCATCGGTGAAGAATCGGGTTCTATCGACAGCATGTTGAACAAAGTGGCCGATTTTTTTGAAGCTGAAGTGGATGATGCAGTAGAAGCACTGTCGAGTTTGATGGAACCAGTCATCATGGTGGTGCTGGGTACATTAATAGGTGGCATGGTCATCGCGATGTATCTGCCCATCTTCAAAATGGGTCAGGCTGTCGGCTAAGCATTGCAAGAGCGGTGATAATATCTCCCTCTTGCAACAGAATCTAATTTAATACACTTATTTCTATGTCTACATTTGTTCAACTGTTGCATGACAGCCCCGTTTTTTTTATTTTTCTCTGCGGTTTGATAAGCTTGCTCGTTGGCAGCTTTTTAAATGTTGTGATTCATCGTTTGCCCAAAATAATGGAACGCGACTGGCGTATACAATGTGCAGAGTTGAATGAACAGACCGGTATCACCCCTGCAACTACCTACAATTTAGTAACACCACGTTCGGCATGCACAAATTGCGGGCACCCAATCAGTGCTCTGGAAAACATTCCAGTAATAAGTTACCTGTTCTTACGCGGCAAATGCAAGGCATGCGGTGCTGCCATCTCGCTGCGCTATCCCATAGTGGAGTTGTTGACCGGCCTGTTAAGTGCATATGCGGCATGGTATTTTGGTTACGGCCTCGCTGCAGTGGCTGCCATCCTGTTTATCTGGGCAATGATAGCGCTGACCTATATTGATTTTGACACCCAATTTTTACCGGATGACATCACCTTGCCTTTGCTTTGGCTGGGACTGATCTTCAATATGTTCAATACGTTCACTACGCTGAACTATGCGGTTGCCGGTGCTATCGCAGGCTATCTTGTGTTATGGGGCGTATATTGGTTATTCAAACTATTTACCGGCAAAGAAGGCATGGGTTATGGCGACTTCAAACTGCTTGCGGCAATAGGCGCATGGCTGGGCTGGCCCATGCTGCCGCTGGTAATCATGCTCTCTTCCGTCGTTGGCGCTGTGGTTGGTATCACACTGATTATCGTGGCCAAGCGCGGACGCAATATACCTATCCCCTTCGGTCCTTATCTTGCAGGTGGCGCTTTAATCGCACTGTTCTGGGGACCACAGTTGACACAAAGCTATTTGACACTACTCGCCATGCCATGACTTACAGTGTCGGGCTTACGGGTGGCATAGGCAGTGGCAAAAGTACGGTCGCTGCCAAGTTTGCCGAATTGGGCGTTCCTGTAATCGATACCGATATTATTTCACATCATCTTACCCGGCCCGGCGGGGCTGCCATAGCAGAGATAGAATCTGCATTTGGCAGCGATTTTATTGATGCAAACGGCGCACTCAACAGACTGAAGATGCGCAAACTGGTGTTCTCCGACCCAGAGTCTAAAGTGCGTCTGCAGGAAATTTTGCACCCGCTGATACTCACTCAAACAAAAAAACAGGCTGCATCCAGCTCTGCACCCTATGTATTAATTGTTATACCATTATTGTTTGAGAGCCAGTCCTATAAAGACTGGTTGAACCGCACACTAACCGTGGATTGCTCTGAAGAAAGGCAACTGGCACGTGCTACTCAGCGTGAAGGAATGAGCGAACAGTTGGCACAAGCTATCATGGCTCAACAATTGCCACGGACACGGCGTCTGCAGCTTGCTGACGATATAATTCAAAATGATAGTACTTTAGCCAACTTGCACATGCAAATTGCGAAACTTCACAGCCACTATTTGAAATTAGCGCCAAGTAACAATTGACGTTAGACCTATCTCAATATATTGTACCGCTTAATGATTAAAATGCTCATAACATCGTGATTAGCTACGAATTTCCTCTAAACGAACGTGTACGAACCATGCTGCGGCTGGAGGACCTGTTCAGCAGGCTGGATCAACTCGTTGATGATGACGACCATTGCTCGCACCATGTGGCATTGGGCGTAATATTTGAAATTCTCGAAGTCACCAGCCGTGGCGAACTTAAATCCGATTTGCTGCAGGAACTCGAACGTCAAAAACGCATACTCGCCGCACTGCGCAATAATCCCGACATTTCTGAAGATGCGCTGGACACCATGCTGGCTTCGATAGACTCTGTTTCGACTCAATTGCTTGCCTTCAGCGGAAAAATCGGCCAGCACATACGCGAAAACGAATGGCTGATGCTGATCAAGCAGCGTGCCGTAATACCCGGTGGCATGTGCGAATTTGATCTGCCTTCCTACCATTTTTGGCAGCATCAGGAAGCCAGCCTACGGCACAAGCATTTGCAGGAATGGATATCGCCCCTGCGTCCGATTTACGATGCGCTGAAAATCCTGCTCAAGCTGTTAAGAGAAAACTGCAAAACCCACCAGTTCACCGCACATCAGGGCAGTTTTCAGCAAATGCAGGGTGGCCGTCTGGCACAGATGCTGCGCGTAACGCTGGACAAGAACCTGCCCTGCATACCTGAAATAAGCGCAAACAAATATGCTTTGAACATACGTTTCATCGCTGCCGACTACGCAGCCAAAACCACGCTTTACAACCATGACGTGGAATTCAAACTCATCTTCTGCTAACACCCATGCAAGCCAAGAAACCCGCAATCGTTACCTGTCCCCAGTGCGCCAAAGATGTCATCTGGGATAAAGAGCTCAGCCCTTTCAGACCCTTTTGTAGCGAGCGCTGCAAACTGATAGACCTAGGACAATGGGCATCGGAAAGTTACAGCGTACCGGTCAACGGTAATCCTGCTGAAGATCTACCAACTGAAGATTAATTACCAGGCATTACGCAGCAACGCAATGCCATGTGCACCACTCTGCCAAGCTGTCTCCATATCATCTTGCTGTAATCCACCCAGCGCATAAACCGGAATAACAGAATTCGATACCAATTCAGAGAATTTTTCCCAACCCAGATGGGCTGCACCGGGATGACTTTTAGTCGGCAGTACCGGGCTCAACAACGCAAAATCCAGTCCCAACTCTGCGGCACGCTGCAACTCTGCATGGCTATGGCACGATGCTGCGCACAACGCCACATCGGGTCGTGATGAACAGCTTGCCAGTTGCGCACCAGTCAGTTGCACGCCATCCGCCCCCACTTCAAGTGCCAGATCTATATCCTCGTTGAGCAGTACCCGTGCACCAGCTGCATGGGACATTGCCACTGCACGCAAAGCCAGTGTCCGCAGCTCCTCACGCGCCCAGCCTTTTTCACGAATCTGTATTAAGCGCAGCCCATTGTTCAAGGACAATTGCAAACGCTCAAGAAATATCTCTGACCCTAGCTCGCTTGCATTGCTGATGGCATACAGATGAGGGAGTTGCAATGCTCGCAGTATGGGGTCGTTTGCTGGCAGTACGGGCGACACAGTCAGCGTGGGCAACTGCTGCCAGCTTAGTTGCTGGCCTTCGTGACCATGAGGATCGCCTTGCCATGCGGTGACTCTGAAGAAGTTCAGGCGAACTGTGGCATGGGGGTAGGTGAATACCTGCGTCAACCAGGGATAAGCTGTTTCTATTTCTAAACCGATTTCTTCACGTAGCTCGCGTTGCAAAGCTTCGCGGGCGGTTTCGCCTGTTTCGACTTTACCGCCGGGGAATTCCCAGTAGCCGGCGTAGTCTTTGCCTGTGGGACGCTGAGCTAGGAGGATGCTGCCATCTGATTTCTGTAGGATGGCTACGGCGACTTCTATGATTTTTTTATTTGAACTGTTCAAGGTAATTTTTCTACTCGTTAGTCTGTTTGAGTTTGCCGGGGGCAGCCCGGCAGCTGGTCACATTTTCTTGCTTCGCCAAGAAAAGTAACCAAAAGAAGGCGACCCCCGATCCGCCACCTCTTCGAGGTTCCCTGCGTTGCTCGTCTGGTCAGGCGGCTGCGGAACTCGCACGATCCGCTTCGCGTCCACGTGCTCAGACAGTCCTCGCCGACATCCCCTGACCAGCCTGCGCTACTCGGTGGCGGATGAGGGGGAGGTAAAGCAAAACTCAAAAACATTAAGCTATGGAATTATGTAGCAGCAGCACAAGACAGTTATAAACGATAAATTGAGGTTGGTGAAGCACTTCCTTATTAATTTCATTTTCGATTGATAATTTTAGCGGTAATGATTGCAAGATCATTTTCGTAGCCAAAATTTGCAAGACTGTTGACTTTATCTTTTATATTTTCAGGCGACCAAAAAAGCCAGCCATTTGCGCTCATCAGCTCGCCGATAGCATCACTTTTCCCTTGATAGACATTGCCTGCAGCGAGACCAAGCTTGATTGTCGTTTCAGAATTGGCCATGTTACGTTCAATAAGATCGGCTTTAAGCCTGCTGAAAACAACTTCGCGATAACGATGCGACGTAAATATTTTGTAGCGTCCTTCAGGTGTTTCATGTACTTCCTGCAACTCAGCAAGTCTAACACCAGGCGAATCAAGATAAGACTTGGCTTCAAGAGCAATAACTTCATTTGTTGCAAATTTTAGCGCAAGCAAGTCAATTTCAGGACGAGGTATAGAGTGTTTGCCAATCATCCTTTTTTCCTCTTTGGTTACATTAAATTTAAATGAACGTCTTACCCAATAACCCTCGGCCTCAAGCAATGTTGTGACAAGACTTTCAAAATGATCCATAAAGCCCTCTTCTAAAAATTTATCAATTCACCAGCTATCATTGTGAGAATGACTAGGTTCTGGCCTTACTGCTGACAGGCCTTACTTCTAACATGATGTCGCATTTCCGCGGCATCATGCCTTGGTTTTTGAATTCCGCTTTTCCTCCCCATCTGCGCCACTGAGGGTGGATGTCTCCATCGGGGGTAGTCGGTGAGGACTGTTTGAGCACGCAGTGCGAGTTCCGCAGCCGCCCGATGGAGAGATTCAACCGAAGGAAGCCGTAGGCTGGCGCAGCTGCGGGTCTCCTTTTTTTGGTCATTTTTTTTGGCGAAGCAAAAAAAGTGACTAGCTGCCGGCTACCCCGGCGAAGTTGACGTTGATTTTTGTTAGTTGAGATTGCTACTTTCTGCAACCATCAGCCCACACACACCCTTAAACCAAATCCCCCCTAACCCCCCTTTTTCAAAGTGGGGACTTGTGCTCCCTACTTTGAAAAGAGGAAGGGGTCACTTCCGACCCACCCAATCCCTAGCAAACTGCCCCGCCACCCTGCCACTCCGCGACCCCCTCATCAACGCCCACCGCAACGCTTCCTGCCGCGTCTCATCATCAATCGGCAACCCACCCAACTGCTTCACCCAATACGCTGCAATCGTCAGATACTCCTGCTGCGTAAACGGATAGAACGACACCCACAGACCAAATCGTTCCGACAAAGAAATTTTCTCTTCCACGCCTTCCGCTGGATGCACTTCATCACCCACATATTTTGTCGCCAGATTTTCCTGCATGTACTCGGGCATCAGATGACGCCGATTGGATGTTGCATAGATCAGCAGGTTGTCGGACAAGGCCACCAAAGACCCGTCCAGTGCAGCTTTCAAAGCCTGATAGCCCGGCTCTTCATCGTTAAAGGAAAGGTCGTCGCAATACAGGATAAATCGCTCTGAGCGGGCGCTCACTAATTCGATAATTTCGGGCAGATCTGCCAGACCTGCCTTGTCTATCTCTATCAGGCGCAAGCCTTGAACTGCATATTCGTTGAGCAAGGCTTTTACCAGTGAGGACTTACCTGTGCCCCGTGCGCCGGTAAGCAAAACATTGTTGGCGGGTTTGCACTGCACAAATTGCCGTGTGTTCTGCTCGACGCGCTCTTTCTGTTGAGCGATATCTTGCAAATCTGAGAGTTTAATTTTGTGCAGGTGATTTACGGCATGCAACGCACCGCGACCATTGCGGCGCTGCCACCTGTAAGCAGATGCTGACCAATCGGGGGCAGCGGATTGCGTACCAGACAGCAGTGCTTCCACACGAGCGAGTAGTGTGGTGGCTCGATCAAGAAATTGGTCCAGTTTATCCATGAGTTTAAAATCGTTTTGTCAGTGAGTACTTGTTGGGGCTTTAGACTCTTGCAAGCCACAGCCTACCCCTTGCGGGTACAGAGATCACAGAGAAAACCAGAAACTTAAACTGATCTCTCTGTGTACTCTGTGATCTCTGTGGCCATGATTTTTTGAATAAGCTTAAATTAACTTCTATAGCTTGCGTTGATCTTGACGTAGTCATAAGAAAAATCACAAGTCCATACTGTCGCTGATGCCGCACCTCGACCCAGTACCACACGTATGCCAATATCACTTTGCTGCATAATGCGCTGGCCATCTTCTTCTTTGTAACTGGTGGCACGACCGCCCTGCTCAGCAACCAGTACATCATCCAAATATAGTTTTATTTTTTCTACATCCAGATCGGCTATACCCGCATAACCGATTGCGGCCAGGATACGGCCAAGATTGGGATCGGAAGCAAAGAAGGCTGTCTTGACCAACGGTGAGTGAGCCACGGCATAGGCTATCTGCTTGCACTCGGCTGCATTGTTGCCACCTTCAACCTTGATAGTCATGAACTTGGTTGCACCTTCACCGTCGCGCACGATGGCTTGTGCCAGCAGGATGGCTACTTCATTCAGCACAGCCTGCAATATAGCGCGATTGCTCTCGGTGATCTGCACACCGCTCTTGCCACTGGCGATCAGCATTAGCGCATCGTTGGTCGAGGTGTCACCGTCCACGGTTATGCAATTGAACGACGCATCGCTGGCCTGGGTAACCATCTGCTGTAACAGTGGTTGGGCGATTGCAGCATCGGTTGCGATGTAGCCCAACATGGTGGCCATGTTGGGGTGGATCATGCCGGAGCCTTTGGCCATGCCGGTGATCGTCACGGTTTTGCCATCCAACTTGATTTGTTTCGATACCGCCTTGGCAACGATATCGGTGGTCATGATGGCCTGCGATGCAGCAAACCAGTTGTCCGCTTTCAGGTTGGAAACAGCCTGCGGCAAACCCGCCACAAGTTTTTCTACCGGCAAGGGTTCCATGATCACACCTGTGGAAAACGGCAACACCTGCTCAAACCTGCAGCCCAGCATTTTGGCCACGGCAATACAGGTTGCACGTGCATTTTCCAAACCGCTTTCACCTGTCCCTGCATTCGCATTGCCGGTATTGATTACCAGCGCGCGTATGCCCTTGCCTGCCGCCAAATGTTCTTTGGCGACAATAACCGGCGCCGCACAAAAACGGTTTTGCGTAAACACCCCTGCCACCGTGGCCTGCTCATCCAACTGTATAAGCAACAAATCCTTACGCCCGGGTTTTTTGATATTGGCTTCGGCCGTGCCGAGAAGTACGCCATTGATAGGCAACAAATCTGTTGCAACAGGGGGATTCAGATTGACAGGCATATTTTTACTTTCATATATAATTCAATATAATCAATGCGATACAATCATACAAGTTGACATCAGCAGTCGCCGTGAGCGGTTTGATATCGCAGATTTGTCGAACTGTAAAAAACGTAGCGAGGATGGTCAGATGCAAGACGCACGGCACGCAGAAACCGGAATGTACACAAAGTTTGCCGCTTTGCGACTCCGGATGCCGAGCACCGCACGACCGTTATAGCGCTCCGCGCAGTAAACTTATGCTTCAATTTTTAGTAGCGGCCGCCGGTGCGGTGTATGTAGTTGGTCATCTCTACAGACTGCATATTCATGCGTCGCACGATGCCATGCACATGACGCACGATGCCGCGCATCACGTAATACACAACCGCCGGATTGGTGTTGAGCAGTCCTTCAAAACGCGAACGTTCCAGCAATATCACTTTGCTGTCTTTTTTGACCTGTACTACGGCACTGATCTGCGTTGCATCACCACCGACGAATGTAATAATGCCGGCAATATCACCGGGCTGCAACAAATGCAGAGTGGCTTTCTCACCCCTGACTGCGGCGGTCGCTTCTACCTCGCCGGTGCCGAGTATCATCAGGGTTTTTTCCAGCCTGTTGTCGCCCGGGCGCAGCAGGAATTCACCCGCCTTGTATTCCTGCACGGTCATGATGCTGGCCAACGCCTCAATCTCGGCGTCGCGCAATTCCGAAGTCAAATCGGAATTGCGCAAAATTTGCAAAATCAGCTCATCGGTTGTCATCAGAATTTCCCTTTTCTAACTCAGACTATTTTTCCATGGCACTGCTTGTATTTTTTGCCGGATCCGCACGGGCAGGGATCATTGCGGCCTATCTTTTCACCGCTGCGTACAAAGGGCGCATTTTCAGCGCCGCCGATATCCTCGCCGCCATGAGCAAGAGCCTCTTCATAATCAGCATGGTGATATTGCACATTGCTGGGCGCTGCGGGTGCTTCAGCCTCTTGTATATCCTGCCCACTGCGTATCTCAACATTCATCAAAACCTGAGTTACTTCACTCTTGACGCTTTCCAGCATATTTGAAAACAGTTCAAACGCCTCACGCTTGTATTCCTGCTTCGGGCTTTTCTGCGCATAACCACGCAGATGTATGCCCTGGCGCAAATGGTCCAGTGCACCCAGATGTTCACGCCAGTGTGTATCCAGGCTTTGAAGCATGACCAGGCGCTCATATCGGTGCATGACTTCTGCGGTTACCTGATCAACCTTGGCCTGATACTTCAGCTTTGCCGTGTCATATATACTATTGCGCAAACCTTCTTCATCCAACTGCTTGTTCTGTTCCAGCATCTGCAGCAACGGCAAATCCAGCTGCAATTCAGCATGCAGGTTTTTTTCCAGACCGGGTACGTCCCATTGCTCTTCCATGGTGCCAGGCGTTATATATTCATTGATCGTGCGCTCCAATACGCTGTCGCGCATGGCTGCAATAGTCTCGGAAATATCCAGCGTATCCATCAGATCATTGCGTTGCTGGTAAATCACCTTGCGCTGATCATTGGCAACGTCGTCGTATTCCAGAATCTGTTTGCGCATGTCGAAGTTGCGCGCCTCTACCTTGCGCTGTGCGTTCTCGATCGCGCGAGTTACCCAGGTGTGCTCTATTGCTTCGCCTTCGGGCAGCTTGAACCTGTTCATGATCGCGGCGACACGATCTGACGCAAATATCCTCAGCAGCGGATCTTCCAGCGACAGATAAAAACGGCTGGAGCCAGGGTCACCCTGACGTCCCGCACGGCCGCGCAACTGGTTGTCCACGCGCCGCGATTCATGGCGTTCGGTACCGATAATATGCAGGCCTCCGCTGGCGACAACCTGATCATGCACCGGCTGCCATGCGGCGCGCAGTTGTGCCACTTTCTGCTCGCGTGCAACCTCATCCAGCGAGGTGTCCATGCGCACAATTTCAATCGGTTTTTCCACATTGCCGCCCAGCACGATATCGGTACCACGGCCGGCCATATTGGTGGCAATGGTGACCATTTTGGGGCTGCCGGCCTGGGCCACAATCTCGGCCTCGCGTGCATGCTGTTTAGCGTTCAACACCTGGTGCGGCAATTTTTCCTTGTCCAGCAGGCCGGACAACAACTCGGATGTTTCAATTGAAGTAGTACCCACCAGCACTGGCTGGCCGCGTTGATAACAGTCGCGTATATCGTTGATCACCGCCTGGTATTTTTCCTTGGCACTGAGAAAAACCTGGTCCATCATGTCCACGCGTATGGTCGGACGGTGCGGCGGCACGATGACTGTTTCCAGACTATAGATCGACTGGAATTCAAAAGCCTCGGTATCCGCCGTACCCGTCATGCCGGAGAGCCTGTTGTACATGCGGAAATAATTCTGAAAAGTAATCGAAGCAAGGGTCTGATTTTCCTTCTGGATGGACACACCCTCTTTCGCTTCCACCGCCTGATGCAGACCGTCAGACCAGCGACGTCCCGGCATCATGCGTCCGGTAAATTCATCGACGATCACCACTTCACCCTCCTGCACTACATAATTCTGGTCGATGTGATACAGCTCATGCGCCTTCAACGCCGCATAAAGATGATGTATCAGGGTAATATTTGCCGGGTCATACAAGCTGCCACCCGCAGGCAGCAGCTTAGCCTGTGCCAACAGCTCTTCAGCGCGTTCATGGCCAGATTCGGTCAGCAATATCTGATGATTCTTTTCATCCACACTGTAATCGCCCGGCCCCTCCTCGTCGTCCAATTTTTGACGAGTCAATTTGGGAACCAGTTTGTCCATTCTGGTATACACATCGATATTATCTTCCGCTTGGCCGGAAATAATCAGCGGTGTGCGCGCCTCGTCTATCAGGATGGAGTCCACCTCGTCCACAATGGCAAAGTTAAGCGTCTTCTGGAAACGCTCGCCTGTTTCCGTAGCCATGTTGTCGCGCAAATAGTCAAAACCGAATTCATTATTGGTGCCGTAGGTAATATCTGCCGCATAAGCCGACTGCTTGTCTGCATATTCCATCTGCGACAGGATCACGCCTACTGACAAACCCAAAAAGTTGTATAAGCGTCCCATCCACTCCGCATCGCGCTTGGCCAAATAGTCGTTTACCGTAACCACATGCACGCCTCTGCCGGACAAGGCATTCAGGTAGGCCGGCAATGTTGCCATCAACGTTTTTCCCTCACCGGTGCGCATCTCGGCTATTTTGCCGTAATGCAGCACCATGCCACCTATCAACTGCACATCGAAATGGCGCATCTGCAATGCACGTCTTCCACCTTCACGCACTACTGCAAAAGCCTCCGGCAACAAGGCGTCAAGTGACTCACCCTGCTCTACTCGCAGTTTGAAAGCTGAAGTTTTGCCACGCAGCTCGTCATCGCTTAGCGACTGTACTTGCGCTTCTAGAGCGTTTATTGCGATTACAGTTTGACGGTATTGTTTAAGAAGTCGGTCATTGCGGCTACCGAATACACTTTTAAATAATTTGGAAATCATTTTCTAAATTTCTTTTCTAGGTCAAAAAATTAACTTACATCAATAATAAAAAAGGTGAGGCAATGAACCTCACCCTCTCAACAAAAGCAGTCGCGGCGACACATCAACCATTATGAACTGCTGTTGCTGTGCAAAAAACGTACAGGATTTTGCGCCAACCCTTTGAATCTCACTTCAAAATGCAAATGATTGCCTGTTGAACGGCCGGTGCTGCCTACCAGTGAAAGAAGTTGCCCGCGTTTGACCACCTGCCCCACATGCACATACAGCTTTGAAGCATGCGCATAACGCGTCAGAATATCATTGCCATGATCGATTTCCACCAGATTTCCGAAATCCGGATGCCAACCCGCGTATACCACCATTCCGCTGGCCGCTGCATGTATGGGGGTACCCAACGGCACGACATAATCCACCCCTTCGTGCATGGCATTCTTGCCGGTAAACGGATCCACGCGCCAGCCGAAATTGGATGAGAAGTAACCCGATGTAACAGGTGCACTTACATTTAACATTTTGTTCCGCAACCTGTCCTGCTGCAACAACGTCTCCAGTGCAGCCAGTTTGTCGCCCCTATCGGTCATCAATGCAGACAAACTTCCCAATTGCTTGTTCATGCTGGAAAGGCTGATATCCTGCTCACCTGCAGGCACATACATGCCGCCCTGAGCGGGTAATTTGCTGAAATCTATTTCATCCGGCTTCATGCCGGCAATTTTGACTAGGCGACTACCCAGTGAATCAAGCCGCAAAAGTCGCGCCTGCATCTGACCCAGGCTGATTGCCATGGTATCCAGGCTCTCGCGCATGTATGCCTGTTGTTTCTGCTGCTCATGGTTTTGCGCCGTGGCCAGCCATTCACGCATTTCATTGCTTACTCTGCCTGGCTGAAAACGCACAATGAAATATTCCGCAGACAAAACAGCAATGATGAACAGCACGATCAACAATACAGCCGATCCCAATAAATGCCTGCCATTCAGCGAAACACTGCGTGATTTTGCCAAATTACCGGAAACTAGAATAATATTCATATATCTTTACCTCAACAATTTTGAGCCAACTTGACGCAACCTATCAACTCCTTCTTTTCTTCCAGCAGGGAACTGAGCCAAATATCTGGCAAAGTACGGCAACTGCGCGTATTGCAGTCTCAATATGAGCTGGTAGTACCGCCTTCACTGTTCCGTGCAAGCCATGTTGCACAAATTGATCAGGGCCATTTGACCTTAATGGCAAACAACAGCGCAGTTGCCGCCAAACTTCGTCAAATGACGCCTGAGTTGCTTAAGGAGCTACAGCTACAGGGCTGTGAGGTTACTGTAATTCAGGTCAGGGTGCAAGTTACCATCACCCCGGACAAACCCGCTGCACCCCACCCTGCTTTGATCAGCACGCAGGGAAAAGTTCATCTTAATGAGTTGGCAGACTCTTTACATGACTCCCCTTTAAAATCGGCGATACAACGCCTGGCAGGAGCAAAAAAAACAAAATAACTTGTGCAATTCATAGTATGGCAAGCCAACCGACCAGCACATAACGTTCCAGCACATACAACAGCGCAAAAGTAAGTACCGCATAAACTACGAAGCGAACAATTTGCCAGGCCAAATTCAAATATCGCCTGTCTTTGCTGAGCAGATACATGATGCCAGACAAGATTATTCCCAACGCCGACAATAAAAACAGCAGTCGGAATATCATCATGATAAATCAACAGTCCGTTGCAATTTGCCAGGAAATAATTCTAGAATCAAACAATCGTCATATATCAACATGAGCAATTGAGTTGTAAAAAATTTATGCAGTCTGAAGTTGCATGCGCAAAAAATCAGGCGCTTCTTCATTTTTGTCAAACGTGACAAATTCCCATGCCTGATCGTCAGCCAGCAAAGCCCTCAGCAGGGCATTATTCAGCGCATGACCGGACTTGTAACCCGAAAACGAACCTATCAGCGGATGGCCCAGCAAATATAAATCGCCTATCGCATCCAGTACCTTGTGTTTTACAAATTCGTCATCCGAGCGCAGCCCGTCCGGGTTAAGCACCCGATATTCATCCATGACGATAGCATTATCCAGGTTGCCGCCCAATGCCAGACCCTGCGAATTCATCCACTCTACTTCATGCATAAAGCCAAAAGTGCGGCAGCGGCTTACTTCCTTGATATAAGAATTCACACCCAGATCCACCACGACATGTTGCTTGGTATTGGCAAACACCGGATGAGGGAAACTGATGGTGAAATCCAGCTTATAACCGTTATACGGATCAAAGCGCACCCATTTGTCGGCATCCTTCACTTCCACTGTTTTAATGATGCGGATGAATTTTTTCGCGGCCGCTTGCTCTTCTATTCCGGCTGATTGAATCAGAAATATAAAAGTACCCGAACTGCCATCCATAATCGGCACTTCCGAACTGTTCAATTCAACAATGGCATTGTCTATGCCTAACCCGGCAAATGCAGACATCAGGTGCTCTATAGTCGCGACCCTGCCGCCATCAGCCTCCAGACATGTAGACAGCCTTGTATCATGCACGGCAAGTGCTTCAGCCCGCAGTTTGACTACGGGCTGCAAATCCACGCGATGAAACACGATGCCATGATTGGTCGGTGCTGGGCGCAGGGTCAGCAATACCTTGTCTCCGGTATGCAAACCGACACCTGTAGCCTGCACCTTATTTTTCAATGTGCGCTGCTTAACCATTTTTTTCAGCCTTCTTCAAACGGCAGGTATTTTATCACAGACGGCAAAATCAACCCGCCTACAGGATACCCTGCTTCAATCCGCCTGCTTGCGTAAAAATGACGGTATATCAAGCGTTTCCACACCAGACTGTTTCATTGCTTCAACGGTAGCTTCACGGTGACGATTGGTGCGCATGACGGCCGGCATTTCCAGTTCGCGATAATCCACCCCTACCGCATCATTTGTTCCCGTACGCTGCTGTTGTTCATAGGCCAGCACTGGCTTCTGCTGAGTTACACGCGGCTTGCCCAAACCGGTTGCCACTATGGTGACACGTAATGCATCGCCCATATTTTCATCGAAAACCTGACCTACTATCACCGTTGCATCATCCGCCGCCACACTGCGCACACAGCCCATCACATCCTTGTATTCGCGCATGGTGAAATTTGCACTGGCCGTGATATTGACCAACACCCCGCGTGCACCGGACAAATCCACGTCTTCCAGCAAGGGGCTGGACATCGCACTCTTGGCTGCTTTTTGCGCTCTGTCCGTGCCGGATGAAGTTGCCGAACCCATCATCGCCATGCCGTTTTCCGACATCAATGTCCTGACGTCTGCGAAGTCCACGTTAATCATGCCGTCTACATTGATAACCTCTGCAATACCGGCTACCGCGCCCTGCAAAACGCCGTTGGAAGCGCGATAAGCATCAACCAGGGTGGTGTCTTCACCCAGCACCGTCATCAATTTTTCGTTCGGCACAATAATCAGCGAATCCACGAATTCGGTCAGTGCTTCGATACCCGCCTGTGCCAGCTGCATGCGCTTGCGCTCATGTTCAAACGGCTTGGTTACCACCGCCACTACCAATATTCCCAGCTCTTTTGCCACCTGTGCCACTACAGGTGCCGCGCCCGTGCCCGTACCGCCACCCATGCCGGCGGTAATAAACACCATATCCACACCAGCCAGCAATTCCGCAATGCGTTCACGGTCTTCCATTGCGGCGGCCTGTCCGACTTCCGGCTTGGCACCCGCGCCCAGACCTTTGGTTAGTGTTTTTCCTATCTGCAGTTGATTGGGCGCCTTGTTACCCCTGAGGGCTTGTGCGTCGGTATTGATCGCAACAAATTCCACACCCTGCACCGCCTGCTCTATCATGTGATTGATAGCATTGCCGCCGCAACCGCCCACGCCTATCACTTTGATTAAAGCACCCTGGGGTTGAGCATCCATTATTTCAAACATAATCGTTTCTCCCTTCATTAAATTGCAAATATTTCAATTTCAAAATCCAAATAACCAATTTCTTTCAATCCTTAAAAGTTTTTCTGCATCCATGCTTTCATGCGTGCCAACACATCTGCAAACGACGCCGAATGCATGCGCGCCACATCGTTACGCTGCTGTTGTTCCATACCGTATTGCAGCAAACCGATCGCCGTTGCATAGCGCGGCGTTTTAACCACATCCGCCAACCCGCCCACATAACGCGGCAAACCCAGACGCACTGGCATATGGAATATCTCTTCGCCCAGCTCTACCATGCCCTGCATTGCACTGCTGCCACCGGTGATGACTATGCCGGAAGACAGCAGGTCTTCAAATCCGCTGCGGCGCAATTCTGCCTGCACCAATGAATACAATTCTTCCACACGCGGCTCTATCACTTCGGCCAGCGTCTGACGCGACAGCATCCGCGCGCCACGCTCGCCAACCCCGGGTACTTCTATAGGTGCATCATTGGCCAGCTGTCTCAATGCACATCCGTATTTGATCTTGATGTCTTCCG
>JBBQYH010000027.1:0-19575 GCA_038208855.1 Burkholderiales bacterium
AAACGTGCCGCCAGCCAAAAGTTGATTCCCTTGCCCGCGCCGGAAGGAGTAATAAAATCCGGCATCCCCTTGAAGGACATCATATGGGCAAAATCGATCAGGCCCACTGCAAGAAATACACAACCCACAATCATGATGTTACCGGGGCGTTCTGAGGCGTATGCATTCCATGCAACACCGAAAATCAGCATGGAGATAATGATCGCAAATGTTTCCATCAGGACATGCATCCACAGAGGCATGATGTGAGTACCTTGCAGGATTTTCAGTGGCGGTGCCCACCAGATCACGACAAACAACAGCGCCAGCAGCGCAACCAGCCGTGCCTCGCTTCGTAATAACTGTTTCAGTAGTATCTTTGCCCCCTGCATCAGTTACTCCCGATAAACGTTCAATTATTATTCTATATATTTTAGCAACAACTTTGCGAGCATCTGCCCTGTCTGATAACCCGCAGCCCTATTTCAATACATAAAAAAACCCGCTATCTCAGTAAAGATAGCGGGCTTTGATAATATTATCAACATTGATGGTGGTCTTTAGAACGGAATATCATCATCAAAGTTGTCGAAATTGCTTTTGGCTGCGGCTGCCGGTTTTTTGCTTGCGGGTGCCGCAGCGTATTCTGCAGAGGCGGCCGGCTTATCCATTACTTCAAAGCTGCCGCCACCTGATGATTTGCCGCCCAGCATGGTCATTTCATTGACGATAACTTCCGTGGTGTAACGCGTCACGCCGTCCTTCTCCCATTTGCGGGTTTGCAGCTTGCCTTCAATATAAACCTGTGAGCCTTTTTTCAGATACTCACCGGCAATTTCGGCCAGACGACGATAGAACACCAGGTTGTGCCATTCGGTTTTTTCCTGTTTCTCGCCGGATTTGTCTTTCCAGTTTTCGGAAGTGGCCATAGCTGCGTTGGTTACAGCTTCGCCATTCGGCATATAGCGGGTCTCCGGGTCTTTGCCCAGGCGTCCTATCAGAATTACCTTGTTTACCGACATGTCATACCCCTTTCAATAATTGTTCAACGCTAGCTTCGTCAAAACCGCCTATATTGACCTTCAGGCTGGCCATTTGCTCGGATGCCACGACCATTACTTCAGTTACCCCGTTCAAAGCCAATAAGCGACTCTGCAATCCTCGTGCTGCCGCATCGTCCAGTTTGGGCAGGTGATACATTTTGGTTCTAACCTTGGCCGGTGTTTGCATGCCGCTGGCCACCAGCAACCACAGCATCAACAAGACGATGGCAAAAATCAGCACTGAATTACCACCATAATGCTGCATAAGAAATCCGCCAGTTGTTGCGCCTACAAATGCACCCATAAATTGTACACTGCTGTACACACCTATCGCGGTTCCTTTTGCGGCCAGCGGCGCGGTCTTGCTGATCAGCGAGGGTAAGGTGGCTTCCAGCAGGTTGAAGGCGATAAAAAACAGCAGCAGTGAAAAAGCAACACTGATCAGGCTATGGTGAAACATCAGCAGCGTCAGTTGCGCCACAGCAGCCAGCACTATCGCGCCGATAAACACTTCTTTTATTTTGGATTTCTTTTCTGCATAGATGATCGGCGGCACCATAAATACAAAGGCGAGCAGCATCACCGGCAGATAGATTTCCCAGTGACGGCTTGCTACGAGACCATCATCCCTGAGTAAAAACGGCACTTGCATGAAGACAGACATCAAGATCGCATGCAGCGAAAATATGCCGAAATCTAGTCGCAGCAAATCCTTGTTGCGCAGTACTTCGCCCAGACGTTTGCTGTTGGCCTCGGTATCAGTATGAAAACGTGTAATGGCCGGTTTGGGTATGAAAAATGCCACTACCAGCATGGCAAAAACAGCCAACACTGCCGTCATGAGAAAGATGCCATGCATGCCGATACGCGAATACAGCAGCGGTGACAGCACCATGGACAGGGCAAAACTGAAGCCTATGGTCATGCCTATCATCGCCATGGCCTTGGTGCGATTTTCTTCGCGCGTCAAATCGGCAGTCAGCGCCATCACAGCGGCATTGATGGCGCCCGCGCCCTGGATGATACGACCCGCAATAATCCAGTAAATATTATCCGCCGAGGCCGCGACCAGACTGCCCACAGCAAACAAAATCAAACCGGCATAGATAACGGGTTTGCGCCCGTAATGGTCTGACAGCCAGCCAGCCGGAATCTGCAATATGGCCTGAGTCAGGCCATACGCGCCAAGCGCAACGCCTATCAGCAAAGGGCTTTCGCCACCCGGCAGATGTTCGGCATACAGGGCAAAGATGGGCAGGATAATAAAGAGGCCCAGCATGCGCAATCCATACACGCTGGCCAAACCTATGCTCGCGCGTAGTTCGATCGGCGTCATGGAATCCCCTGAATTATTATTGAGATTTGCGCTTTTAATATTGGAATCAAGCTCAGCCTGCATAATTGATATTTGGGTACGCAAGGAAAGTCGCGTATATTAGCAGGTTTAGCGGACCCGACGGAAGTCTGGCCCTGATGTTTACTCCGTCAGGGCACAGATCACGCTGAATTTTGTATTGCAGGATATTTAATTGCAGGGCGGACGTTATTATTTCCCTGCCTCGCTAAAAATAAATTTTCCAATAAAAACAATACATAAGCGTTAATCTCCGTCTACAAGTGAAATCTCAGGGCAAGAATGGACAGCATAAAAATACGCGGTGCACGCACGCACAATTTAAAAAATATCAATCTGGAGTTGCCCCGCAACAAACTGGTGGTTATCACCGGTTTATCCGGCTCGGGAAAATCCTCGCTGGCATTTGATACTTTGTATGCCGAAGGACAGCGACGTTATGTTGAGTCGCTATCTTCATACGCGCGCCAGTTTTTACAGCTGATGGCCAAGCCCGATGTGGATTTGATCGAGGGTCTCTCGCCTGCCATCGCAATTGAGCAGAAGGCAACATCACATAACCCTCGTTCAACCGTGGGCACCGTAACCGAAATTCACGACTATTTGCGTTTATTATTTGCCCGTGCAGGTGATCCCTACTGCCCCGAGCACGATATTGTGCTGAGTGCACAAACGATTTCACAGATGGTAGACCATGTGTTGGCGCTGCCTGAAGGCACGCGCATCATGATACTGTCGCCACTGGTAGTGGAGCGCAAGGGCGAACAGTTGGAGCTGTTTGGCGAGCTGCGTGCCCAGGGCTTTGTGCGCTTGCGTGTGAACGGCAAGGTTTACGAGATGGACGAGCTGCCAGCACTGCAGAAGAACAAGAAACACACTGTAGAGATCGTGGTCGACAGATTAAAAGTAAGTGCCGAAAGCAAGCAGCGCCTGGCTGAATCTTTTGAAACAGCGTTGCGCCATGCCGATGGGCGTGCTTTGGCTGTGGAAATGGATAGCGATAAAGAGTATCTGTTTTCCGCCAAGTTTGCCTGCCCGATATGCAATTATTCCCTGCAGGAACTTGAGCCGCGCCTGTTCTCATTCAACAGCCCGATGGGCGCCTGCCCCAAATGCGACGGCCTGGGAAATATCAGTTTTTTTGATCCCAAGCGCATTGTTGCCTTTCCGCAATTATCGCTGAGCTCAGGCGCGATAAAGGGCTGGGACAGGCGCAATCAGTTTTACTACCAATTGCTGGACAGCCTGGCCAAGCATTATGATTTTGATCTGGAACGCCCCTTTGAAAGCCTGACCGATGCCATGCAACAGGTTATTTTGTTTGGTAGCGGCAAGGAGCAAATTCCGTTCAAGTACCTTAACGAGCGCGGCAAACCCACACTGCGCGAGCACAGTTTTGAAGGCATCATCCCCAATCTTGAACGGCGCTACAAGGAAACTGAATCACCCACTGTGCGCGAAGAGTTGGCCAAGTTTCTTAACAACTGCACCTGCACGGAATGCAAAGGGACGCGCTTGCGCCTTGAAGCGCGCAATGTACGCGTGGCGGATCATGCCATTTTTCAACTCAGTGCACTGCCGTTGAAGGCTGCATTGGCATTTTTTCAAAACGTAAAATTACCCGGCAACAAGCAGGCCATTGCGGAACGTATCGTGCAGGAAATAGTCAGTCGACTCACTTTCCTCAACAACGTTGGGCTGGAGTATTTATCCCTGGATCGTTCCGCCGAAACGCTGTCTGGCGGAGAAGCACAACGCATACGCCTGGCTTCGCAGATAGGCTCCGGCTTGACCGGTGTCATGTATGTTTTGGACGAGCCTTCGATCGGCTTGCACCAGCGCGATAACAGCCGCCTGCTGGACACTCTGAAACGCCTGCGCGATATGGGCAACTCGGTAATAGTGGTCGAGCATGATGAAGATGCCATCCTCGCAGCCGACCATGTGGTTGATATGGGACCCGGCGCGGGGGAACATGGCGGCAGCATTATCGCCCAGGGCACTCCTGCCGAAGTGTGCGCCAACGTGCAGTCGCTGACTGGCGATTACCTTACTGGTCGCCGCAATATTTCTTCACCCAAGGAATATCGCGCACCGGACCCTGAACGGATGCTGCAAATAAAGGGTGCCAGCGGCAACAATCTGAAAAACATCACGCTGGATCTGCCGGTAGGCTTGCTGGTATGCGTAACCGGCGTTTCCGGTTCGGGCAAATCCACACTTATCAACGACACGCTGTATCCGGCGGTGGCACAACATTTGTACGGCAGCAGTACAGAACCGGCTCCATTTGAAGAGATTACCGGGCTGGAGTTTTTCGACAAGGTAATTAATGTAGACCAGTCACCTATAGGACGCACGCCGCGCTCAAATCCGGCTACTTATACCGGCTTATTCACGCCGATACGCGAACTGTTTGCCGGCGTTCCCCAGTCACGTGAGCGCGGTTACGGCCCGGGTAGATTCTCGTTTAACGTCAAGGGTGGTCGTTGTGAAGCATGCCAAGGCGATGGCGTTATCAAGGTGGAAATGCATTTCCTCCCGGATGTGTATGTGGATTGCGATGTATGCCACGGCAAACGCTATAACCGTGAATCGCTGGAAATTCATTACAAAGGCAAAAACATACACGAAATACTTGGCATGACCGTAGAGCAAGCCCATGCCTTCTTCGAGGCAGTGCCGATTATCGCGCGCAAGCTGCAAACTTTGCTTGATGTGGGCCTGGGATACATTACGCTGGGACAGAGTGCCACCACCCTATCAGGCGGCGAAGCGCAGCGTGTAAAGTTGTCCCTGGAGCTTTCTAAGCGTGATACCGGACGTACTCTTTATATACTTGATGAGCCAACCACCGGCTTGCACTTCCATGATATTGCAATGCTGCTCAAGGTTATTCAGAAGCTGCGTGACCAAGGCAATACACTTGTTGTAATCGAACATAACCTTGACGTGATCAAGACCGCTGACTGGGTAATAGACCTGGGGCCCGAGGGGGGCATAGGTGGAGGATACATCATCGCCCAGGGCTCACCTAAAGATATATCGTCCAACCCGAAAAGCATCACTGGCATATATTTGAAACCAGTAATGGAAAAGAAAGTTTGAGAAACAACAATAACTTTGCTGCTCAATAATCCAGAAAAGTTATTTTCCATGTAAATACAAATGCAAAAAGACGGGTTAACCCGTCTTTTTGTTATCTGCAAGTTTAATTATTTATTCGCTTGCGTCTTCTACTGCCTCAACATCAGCTGGTCTATCCATAAGCTCTATAAGTGCCATAGGAGCATTGTCACCCTTGCGGAAGCCAAACTTCAGGATACGTGAATAGCCGCCATTGCGTGTTGCATAGCGTGGACCCAATTCATCAAACAGCTTAGTAACCATTTCACGATCACGCAAACGAGCAAAAGCAAGACGACGATTAGCCAGACTTGGATTTTTACCCAATGTCAAAATAGGCTCAGCAACACGACGCAGTTCCTTGGCTTTTGGTAATGTTGTTTTAATGGCCTCATGACGCAATAATGAAACTGTCATGTTGCGCAACATCGCCAAACGATGGCTGCTGGTGCGATTTAATTTTCTTAATCCTAGACGATGACGCATGATTACCCTTTCTTACTGCTCAACTGGCGCTGGCCAATTATCCAATTTCATACCAAGTGAAAGACCATGTTCAGCCAATACCTGTTTGATTTCATTTAAAGATTTACGACCCAAGTTAGGCGTACGCAACAGGTCAGATTCGTTGTGCTGAATCAAATCGCCGATGTAATGTATGCTTTGTGCCTTCAGACAGTTAGAAGAACGTGGAGTCAACTCCAGATCATCAACCGGACGCAACAACAATGGGTCTATTTTCGGCGCTTGTGGCTTTTCTACCGGAGTAGGAGTGCCTTCAAGTTCAGCAAATACCAAGAACTGATCAACCAGAATACGTGCAGCAAAACGGATAGCTTCTTCAGGATCGATGGCGCTATTTGTTTCGATATCCAATACAAGTTTATCCAGATCTGTACGCTGCTCTACACGAGCGCTCTCAACTGCATAGCTTACGCGGAACACAGGGCTAAACGATGCATCCAGTGCAATATGACCAACCGGACGAGTCGTTCCAGGAACCTGACGCGATATTGCTGATACGTAGCCGCGACCTTTTTCGACCTTGATTTCCATATCAAGTTTGCCACCTGCTGTCAGGTGTGCAATAACATGAGTTGGATTAACAACATCAGTGTCTGCATTTGTTTCAATATCACCTGCGGTCACAACACCAGCGCCCGATTTGTTCAGACGCAATGTAGCTTCTGTTGCATTGTGCAGTTTAAGTACCAAACCTTTCAGGTTCAGCAAAATTTCCACAACATCTTCTTGCACTCCGTCAATTGACGAGTACTCATGCAATACGCCAGCGATCTTGACTTCAGTCACGGCATAGCCGGGCATTGAAGAAAGCAAGATACGGCGCAAAGCATTGCCTAATGTATGGCCATAGCCGCGTTCAAAGGGTTCCATCACGACTTTAGCCTGTGTAGGAGAAATTCTTTGAACGTCGATAATACGGGGCTTTAAAAAATCATTATTTGACATATCCGACTCCGAGTTAATTACTTGGAATACAATTCAACGATCAAATGCTCGTTAATTGTTGCAGGCAATTCCGAACGCTGTGGCAGCGCTTTGTATGTGCCTTTCATTGCCTTGGAATCAACATCAATCCACTCTGGGAAACCACGTTGCTCAGCTGCCAATAACGCAGACTTGATACGCAGATGACTCTTCGATTTTTCAGCCACTTCCACAACATCACCTGGACGAACCTGATATGAAGGGATATTTACTCGCTTGCCATTTACCAGTATCGCATTGTGACGCACTACCTGACGTGCTTCGGAGCGCGAAGCACCAAAACCCATACGATAGGAGACGTTATCCAAGCGTGATTCAAGGATCTGCAGCAGATTTTCACCTGAAATACCGCGTTCCTGTACCGCACGCTTGAAAGTAAGGCGGAATTGATGCTCCATAACACCATAAATACGGCGAACCTTCTGTTTTTCACGCAACTGACCACCATACTCGGATTGACGAGTATTCTTCTTTTGGCCATGTTGGCCAGGTGGATACGCACGACGTTCAACCGCACACTTATCGGTAAAACACTTTTCGGCCTTCAGAAACAGCTTCTCACCTTCACGGCGACACTGACGGCATTTTGCATCTAGATTTCTAGCCAAGATCTATGCTCCAAATATTTATATACGACGCTTTTTCGGCGGACGGCAACCGTTATGCGGTACCGGGGTTATGTCTGAAATGCTGGTTATTTTGAAACCAGCAGCGTTCAATGCGCGAACCGCTGATTCGCGTCCAGGGCCCGGACCCTTGATACGAACCTCAAGATTCTTAACACCACATTCCTGCGCAGCCTTGCCAGCCGATTCAGCCGCAATTTGCGCCGCAAACGGTGTACTTTTACGTGAACCCTTGAAACCGTTACCGCCGCTGGTGGACCATGCCAAAGCATTACCCTGACGATCGGTTATGGTTACGATAGTATTGTTAAAAGACGCGTGTACATGGGCAATACCCTCTGCAACGTTCTTTTTAACTTTTTTGCGCACTCGCGTGCTGGTCTTAGCCATATCTCAAATTCCTCTATTAAATTACTTCTTCGCGCCGGCGATGGACTTGCGCGGACCCTTGCGAGTACGCGCATTTGTACGAGTACGCTGACCACGAAGTGGCAAGCCGCGGCGATGACGTACGCCACGATAGCAACCCAAATCCATCAGTCGTTTGATGTTCATGGAAATTTCTCTACGCAAATCGCCTTCAACTGTAAATTTAGCGACTTCTTCGCGCAGCTTTTCCATATCGGAATCGCTGATATCCTTGACCTTGGTTGATGTGACAACACTGGCCGCAGCACAAATCTTACGTGCGCTGGTTGGACCAATACCGTAAATCGCAGTTAGAGCGATTACAGCGTGTTGATGATTTGGAATGTTTACACCGGCAATACGAGCCATGCAGCTACCCTATTCGTTCAAAAGATTATTATAACATCCAGCAGTGATTAAACTCAATCAACCCTGGCGTTGTTTATGGCGTGGATTACTATTGCAAATCACACGAACTACCCGATTGCGTATAACTACTTTGCAGTTACGGCAAACTTTTTTTACAGATGCTTGAACTTTCATTTCATTCTCCTAAAATCAATCCAGCTACTACTTAGCGCGGAACACAATACGCGCTCTGCTCAAATCATAAGGTGTCAGCTCAACAGTTACTTTGTCTCCCGGAAGTATACGTATGTAATGCATACGCATTTTTCCCGAAATATGGCCAAGAACTATGATGCCGGTTTCCAATTTAACTCTAAAAGTTGCATTTGGCAGGGATTCGACAATTTCACCCTGCATTTGTATGACATCTTCTTTAGACATTACCGTGCTAACCCGCCCTTGAAATTGGCCTTCTTCAACAAGCTTTCATACTGATGCGACATCATGTAAGACTGGACTTGCGACATAAAATCCATTGTTACAACAACCAGAATCAACAATGAAGTCCCCCCAAAATAGAACGGTACATTCCACTTTACGATCAAAAATTCAGGAATCAAACAAACAAATGTAATATAAATTGCACCTATCATCGTCAAGCGCAGCATAATCTTTTCAATATAGCGTGCAGTTTGCTCACCGGGACGAATACCGGGTAAGAAAGCACCACTCTTTTTCAGGTTATCTGAAGTTTCTTTGGGGCTAAAAACTAGCGCCGTATAGAAAAAGCAAAAGAAAATAATCGCTGCAGCATAAAACAGTACATAAATTGGTTGGCCTGGTGATAGTTTTTCGCTGATATCTTTCAACCACCCCATACCCGAGTCTGTGGCAAACATGCCTGCAAGGGTTGCAGGAAACAAAATAATGCTTGAGGCGAAAATTGGAGGAATTACACCCGCCATATTCAGCTTCAGTGGCAAGTGTGAACTTTGTCCGCCATACACTTTGTTGCCTACTTGACGCTTTGCATAATTAACCAATATTTTTCTTTGACCACGTTCAACAAATACAACCAGTGCTGTAATCGCAAATGCACCCACTATCAAAAACAATACTATCGGTATTGAAAATGCACCGAAAGCATTCGTCCTGGCCATTTCCAAGGTTGCTGCGATGGCATGTGGCAATCCGGAAGCTATACCAGCAAATATTATCAGGGATATACCGTTACCCAGACCTCTTTCGGTAATTTGCTCACCCAACCACATCAAGAACAATGTTCCTGTAACGAGAGTAATTACCGTTGTTAGTTGAAACATGGCACCTGGATTCAATACCAATCCTGCTTGTGTTTGCAGCGCAACTGCAATACCCATTGCTTGAACCAAAGCCAAGACCAGAGTAGCATAACGTGTGTACTGTGTAATCTTCCGCCTGCCCGCTTCTCCATCTTTCTTCAACTGCTCCATATAAGGCACGGCATGACTCGCCAGTTGCATAATAATGGATGCAGATATATAGGGCATGATACCTAGTGCAAAGATCGAGAAACGTGACAATGCACCACCCGAAAACATGTTGAACATGCCCATTATGCCGCCCTGTTTTGAAGAAAACATAGAGGCCAATGCAGCTGGATCAATTCCCGGCACGGTAATGAAAGTACCAATACGATAAACCACTAGCGCGCCGAGCAAAAACCACAAGCGCTGACTTAAGTCACCATACTTAGCTTTTTTAACACCTTTAACCGCAATATTCACGGACGGCCTTTACTCAGTGATGCTGCCACCGGCAGCTTCCACTGCGGCGCGAGCACCTTTGGTTAGCAACAAACCTTGCAATTTGACCGCACGACTGATTTCTCCGGCAAGAATAACTTTGGCCGACAATGAGCGTGCAGAGATTAAACCCGCCTGTTTTAAGGCAAGCAAATCAATAGTATCAATTGGCAAATTCTGCAGATCAGTCAGGCGAACCTGGGCCGTATCATCACGTGTCAATGACACAAAGCCGCGTTTAGGCAAACGGCGCTGCAACGGCATCTGACCGCCTTCAAAGCCTACTTTATGAAAACCACCTGCACGGGACTTTTGACCTTTGTGGCCGCGTCCGCATGTTTTGCCGATTCCAGAACCGATACCACGGCCCACACGACGCTTGGCATGCTTGCTGCCAATTCCCGGTTTTAATTGATTGAGTTCCATTATGCCTCCCACTTAACCAGATAAAACACTTTGTTGATCATGCCACGTACAGCAGAAGTATCTTCAACTTCAACTGTCTGGTTCAATTTGCGTAACCCCAAACCGCGCACGCATGCACGATGAGATTCTTTAGTACCAATCACAGATTTAACCAATGTGACTTTTATTTTTTTTGCCTGTGCCTGTACCATGATTACTCCGCTATTTCTTCTACACTCTTGCCGCGCTTTGCAGCAATTTGAGCGGGTGAGTTCAGTGCTTGCAAACCGTTTAGAGTTGCACGAACAACGTTGTATGGATTGCTAGAGCCTATGCACTTTGCCAGGATGTTACGCACACCCACTGCTTCAAACACAGCTCGCATCGCGCCGCCGGCGATAATTCCCGTACCGTCAGAAGCTGGCAACATGATTACCTTTGCTGCTCCATGACGACCGATAACCGCATGATGCAAGGTGCCATTTTTAAGACTAACTTTGACCATCTTTTTGCGAGACTCATCCATTGCCTTTTGCACTGCTACAGGCACTTCCTTGGATTTACCCTTACCCATACCTATACTTCCGTCGCCATCACCCACTACTGTAAGTGCAGCAAAACCCATAATGCGACCACCTTTAACCACTTTGGTCACACGGTTCACGGCAATCATCTTTTCAATGAGACCATCACCACGTTCTTCTTGTTGTACTCTTCCTTGCGCTTTAGCCATGATTCACCTCAACTTAGAACTGCAAGCCATGTTCGCGCGCAGCATCTGCCAACGCTTTAATGCGACCATGATATCTGTGACCGGAACGATCAAAAGCAAGAGCAGTTACTCCAGCAGTTTTTGCCTTTTCAGCAATGCGCTTGCCGACTATTGCAGCAGCTGCTGCATTGCCACCATTTGCAACCTCTTTACGCACCTCAGCTTCAATAGTAGAAGCACTGGCCAGCACTTTGCTGCCACACGCAGAAATAATTTGCGCGTATATGTGCTGATTTGTGCGGCTGATAGCCAAACGTACAGTTTTCTGATCAGCTATTTTTGCACGGGTTTTGCGTGCTCTGCGCTGACGCGCCTCTTTCTTGTTCGTCATATCCGCCTCAATTATTTCTTTTTGGTTTCTTTCAGGATTACAACCTCATCCGCGTAACGTACACCTTTGCCTTTGTAAGGCTCCGGGGGACGATAAGCACGAATTTCGGAAGCAACCTGACCGACTTGCTGCTTGTTTGTACTTGTCAATACTATTTCTGTTTGCGTTGGTGTGGCAACCTTTACACCGGCTGGCATTTTATGCACCACCGGATGTGAAAAGCCCAGGCTCAAGTTGAGCGCATCACCTGCTGCTTGCGCACGATAACCAACACCGATAAGTGTCAATTTACGTTCAAAGCCTTTGGTTACACCTACAATCATATTTGCCAACAATGCACGGACAGTTCCGGACATGGCATTTGACTGCTTGGTTTCACTGGTAGCCTTGCACAATAAAACATCAGCCTCTCGTTCAACTTTGACATCAGCGTTCAACATATGAACCAGGGTACCCAACGGCCCCTTTATTGATACCTGTTGCGCAGAAAGCGTTACATCTACGCCTGCCGGCACCATAATAGGATTTTTAGCGACTCTAGACATATTTACCTCGTTACGCGACGATGCACAGAACTTCACCACCAATGCCATTGGCACGTGCTTTGCGATCTGTCATCAATCCTTTGGATGTAGATACGATAGCTACACCAAGTCCATTCATCACCTTGGGTATATCTTCGCTACCTTTGTAAACACGTAAACCTGGACGACTTACGCGCTGAATTTTTTCAATTACAGGACGATCGGCATAATACTTGAGCCCAATTTCAAGCATAGGCTTGCCATCGTTAGCTAAAACTTTAAAACCGTCCACATATCCCTCATCTTGCAACACTTTAGCAAGTGCCACTTTTAACTTGGATGAAGGCATTGCAACAGTTACTTTCTCCGCCATCTGCGCATTACGAATTCGCGTCAGCATATCGGCGATTGGATCACTCATACTCATAAATTCACCCTTACCAACTAGCCTTGACTACACCAGGAACTTCACCGCGCATTACGTATTCACGCAATTTAATACGGCCAAGACCAAATTTACTGAATACACCACGAGGGCGACCAGTCAGAGAACAACGATTGCGCAAACGTACAGGACTGGAATTGCGCGGCAATCCCTGCAGTTTTTGACGGGCAGCATAACGCTCGTCATCGCTCAATTTTACATTGCCTATAATTGCCTTAAGCTCCGCACGCTTGGCAGCGAATTTCTCCACTGTTTCACGGCGCTTTAGATCACGGTTAATGACAGAAATCTTAGCCATTTTTTCCTCAGCCTTTTAAAGGTAATTTAAATGCCGTCAGAAGGGCTTTCGCCTCATCGTCAGTCTTAGCAGTGGTAGTAATTGTAATATTCATACCACGTAACATATCAATCTTGTCGTACTCGATTTCTGGGAAAATAATTTGCTCTTTTACACCCATATTGTAATTTCCACGACCATCAAACGACTTGCCTGACAAACCACGAAAATCGCGAATTCTGGGGATCGAAATTGTTACCAAACGATCCAAAAATTCGTACATACGATCACGGCGCAAAGTAACTTTGCATCCAACAGGATAGTTTTCACGTATCTTGAAGCCAGCTATTGATTTTTTTGATTTAGTTACTACCGGCTTTTGACCTGCAATTTTTTGCATGTCAGCAACCGCATGATCCATAACTTTTTTGTCAGCCACCGCTTCACCGACACCCATATTGAGCGTTATTTTCTCAATGCGAGGCACCTCCATAACAGACTTGTAGCCATATTTGGCCATCAATTGCTTGGTTACGGTATCTTTGTAGAAATCATATAAACGAGACATGCTGTATCTTTCCTTAAGCAATTACTTCGCCACTGGATTTATATACGCGCACTTTTTGGCCGTCTTCCAGAAACTTAGTACCAATGCGATCAGCTTTTTTAGCAGAACCATTGTAGATAGCAACGTTTGAAACATGGATAGGCATCTCCATTTCAACGATACCGCCACTTACACCCTTGACCGGATTCGGCTTCTGGTGCTTCTTAACCTTATTGACACCACTCACTACCAGCTTGTTTTCCAGCACTCGCAGAACTGATCCACGATTCCCTTTGTCCTTGCCGGCAATGACTATCACATCATCATTCTTTTTAATCTTGCTCATGATTTTTCCTTGGCTGCGTTACAGTACTTCAGGTGCCAGCGACACAATTTTCATGAAGCGCTCAGTGCGCAATTCACGAGTTACCGGGCCAAAAATACGAGTACCGATAGGCTCCAGTTTTGCATTTAATAACACTGCTGCGTTGCCATCAAACTTGACCAGGGAACCATCAGGACGGCGTACACCTTTGGCAGTCCTAACAACCACCGCGCTGTATACATCACCTTTTTTAACACGCGAACGTGGCGCGGCATCCCTGATGCTTACTTTTATTACATCGCCAATTGCTGCGTAACGGCGCTTGGATCCACCAAGCACCTTAATACACATTACTGTACGAGCACCGGTATTATCGGCAACATTCAAAACTGACTGCATTTGTATCATTTTTCAATCTCCAACTTTGTCCGCTCTTGACGGCTAGTTTTGGAACCCGTTCGGGTTAGGCCGCCGCAAGCGACGGTGAAACGAAGCCGCGTATTATAAGTAAACTCGCACAATAGCGCAAGCGTTTATCCAATTATTCTGCCTGTGATTTATCAACAAGCTTGGAAACACGCCAGGCTTTAGTCTTGGATAATGGTCGGCACTCTTCAATTACTACAACATCACCTTGATTACACTCGTTGGTTTCATCATGCGCATGATATTTTTTTGATACGCGCATAATTTTTCCGAGTAAAGGATGCTTGATTTTACGTTCAATCAAAACGGTTACCGTTTTGTCCATTTTGTCGCTAACCACTGTACCGGTCAGCGTACGCTTCAGATTCGATGCATTCATTACTGCGCACCCTTCTCAGTCATTACTGTTTTTACACGCGCAATATCACGACGCACTTTGCTCAACAAGCTGTTGTTGCTCAATTGTTGAGTGGCCAACTGCATACGCAGACCAAATTGTGATTTAGTCAAAGATAGCAATTCTGTCTGCAATTCATCCGCAGATTTTGTCTTTAGTTCGCTAGCCTTCATGATTACGCCCCCACCTGTCTAATTACAAATGTTGTTTCGATAGGCAATTTTGCCGAAGCCAAACGAAATGCTTCGCGCGCGATTACTTCATCTACGCCGTCCATTTCATACAGCATTTTACCCGGTTGAATTTCAGCAACATAGTACTCCGGATTGCCTTTACCATTTCCCATACGAACTTCAGCAGGTTTCTGTGAAATTGGTTTGTCCGGAAAGATACGTATCCAGATACGTCCTCCACGCTTGATATGACGCGTCATTGCACGACGCGCCGCTTCAATCTGTCTGGCAGTTAAACGACCACGACCAACCGCTTTAAGACCAAACTCACCGAAACTTACTTTATTGCCGCGAGTTGCTATGCCCGTATTGCGGCCTTTTTGTTCCTTGCGGTATTTTCTTCTAGCTGGCTGTAGCATGTTTAGCTCCCGACTTTCTTACTCGTTTTTCCGGCTCAGCAACTGGTGCAGCGACCTCTTGCACGCCTGTATTTTCACCCTTATACACCCACACCTTAACGCCAATAAGGCCATAAGTTGTATATGCTTCTGATGTTCCGTAGTCAATATCTGCACGTAGTGTATGCAATGGCACGCGACCTTCGCGATACCATTCAGTACGTGCAATTTCAATACCATTCAAACGTCCGGAACTCATGATCTTGATACCCAGGGCTCCAAGACGCATAGCATTTTGCATCGCGCGCTTCATTGCACGACGGAACATGATACGTTTTTCAAGTTGCTGAGTAATAGAGTCTGCGATCAATTGCGCGTCTATTTCCGGCTTACGCACCTCTTCAATATTTAAAGCAACATCAGGCAGACCCATGCGTTTCTTTAATTCAGAACGCAATGACTCAATATCCTCACCTTTTTTACCGATCACCACACCCGGACGTGCCGAATAAATAGTAATTTTGGCATTCTTTGCTGGACGCTCGATGACTATTTTCGAAACCATTGCACCTGACAGTTTCTTTTTTAGGAACGCACGTACTTCGATATCTTTAAGTAACAGATCAGCAAATGTTTTGCTGTTGGCAAACCATTTTGAACTCCAGTTTTTATTAACGCTCAATCGGAAACCGATTGGATGTATTTTCTGTCCCATATCTGCTTAGCTCCCGACGATTATCGTAATGTGGCAAGTTTGTTTCTCTATACCTGTTCCGCGGCCTTTTGCGCGAGGAATCATGCGTTTCAAAGAAGTTGCCTTATCTATATAGATAGTATTTATCTTCAGCTCATCAATGTCAGCACCATCATTATGCTCAGCATTGGCAATAGCTGACTCCAGACCTTTTTTGATAATCACTGCAGCTTTTTTTGGGCTAAAAGCCAAAAGTTGCAATGCTTTATCAACTGGCAAGCCGCGAATTTGATCCGCAACCAACCTACCTTTTTGCGCCGACAGGCGAACACCTTTTACTACAGCTGTTGTGCTCATCATGCCTCCTTATTTCTTGACTGCTTTTTTATCAGCAGCGTGACCTTTAAAGGTGCGCGTCAATGCAAACTCGCCGAGCTTATGCCCAACCATGTTCTCAGAGATATACACCGGAATATGTTGCTTGCCGTTATGCACTGCGATTGTCAATCCTACAAACGTAGGCAACACAGTAGAACGACGTGACCATGTTTTTACCGGGCGCTTGTCGCTAGTAGCGCGCACTGTTTCAACTTTTTTCAACAAGTGCGAGTCAACGAATGGACCCTTTTTAATGGAACGTGCCATATTTAATTACCCCTTAAGCTGAAAGCGACGGCGAACAATCATATTGCTTGTACGCTTATTACGACGTGTACGGAAGCCTTTGGCTGGAACACCCCATGGACTAACTGGATTACGGCCTGCCGCTGTCTTACCCTCACCACCACCATGCGGGTGATCAACCGGGTTCATTACAACACCGCGAACGGTTGGTCGTATGCCGCGCCAGCGATTTGCTCCTGCCTTGCCGATTGAACGCAGTGAATGCTCACCGTTACCAACCTCACCAATGGTCGCACGACAGTCAACGTGTACTTTGCGAATTTCACCAGAGCGCAAGCGCAACTGAGCATAGCTACCTTCGCGTGCCAGCAATTGCACAGACGTGCCTGCAGAACGAGACAATTGCGCACCTTTACCAGGCAACATTTCAATGCAATGTATTGTGGAACCGACCGGGATATTACGCAAAGGCAATGCATTACCGGGTTTAATCGGCGCATCTGATCCATTAAGCAATTGCGCACCTACCGACACACCTTTTGGAGCAACTATGTAACGGCGCTCTCCGTCAGCATAACAAAGCAAAGCAATGTGCGCACTACGGTTAGGATCGTATTCCAACTGCTCTACAGTTGCAGGGATACCATCTTTATTTCGCTTGAAATCAATAATTCGATAACTTTTCTTATGCCCACCACCCATGTGACGAACAGTAATATGACCATTGTTATTACGGCCAGCAGTTCTATTCTTTTTCTCCAGCAGAGGCGCATGAGGCTTACCCTTATGCAATCCTGGTGTAACCACGCGCACTACAGCGCGTCGTCCGGGAGAAGTTGGTTTTAGTTTAATCAGTGCCATGATATTTATCCTTGCTCACTCGTAGCAAAATTGATTTCCTGACCAGGCGCCAGACATACATATGCCTTCTTCCAATCCTTGCGCGCCCCCATGTATTTGCCAAAGCGTTTCTTTTTGCCCTTAACAACGCTCACCTGGACATCGTTTACAGTTACCTTGAACATAAGTTCAACAGCAGCCTTGATCTCAGGTTTGGTTGCATCGGAAACCACATGAAAAATCACCTGCTCATGCTTTTCGGCAACATAGGTAGCTTTTTCTGAAATTTGCGGAGCAAGCAAAATATTCATCAATCGTTCTTGGTTAAAATTCTGTGTGCTCATGCTAGCAGCTCCTCAATTTTTGCCATTGCATTGCGCGTTACCAGCACCTTGGGGAAACGCACCAAACTGACTGGATCCGCCTGATGAGCCTCAAGCACCAACACATTGGGCAAATTGCGTGAAGACAAATAAAGATTTTCATCCATACTGTCTGTAATGATTAAAACACGGTCCAAACCCAGACCCATATCTTTCATCTTTTGTGTAAGTATCTTCGTCTTCGGAGTATCCAGCACCAAATCATCAACTACGGTCAAACGATTATCACGAACCAGTTGAGAGAAAATGGATGCAAGTCCTGCACGGAACATCTTACGGTTTACTTTTTGACTGAAGTTTTCGTCGGGAGAGTTCGGGAAAATCTTACCACCACCGCGCCAGATCGGGCTTGACGCCATACCCGCACGAGCGCGGCCTGTACCTTTTTGAGCCCATGGCTTACGAGTACTTTTCGCTATTTCACTACGACCCTTTTGCTTTCGGTTGCCTGAGCGTGCATTAGCCTGATATGCAGTAACCAGTTGATGAATCAACGCTTCGTTGTATTCTTTGCCAAACAATTCGTCAGACGCAGTAAAACTTTTTGATGCCTTGCCGCTTGAATTTATAACTTTAATTTCCATTATGCACCCGCCTTGACTGCTGGACGCACGATAACGTCGCCACCCTTGCTGCCGGGAACAGCGCCCATCACCAACAAAAGTTGACGATCCGCATCAATACGAACAATTTTTAGATTTTGCACAGTGCGCTGAACATCACCCAAGTGACCGGTCATGCGCTTACCAGGAAATACACGACCTGGATCCTGTGCCATACCGATAGAGCCAGGTACGTTATGCGATTTGGAGTTTCCGTGTGATGCACGGCCAGATTTGAAGTGGTGACGTTTGATAGTACCCGCGTACCCCTTACCAATTGTTACACCTGTAACGTCAACTTTTTGACCTACCTGGAACATATCCACGCCCAATTTTCCACCTGCATGCATGGAAGCGATCTGAGCCGAATCAACAGTAAATTCTTTTAATACGCTACCCGCTTCAACACCGGCTTTTGCGAAATGTCCCGCAGCAGCTTTCGTAACGCGACTAGCACGACGCACACCATATGCAACCTGCACAGAATTATAACCATCTGTGGCATCGGTTTTGCACTGGGTAATGCGATTATTGGACACGTCCAACACTGTTACCGGCAACGATGACCCGTCATCAGTAAAAATGCGAGTCATGCCAATCTTTCGACCGACAAGTCCTAAGCTCATTTTATTTTCCTCTTATTAAGGGGCCGACTTCAATTGGTCGGCCGATCTTTAGCATTACAAAACAAACATTTCAAAAATCTTTATTGCAACTTAATTTCCACATCCACACCAGCAGGCAAATCAAGCTTCATCAGCGCATCAACTGTTTTGTCAGTCGGATCCACTATATCCATCATGCGCAAGTGCGTACGAATTTCAAACTGATCACGTGATGTTTTATTCACATGCGGAGAACGCAAAATATCATAACGCTCAATTTTAGTAGGCAGGGGAATAGGCCCCTTTACAACAGCACCTGTACGCTTTGCTGTCTCAACAATCTGCGAAGCAGACTGATCGATCAAACGATAATCAAATGCTTTCAGACGGATACGTATTTTCTGGCTTGACATATTTTTTTACTCTGCTTAGGCAGCTCAAAAAGCCTGCGAATTAAAGAACGAAATATTATACAGCGAGATTACCCCCCGCGGCACACTATTTTTTACACTTTCAACAACAAATATCAACAATCAAGCAATAATCTTTGCTACCACACCCGCGCCAACTGTACGACCACCTTCACGAATCGCAAAACGCAAGCCCTCTTCCATCGCCACTGGGGCAATC
>JBBQYH010000028.1:0-18822 GCA_038208855.1 Burkholderiales bacterium
CCTGGTGGCTGGTGGTGGTGGGTACCATGTTTGCCATCGCCATTGCCAAACACCTATACGGCGGGCTGGGAAACAACACTTTCAATCCGGCGATGACTGCCTACGCGGTGCTGATCATTTCTTTCCCCGCCGCAATGTCCAGCTGGATTGCGCCGCACGGTTACGGACAGAAAGAATTATCCTGGCTTGAGCAACTGAGCTATATTTTCGCTGGACAATTGCCGGCCAACTTCACGCTGGATGCAGTGAGCATGGCCACACCGCTGGACATGCTGAAGACCCAATTGCATGCCGGCCATGCGCTGACCGAGATCATGCAGCAGCCTATTTTCGGCCAGCTCGGCGGACATGGCGGCGAGATGGTGGCGCTGGCCTATATTGCGGGCGGCATATATTTGCTCGCCAACCGCATCATCAGCTGGCATTTGCCAGTGGCTTTTCTGCTCACGCTGTTTGCCACTGCAGGCATCTTTCATCTTGTTGATCCGGCACACTACGCGCCACCGTTGTTCCACTGGTTCTCCGGCGCGGCAATGCTGGCCGCTTTCTTCATCCTCACCGATCCGGTGACCAGCCCGACAACCTTGCGCGGCAAGTTGATCTTTGCCGCGGGCGCGGGATTTCTGACCTACATCATCCGCATGTTTGGTAATTTCCCGGATGGTGTCGCCTTTGCCACGCTGTTGATGAATATTTGTGTGCCTTTGATTGATGTCTATACCCAACCTGCAATATTCGGCCAAAAGACGGTTAAATTTGTCAAGAAAGGCGAGCAATGAAACGTATTGCCAAAGCATCCGTCAGAACTGCTGTCAATCTGCTTTTTTTCAGTGTGATAGGCACTGCTATTCTGGCCTACACCTTTGAGCTCACGCACGAGCTGATTGCACAAAGCGAAAATGCCGCAAAACTCAAACTGATCAATCAGGTTGTGCCGGCCAAGCTGTATGACAATGACCTGTTGCAAAGCACCATCAACCTGCCACCCAGCAGCCTGCTCGGTAGTGAGCAGGACACGATTGCCTATCGCGGCTTTCTCAATAGCCGGCCTGCCGTAGTGGTGTTGCAGGCGATTGCACCGGATGGGTACAGCGGCAAAATCACCCTGCTGGTGGGAGTCGATTTCGCCGGCAGTATCACCGGCGTACGAGTAATTGCACACAATGAAACCCCGGGGCTGGGCGACTATATTGATATCGCCAAGAACAAATGGATCAACCTGTTCAGCGGCTTATCGAATGAGCATTACCAGGAAGCAGACTGGAAAGTAAAGAAAGATAGCGGCAAGATAGACTATATGGCCGGCGCCACGGTAACACCGCGCGCGGTAGTCAAGGCCGTGCACAAGGCGTTACTATATTATGCAACTAACCGTGAGCATTTGTTTGCACAGAGCGCAAGCAGCCTGGAAGACTCCAGCCAACATAACGAGGTGACAAAATGACCAGTCAAGAATTCAAAGATATTATGCATAACGGCCTGTGGAAACAAAATACAGGTGTAGTACAAATATTGGGCATGTGTCCGCTGCTTGCAGTCAGTAATTCTGTTGTAAATGCGGTCAGCCTGGGGTTGGCCACTACACTGGTGATGGTTCTGAGCGGTGCCTCCATTTCACCAATACGCAACTTGGTACCCAATGAAATTCGCATCCCGGTTTACATACTCATCATCGCTGTATTGGTTACCGTCGTGCAATACCTGATGAATGCGTATATGTATAGCCTGTATATCGTGCTGGGTATATTCATTCCGCTTATTGTGACTAATTGCATCGTTTTGGCGCGCATTGAAGCATTTGCCGGAAAAAATCCAGTCCTTCCTGCTGCTGTTGATGGACTTGCAATGGGTTTGGGACTGACTGCAGTACTCACAATCCTGGGTGGTATGCGCGAAATCGTCGGGCATGGTACCTTGCTATCAGGTCTTGATTTGGCTCTGGGCGATATCGCCAAGGGCTGGGTAATTACCGTCATACCTGATTATCACGGATTCTTGTTAGCCATTCTTCCGCCCGGTGCCTTTATCGGGTTGGGATTACTGATCGCTGGCAAGAACTGGTTATCTTTACGTGCAGGCAATAAATTACGCAGCAAGAAAATCAACATACCAAACCCCATGGGCAACCCAGCGCCCCTAACTTCCTGACCATGAATGCAGTTAAGCGTGCGAAATATTTCTGCGATTGCAGGCCCAAAATCCGCACCCAACCACAGAACTCGTATTTCAGTCTCCATTCGAATTATTGATTGCCGTACTACTTTCCGCGCAAGCCACGGATATCAGCGTGAATGCCGCCACGCGCCTGCTTTATCCGCTGGCCAGCACGCCGCAGGCCATACTGGATCTGGGTGAAGAAAAATTGCGCGAGTATGTGCAACGCATTGGTCTTTATAAAACCAAAGCCAAACACATCATGCAGACCTGCAAAATTTTACTGGAGCAGCACGGCGGCGAAGTGCCGCAAACGCGCGAAGCGCTGGAAGCGCTACCGGGTGTAGGGCGCAAGACCGCGAACGTGGTGCTCAACACCGCCTTTGGCCAGCCTACAATGGCCGTGGATACCCACATCTTTCGCGTCTCCAACCGCACCGGCATCGCGCCCGGCAAGGATGTATTGCAAGTGGAGTTGAAACTGATCAAGTTTGTGCCCGATGAATTCAAACAAGACGCCCATCACTGGTTGATTCTGCATGGCCGTTATATTTGCCAGGCGCGTAAACCAAAATGTGGACAATGCCTGATCGAAGATTTGTGCGAATATAAAAAGAAGGTGTTTTGATGTTCAACCCAAGCCGCGAAGAGGCGCGAAATTTTTTGTTCGAAAGCTGGCGCAAGCAGCGTGACGGCAGTGTAATGACACCACTGGAAGATATGGTTGCGCGGTTGATTGCAAAGCATCCCGAGTACCAAACGCTGCTGGAAAATCCGCAACTGCACAAGGACTACATACCTGACAATGGTGAACCCAATCCTTTCCTGCACCTGATGATGCACCTGACCATGGAAGAACAGATTTCCATAGACCAGCCGCCGGGCATACGTGCGCACTATCTGCGACTCACCGCGCATTGCGCTTCAGAACACGAAGCACTGCATAAAATGATGGAATGTTTGGGTGAGATGTTGTGGCAGGCACAACGCAATAATACGGGGCCCGACGTTGCGATATATTTTTCTTGTCTGGAAAAAATATAGTAATAAACTCAACCGCAGCTGAACAGATCATCAGTCAAGTGCTTGCGATACTCGTGACCTTCACCCTTCGCCAGCGGCCGCTCAGGGTCGGTTATCCATTCGCTCCATGAACCTGCATACAACTTGCCACCGGGCATGCCGGCAATTTCCATTGCCAGCATATTGTGGCATGCCGTTACACCAGAGCCGCAGGTGTGAATAACAAGCTCGGGTTTAACGCCATTAAGCAGCTTTAGATAGGCTTCGCGCAATTCTTCTGCGGGTAAATAGGTTCCGTCAAAATCAAGATTTTCATCAAATACCCAGTTTATTGCCCCGGGTATGTGGCCTGCCAGTTTGTCCAACGGCTCGCGTTCACCGGTGAAACGTTGTTCTGGACGTGCATCAATCAACAGACGGCAACGTTCCTGCCTGGCGTTGTCAACCTCTGCAACATTGGCGAGGATTTCATTGTTTAATTTTGCAATAAATTTCGTCTGGGAAATTTGCGGCAATTCTGCAGTTACGGCACGTTTTTCTTTTAACCATTTGGGCAGTCCGCCATCCAGCAAGGCGACATTTTCATGCCTCAGCCAGCGCAACAACCACCACATCTTGACGGCCATCGCGCCAAAACTATCATCATAAACAACTACTTGCTTACTTCTGCCCACACCCCAACGGGAAAGCTTTTCACTCAGCGCGTTGACATCCGGCAATGGGTGGCGACCTGATTTTTCTGTTACCGGTCCGGACAGGTCTGTTTCCAGGTGAGCATAGCGCGCACCCGGTATATGGCTGAGTTGATACGCATGCAGGCCGGCTTCAGTGTTGGTCAGCGTAAAACGGCAATCGAACACAATCCATTCTGCATCATCAAGATGTTGTGCCAGTTGCTCGGTGGAAACGACAGTTGAGGATCGCATAAATATTATTTTTGCTTGCGTTTACGCAGATCCAACAGCCACATCACATAGGCGGATAGCGAATAACCTAGGAACAGCATGAACAGCACGCCTGCCGGATAACTGGAGATCACCACAAAGAACATTGCCAGCAAAAAAATCACTACAAACGGCACACTTTTGCGCAGATTGAAATCCTTGAAGCTATAAAATTTCAAGTTGCTAACCATGCTTAATCCTGCAAATACGGTCAAAGCAGCGGCATACCAGCGTATGTCATGCCCGAGGAATCCGTTATCCTGCATTACCCATACAAATCCAGAAACCAGTGCCGCCGCCGCCGGACTGGGCAATCCCTGAAAATATCGCTTGTCTATCACATCGATATTCATGTTGAAACGGGCCAGACGCAGGGCTGCACAGACGCAATAAATAAATGCCGCAAACCAGCCCCACTTTCCCAAATCCTTGAATGCCCATTCATACATCAACAGCGAAGGCGCAACACCGAATGACACCATATCGGAGAGGCTGTCGTATTCCGCCCCGAATTCACTTTGTGTATGCGTCATGCGCGCCACACGCCCATCCAGGCCATCCAGAACCATCGCAATGAATATCGCCACAGCGGCATATTCAAAGTTGTTATTCATGCTTTGCACGATTGCATAAAAGCCTGAAAACAACGCACCCGTAGTGAACAGGTTGGGCAGTAAATAAATACCGCGGTGGCGTATGCTCATCGGCTTGCGTTGATTCAAATCATCCATAACTTATTGTAAGCCTCAGAGGTTCAACAAAAAAACAACTTCCATACTTTATCATCAAATACGGACTACAAGGTAAGCGGTAAAAACCACAACCGAACAAATAAAGCTCTATGTACACAAAACAAAATGTACAGCTGAAAAAAATGACTGTTGAATGCAGACCAATGTCGCATTCGCCAGTCACCTTTTTTACACCATGCGTGCGCCTTTAGTTCTTTGACTGATCCACCAATTTGTTTTTGCTGATCCAGGGCATCATGGCACGCAGCTGTGTACCTACCGTTTCAATTGGATGCTCAGCATTCAAACGACGACGCGCTGTCATTTCAGGATAGTTGGTACGACCTTCCAGAATGAAACGCTTGGCGTAATCGCCGTTCTGAATATTTTTCAGACATTCGCGCATAGCGGTGCGTGATTCTTCGCCAATGACCTTTTGGCCTGTTACGTACTCGCCATATTCGGCATTGTTCGAAATGGAGTAGTTCATGTTTGCAATACCGCCTTCGTACATCAGATCGACGATCAGCTTTAGCTCATGCAAGCATTCGAAGTACGCCATTTCCGGCGCATAACCGGCTTCGGTCAGTGTTTCAAAACCCATTTTTACCAGCTCAACCGCACCGCCACACAATACTGCCTGCTCGCCGAAAAGATCGGTTTCTGTTTCTTCGCGGAAATTGGTTTCGATCACGCCGCCTTTGGTACCGCCGTTGGCTGCGGCATAGGACAGGGCGATATCTTTGGCTTTGCCTGACTTATCCTGGTACACGGCGATCAGGGTTGGCACACCACCACCCTTGAGGTATTCGGAACGCACGGTATGGCCCGGGCCTTTGGGCGCAATCATGATCACGTCGATATCGGCGCGAGGGATAACCTGGTTGTAATGCACATTGAATCCATGGGCGAAAGCCAGAGCTGCGCCTGCTTTCATGTTGGGAGCCACTTCGTCGTTGTATACCTGTGGAATATTTTCGTCCGGCAACAGCATCATCACCACATCGGCATTTTTGCATGCGGCAGCAACTTCAGACACCTTCAGGCCGGCTGCCTCTGCTTTTTTCCAGGAAGCGCCACTCTTGCGCAAACCGACAGTCACGTTAACACCCGATTCCTTCAGATTTTGTGCATGGGCATGGCCCTGAGAACCGTAACCCACGATGGTTACCTGCTTGCCTTTGATCAGGGAGAGGTCGGCGTCTTTGTCGTAATAAACTTTCATGGTATTTCCTTATGGTTAATTTTTATTCAGTCATTCATATAGTCCGCATGCCAATAAATATGGCACACGACTTTTTACAATTTCAAGATACGGTTGCCGCGTCCGATTCCCGATGCACCGGTGCGCACTGTTTCCAGAATCATGTTGCGATCGATGGCCTGCAGGAAGCTGTCCAGCTTGGTTCCGGCACCGGTCAATTCTATCGTGTAGGTTTGATCTGATACGTCGATAATGCGGCCGCGGAATATATCAGTCATGCGTTTCATTTCTTCACGCGCCGCACCTTCAGCACGAACCTTTACCAGCATCAGTTCGCGCTCAATATGCTCACCCTCGCTCAAATTCATTACCGTTACTACTTCAATCAGCTTGTTGAGTTGCTTGATGATCTGATCCATCACTTCATCGGATCCGCTGGTGACAATAGTCATGCGTGACAAGGTTTCATCCTCGGTCGTTGCCACCGTCAAAGATTCAATATTGTAACCGCGCGCCGAGAACAGTCCGGCAACGCGTGACAAGGCGCCGGCCTCGTTTTCCATCAGCAAAGAAACTATATGTCGCATTTATACATCCTCCGCCAATAACACATCCGACAGTCCCTTGCCTCCCGGCACCATGGGGAATACGTTTTCAGTAGGGTCTGTTTGAAAATCCATGAATACCAATTCATCCTTGCGTGCAAACGCTTCTTTCAACGCGTCCTCTACCTCGGATGGCTTATCCACACGTATACCCACATGACCATAAGCCTCGGCCAGTTTGACAAAATCCGGCAAGGCATCCATATACGACTCGGCATAACGGTTGCCATGAAAGAACTCCTGCCACTGGCGCACCATGCCCAGGTAGCGATTGTTCAAGGCAATGACCTTGATTGGCAAGCGGAACTGCTTGCAAGTGGAAAGCTCCTGGATACACATCTGAATACTGCCTTCGCCGGTTACACAGGCAACAGTATCACCAGGATGAGCCAACTGCACGCCCATCGCTGCAGGCAAGCCAAAACCCATGGTACCCAGACCGCCCGAGTTGATCCAGCGGCGCGGCTGGTCAAATTTGTAATATTGCGCAGCCCACATCTGATGCTGCCCCACGTCGGAAGTAATGAATGCTTCACCGTGGGTGATTTCGTAAAGCTTCTGCACCACAAATTGCGGCTTGATGACTTCTATGGAGTTTTTGTAGGAAGAAGAATTACGCGCGCGCCACTCCTCTATCTGCTTCCACCAAGGCGCAATGGCGGTTGCATCCGGCTTTTGCCGACTGCTCTTCAACAGCGCCAGCATATCCTTAAGCACATTGGTCACGTCACCTACCAGAGGTACATCTACCGGTACCCGTTTGGAAATTGAGGCCGGATCGATATCAATATGTATGATTTTGCGTGGAACCGAAGCAAAGTGCGGTGGATTACCGATCACACGATCATCAAAACGCGCACCTACTGCCAGCAGCACATCGCAATTTTGCATCGCCATATTGGCTTCCAGTGTACCGTGCATACCCAGCATGCCCAAGAACTGCTTGTCCGTTTCCGGATAACCGCCCAAGCCCATCAGAGTACTGGTACAGGGGAAACCCAATAAACGCACCAACTCTGTCAACTGTTTGGCCGCATCCGACAATATCACCCCACCACCGGTATAAATCATCGGACGCTTGGCTTCCAGCAACAGTTGCACCGCCTGCTTGAGCGCAGCGGCTTCGGCCTTCATTACCGGATTGTAGGAGCGTATGGATACCGTTTGGGGATATTCAAACTCGGTCTTGGCAAGGGAAATATCCTTGGGAATATCGACCAGAACCGGTCCGGGTCGACCGCTTTTTGCCAGATAAAAGGCCTTTTTCATGGTGCTGGCTATGTCTTTGACGTCCTTCACCAGGAAGTTGTGCTTGACGCAGGGACGGGTAATACCAACAGTATCAACTTCCTGAAACGCATCTTCACCAATATAGTGTGTTGGTACCTGGCCACTGATCACCACCAGCGGTATGGAATCCATATATGCAGTGGCAATACCGGTAACAGCATTGGTTACACCCGGACCTGAAGTGACCAGCGCCACGCCGACTTTGTCCGTAGAGCGTGCATAGCCATCCGCAGCGTGTACTGCAGCCTGCTCATGCCGCACCAGTATGTGCTTGACCTTCTCCTGATTGAATAGCGCGTCGTATATGAACAGCACTGCCCCGCCGGGGTAACCGAATACATATTCAACACCTTCCTCCTGCAAACAGCGTATCGCTATTTCCGCGCCCGTGAGCTCCATGACTAGACCTTGCAAACAATAATTATAGAACCGTGCAAGATAAGGCCTGGAAGCCTTTTGGTCAACCCCTGTATATATATCCGGTTAGGGTTCATGGTCATTTTTTCACCTAGTTTCAGGCTTAATTTGTTACCATCCACCCTTTAGTGCTCTTTGGGAGTAGGCAAACTGGCAACCCGCAACGAACTTTCCGAGTTTCTCGCATCCATTGAAAGACGTGCATACAAGCAGGGCTTGTATGCCGTGCGAGATGAGCATTCCGCGCTCGATATCGTGCAGGACGCCATGATGAAACTTGCCGAAAAATACGGGGACAGGCCGGTAACCGAATTTCCGATGCTGTTTCAGCGCATATTGCAGAACACAATTCGAGATTATTATCGCAGGCAAAAGGTGCGTTCAACGTGGACATCATTGATGTCATCTTTGACTCCGGCTAATGATGACAGCGATTACGACCCTCTGGAATCTTTGCAGGATGAAGACAACAACAGCCAAGCTGCGCGCCCGGACGCGTCGTTGGAACAGTCGCAACTCCTTGAAATAATTGAAACTGAGCTATACAAACTACCTGCACGTCAACGCGAAGCCTTCATCTTGCGTTATTGGGAAGACATGGATACCGCTGCAACAGCCACAGCAATGGGATGTTCCGAAGGAAGCGTTAAAACACATTGCTCTCGAGCAACACACACACTCGCCGCAGCATTAAAAGCAAAAGGAGTGACAAATTATGAATTCTAAAAATAAAACATTATTAATCAAGCAGATACTTGATAACTCAAGCAAGCAACTATCTCCAGTCGTGATTGAACGCCTGCGCAAATCACGCTCCTTGGCGCTTGAGCATCAGCGCAGCTACACATCCCCTGTCTTGGCTTGGGTTGGTGCTCACAGCGGCTATTTTCATGCCTCTCGCTTTTCAAAATCTGTGAATCTAGCGTTTGCCGTATTGTTCATCACCTGCCTCTTAAGCGGGCTAGCCTATTGGCACAGTTACAGCAAGGAACGCGACATTGTTGATGTGGATATTGCCATCCTGACGGATGATATGCCCATCAACGTATATTTGGATTGATCTAGTGTTGCGAGCATTATCCGGATTGATTGTCGTTGCCGCGCTAACCACCCTGTCTGTCGTACCGGCTTATGCTGGCTCACAGACATCACCTGCATTAACCAAAAAGCAGCAGGGTGCACCTTGGTCTGCATTGACTAAAAAACAGCAAGAAGCCTTGGAACCCATAGCCCAGCAATGGGACAGCCTGCCCGAAGTGCAGCAAAAACGATTAATTGCCACGACCAGGAGTTTCAATCAATTATCGCCTGAAAAAAAGCAGGTCTTTCACAAGCGCTTGCTCGAATGGAGCAAGCTGACACCGGAACAACGCAACCGGGCACGCGAAAAATACAAAGCTTATAAAAAAATATCACCTGCCAAGCGCGAAGAAATCAAGCTCAAGGCACTAGCTATGGAAGCTCAGAAAGAAAAGGCAAGACAGGCTGAAGAAGATGCAAAAAATGCAGCTGTTTCAACCGACGAAGAAGACAGCAACGATGATGAGGATGACAATAGCAGCGATTGATTTATTCCGAAATCTGCCAAAGCACGAAATCCACTAGCGCCTTTCTGTCCACCACAGCATTGCAAGCGCCAAAAAGAAAAATAACACTGTCATGGCCGAAGCGCTAAGCATGGGTTGCCAATTATTAAGCGAACCCAGATGTGCAAACAATCTGCCTATAAAGTAAAAAGACAAACCCAGCACAATACCGGTAAAAATTTTTCCGCTGATTCCTCCAGAACGCTTTTGGTGAGAAGCAAAAGGCAACGCCAGCAGCATCATCACCATAACCGAGAACGGATATACCAGCTTGTTCCACATCTCGATTTCATAGCGGGTTGATTCCTGCTTGTTCTCTTTGAGATGCTGGGTATATAAAAACAGATTCCATGCCGACATCTGTTCCGGAACCACCATCAACACACGCAGGATATCCGGAGTGATTGCAGAATTCCATTCCTTCTGCGCTTGATGGTTGATTTGTGCACCCAGCTTATCAAAACGGGTCTGCAACACGTCTTCAAGCTGCCAACTGCCTTCTTTTATATATCTGCCGCGTTTGGCCGCTGTGATATTAAGCAGCGTAAAATTATTGTCAAACTCGTAAATGCTGACATTTAACAATGTAGAATCCGGCAAAACATTTTTCACATTGATGAAACTGCCTTCATCCTTGACCCAAACACCTGAGCGGAACTCCTTGAAGGACACCTGCGAATTGAGCGCTTTGAGGCGTATTTCCTGGGCAAACCGCATGGTATGGGGAGCAACAAACTCTCCTATCACCATGCTCAATATCATCAGTGGCAGCCCGATTTTCAACAATGCCACAATCATTTGCTTGAGAGAAGCGCCTGAACTGCGGAATATGGTCAATTCGGAATTCGCTGCCATCTGCACCAGTGCAAATATAGTTCCTATCAACACTGCAACCGGGAAAAGCTCATATATGCGCGTAGGCACGGTCAACAACACGTATATAAACACATACATCATGCTGTAATGCCCTTTGCCCAGATCATTCAGCTCACCCAGCAGGTCAAAGAATGCGAACAACATAAGCAGGGATGCAAATACCAGGGCCAAGCTGCCGTAAATTTCACGAGACAAATAACGCGTAAGTATTTTCATTTCATTAAGCGCCAAACCGAAAACACCGACAAGCGGTAGTAAAAGAGCATCCACACTATTACAAGCATCACAGCATGGATGCCATACAAGCCCACGCTTGCAGCAACTCTTTCCTGTCCCACCCAGGTATTGATGACACTGATCAAATTGTTGTACAGCATATAAATTACCAGCGCGCTTATCATGTTGAGTGAACGACCTGCACGAGGATTGACAAAGCTGAAGGGGATGGCCAGCAACGCCAGTATCAGCGCGCTGACCGGCAAACCTATCCTCCAGTTCAACTCCGACATGTTCAAACTGTTACGATTTGCAAGCAAATACAAGGTGGGAAATGCCTTCAGGTTGGGCGACTTTGCCTTGCTCTCTACTGTTTCTACACGCATGGCATAACGCTCGAATTCGACAATTTTATAATCAAGTTGTCCCGGCACACCCTCATACCGGGTGCCATTCAACAGCACGATAAATTTGTCGCCATTGGCTGCAATTTCCTGCAAGCCCTGTTTGGCAACCATGGTGCCGATTTTGCCCTGCTGCACTGACTGCACAAATATATTACCAACATGATTATTGCCAGCCGACATGTTTTCAAGAAAAAACACCCTGTCAGCCTGCTTGGATTCGCGAAAAGTTCCCGGTGCTGCCACCGCGACATCATCCCGGCTTTCCAGCTTGAGCCTGATATCATCACCCTTGGACATGGCCCACGGTGCAAGTATCAAACTCAACAAGGCAATCACGCTAACGACGGGCAAGGAATACCACATTACCGGACGTATCCAACGCGTTAAACTCACCCCTGAACTGAACCAGACCACCATTTCACTGTCGCTGTAACTTCTTGTCAGCGTTAACAATACCGACATAAACAAACTGATGGACAAGAGTATGGGCAGATAATTCAACGCACTGAACCCCAGCAATACCAGCACCGCATCCACCGGCAAGGTACCTCCAACCGACTCGCCCAGCAGGCGTATCAATTGCGTAAGGACTATAATGGCAAGCAAGATGGCGAACACGAAAAATCCAGTCGACATAAACTCGCGCACAAGAGTATGGTCAAATACGCCGGCACGCAAAGGCCTGGCACTTTGTATTTTTGACTTTTGCTGGTCAGTTTGCGGATAATTCAACATTTATGGCAGCAATTTACATTTAAGGAATAACACGTGGAATTTAGCATAAAACAAGGTAGCCCGGAAAAACTGCGCAGTGCTTGTGTTGTAGTCGGCGTATTTGATGGAGGGAAACTAAGCGATCCTGCCCAAGTACTCGATAAAGCTGCCCAGCATTATATCAGCCAGATCATCTCGCGGGGCGACATGACAGGCAAAGCCGCCACAACTTTGCTGTTGCAGCAAGTACCCGGTGTGAGCAGCGAGCGCGTGCTCCTGCTTGGTCTGGGCAAGCGTACCGACCTGGATGCCAAGCAATTTAACTCTTGCGCTCGCGCAGCCATGCGTGCGCTAAGAGCTACAGGCGCCAAGGATGCACTGCTATATCTGGCGGAACTACCCGTGCAGGGACGCGACAGCGCGTGGTGCATCAATCAATGCATACAAGCCGCATACGAAACGGCATATCGTTTTGACCGGCTCAAAAGCAAAGCCGAAACCGACAAAAAATTATTGCGCAAGATCCAGTTCGGCTTGCTCAAACAGGTGTCAACAGCCGTATTGGAGACTACCATCACTCAAGCGGCAGCCGTGGCCAGGGGTATGTCTTTTACAAAAGACCTTGGTAATTTACCGGGCAACATCTGCACCCCTACTTACCTTGCTCAGCAGGCGCAGTCCCTGGCCAAGTCACACAAAGCCATCAAGACCACGGTGCTTGATGAAAAGGACATGAAAAAGTTGGGCATGGGTTCGCTTTTATCCGTAACCCGCGGCAACAGTGAGCCGGCGAAACTGATCACACTGGAATATCACGGTACAGACAAAAAGCAAAAGCCTGTCGTGCTGGTTGGCAAGGGCGTCACCTTTGATTCGGGTGGCATCTCATTGAAGCCGGGTGCCGAGATGGACGAGATGAAATATGACATGTGCGGTGCCGCCAGTGTGCTGGGTACGCTGCAGGCCATCGCTGAGATGAAGCTGAAGATCAATGTTGTCGGCATTATTCCAGCCTGTGAAAACATGCCCAGCGGCGAGGCCATCAAGCCTGGCGACATCGTCACCAGTATGTCCGGACAGACCATAGAAATTCTCAACACCGATGCGGAAGGCCGTTTGATTTTGTGTGATGCATTGACCTATGCCGCCAAATTCTCACCGGACACCGTAATTGATATCGCCACGCTGACCGGTGCCTGCATTATTGCACTGGGCCATGTAGCCAGCGGGCTTTACAGCAACCAGGACAAACTTGCGCACGAGTTGCTGGCTGCCGGCGAACAGACACACGACAGAGCCTGGCATATGCCCTTGTGGGATGACTACCAGCAACAACTGGACAGCAACTTTGCCGATATGCAAAACATAGGCGGTCGCCCAGGCGGCAGTATTACTGCCGCCTGCTTCCTGTCTCGCTTCACCAAGGACTATCGCTGGGCACATCTGGATATAGCCGGCACTGCATGGAAATCGGGCAAGGAAAAAGGCGCAACTGGCAGACCCGTACCGATGTTGACCCAATATCTGATCAACCGCACCGCTGCCGCCAAGTAAATAGACCGCCCAGTGACCAAAGTTGATTTTTATACCGGTGTGAACGACAAGCTGCAAACCGCCTGCCTGCTTAGCCACAAGGCCATGCAGAACGGTCTGCGTGTGCTGCTGCATACACCGGATGAACACACCGCCGTGCAGCTGGACCAGTTGTTGTGGCAATATCCGCCTGCCGCATTTATTCCACATTGCCGCAGCGAAGATACCGAAGCCGCAACCATGCCCGTCATCATTGGACATCATCGCGAGCCCTTTGCGCACAGCGAAGTGCTGATCAGCCTGCACAGCAGCTGCCTGCCTTTTTTCAGCCGCTTTGAACGTGTAATTGAAATCGTCAGCCGGGATACGGAAGATGCACGCCTGGGTCGCGAACGTTATGGATTTTACCGTGAGCGCGGTTTTGAAATGCGCCACTTTGATTTAAGCAAGCAATAGAAAAAATATGACACAAACCACCAATACACCAAACACCACTTTTACCGAACTGGCCAAAAGCTTCGAACCCAAAGCCATAGAATCTCGCTGGTATCCCGTATGGGAAAGCAGTGGCTACTTTAAAGCCGGCATAGATAGCGGCAAGAAAGACAATTTCTGTATCCAGCTGCCGCCGCCGAATGTCACCGGCACCCTGCATATGGGACACGGTTTCAACCAGACGCTGATGGATGCGCTGACGCGCTATCACCGCATGCGCGGTGACAACACCCTGTGGCAACCGGGCACCGATCACGCCGGCATAGCCACGCAAATCGTGGTGGAACGCCAACTGGATGCACAGGGCATGTCGCGCCACGGCCTGGTTGAAAAATTCGGCGCAGCCGGGGGCCGTAAGAAATTCCTCGAAAAAGTGTGGGAATGGAAAGAGTATTCCGGTGGAACAATCACCAAGCAGATGCGCCGTCTCGGCACCTCGCCAGACTGGTCGCGCGAACGCTTTACCATGGATGAAGGTTTATCCAAATCGGTAACGGAGACCTTTGTGCGCCTGTTTAACGAAGGCCTGATCTATCGCGGTAAACGCCTGGTCAATTGGGACCCCAAGTTGCACACTGCGGTATCAGATCTTGAAGTGGTACAGGAAGAAGAAGATGGCTTCATGTGGCACATACGCTACCCGTTAGCTGATGGCTCCGGTCACCTTACCGTGGCCACCACCCGCCCTGAGACCATGCTGGGCGACGTGGCGGTGATGGTGCATCCGGAAGACGAACGTTACAAACATCTCATCGGCAAAAAAGTCAACCTGCCTTTGTGTGACCGTGAAATTCCCATCATCGCAGATGAATATGTGGACAAGGAGTTCGGCACCGGCGTGGTGAAAGTCACCCCTGCGCATGATTTTAACGACTATGCGGTAGGCCAACGCCATAAACTGGCGATGATTTCAGTTATCGCACTTGATGGTCGCATCAACGATAACGCTCCAGCCAGATATCGCGATATGGACCGTTTCGATGCACGCAAGCTGATAGTGGAAGATCTGAAAGCTGCGGGTGTTTTCGACAAGGCCGAGAAACACAAACTTAAAGTACCGCGCGGTGACCGTACCGGTGTGGTGATTGAACCCATGCTTACTGACCAATGGTTTGTTGCAATGAGCAAACCGGGAGCAGAAGGCAAGAGTATTACCGCACAGGCACTCGAATGCGTGTCCAGCGGCGAGATCAAATTCGTACCGGAAAACTGGGTCAACACTTACAACCAATGGCTCAACAACATTCAGGACTGGTGCATCTCGCGTCAGCTGTGGTGGGGTCACCAGATTCCCGCCTGGTATGGCGTGAATGGAGAAATTTTTGTTGCACACAGTGATACTGACGCACGTCATCTGGCTGACAAGGCGGACTATGCCGGGCCGTTGACGCGCGATGAAGACGTGCTCGACACCTGGTTCTCTTCCGCCTTGTGGCCGTTCTCCACGCTGGACTGGCAAGAGGGCAAGTCATTTGCACAGCAAAATCAGCTCATCCAGCAATATCTGCCCTCATCGGTGCTGGTCACCGGTTTTGACATTATATTTTTCTGGGTGGCGCGCATGGTGATGTTGACCAAACATATCACCGGTAAAATTCCTTTCAAAGATGTGTATATACATGGCCTGATCCGTGATGCGGAGGGCAACAAGATGTCCAAGTCCAAAGGCAATGTGCTTGATCCGATTGATTTGATCGACGGCATTACGCTGGATGAACTGGTAAAAAAACGTACCAGCGGCCTGATGAATCCCAAGCAGGCCGAAAGTATAGAAAAGAAAACACGCAAGGAATTCCCCGAGGGCATACCCGCTTTCGGTACTGATGCCCTTCGCTTCACCTTCTCTTCCCTGGCCTCGCCCGGGCGCGACATCAAGTTCGATATGCAACGCTGCGAAGGTTATCGCAATTTCTGCAACAAACTGTGGAATGCCACGCGCTTTGTGCTGATGAATTGCGAGGGTCAGGATGTCGGCCTGGATGAAACACTACCGCTGGAATATTCCGCTGCCGATAAATGGATGATCAGCCGTTTGCAGCGCGCCTCCAGCGACATGGCAGCACACTTTGGTGCTTACCGTTTCGACTTTGCCGCACGCACAATTTACGAGTTGGTATGGGACAGTTATTGCGACTGGTATGTGGAGCTGGCCAAGGTGCAGATCGCGCAGGGCAACGCCGCACAACAGCGTGCCACCCGTCTCACGCTAGTGCGCGTGCTGGAAATCATGCTGCGCCTGGCGCATCCCATCATTCCTTTCATCACTGAAGAACTGTGGCAAAAGGTTGCACCCCTGGCTACCGTGCCGGGCGACAGCATCATGTTGCAGGCCTACCCGCATGCAGAACCATCGCTGATCTTTACGGATGCCGAAGCACAGATCAAACTGATACAGGATATGGTCAACGCGGCGCGCAGCCTGCGTAGCGAGATGAACCTGTCACCTGCATTACGCGTGCCCTTGCTAACCTCGGGAGACAAAGCCACGCTGAATATTGTTGCGCCCTACCTGCAAGCGCTGGCCAAGTTGAGCGATGTCAGCATAGTCAGCTCATTGCCCGATGCCGATGCACCGCTTGCCATCATTGGAAACTTCAAGTTAATGTTGAAAGTAGAAATTGATGTAGCTGTCGAACGTGAGCGTCTGGACAAGGAAATTTCCCGCCTTGCAGCAGAGATCGCCAAGGCCAAAGGCAAGCTTTCTACACCCACTTTTGTTGAACGCGCCCCTGCTGCCGTGGTGGAACAGGAGAAACAACGCCTGCATGATTTCAACGCTACGATGACGCAACTACAGGCACAACGCGCCAAACTGAATTAAAACAAGAACCTATATACAACCCACGCAATTATAAAATATTGAATACAATCAATGAATTACAGTTTTATAAAACTTATTCTTCCGGATTCGTGCCATGTTCGGCCAGCAAATGGCTGATACGGGTATTGGCAATGGCCAGGCGTTTTACCAGCATACGCAGGAATGAATCACTGAACTGGTAACGGCATTCCGCCGAGGTTTTTTCCAGCACCGTCAATTTTATTTCTATCAGCGTGGCTTTGGTTTTTGTCACCACATCCGTGGTGCGCACAAACTTCTTCTCGGCAAAATTTGCCATCTCGCCAAAGCAATCCCCTTGGTGAAGCAAATTCAGTATCCTGCCCTGTTTCATCACTTTTGCCGTGCCATGCGCCATTACAAACAGAGTATCTCCTTCATCGCCATCGGTGAATATGGTTTCGTCCTTTTCTGTATGTATCCATTCGCTGATGCGCAGGACTTCCCATAGTTCTACGTCGCTAAAATTCTTGAAGAATGCCAGTGCACGCAAGGTATCGAATTTTTCGGTATCAACCTTCTCTTCATGCGGCACCTCGTTCTTGCCGACAAACACCACAAGGTCGCGCGAAAATTCATCCCAGGTCTGATAGCGTTTTGTTACATCCTTGTGCATCGCACGCATCACAATTTTATCCAGTTCTGGCGGTATCTCGGGACGAAAGGTGCTGGGTGGTGGCGGCTCAATATTCATGATCTGATAAATCATGCTGTAATTGTTTTTTGCATCAAAGGGTAATTTTCCTGTCAACAAGCGGTACATGGTCACGGCCAGCGAGTAAATATCCGTTTGATGGGTAAGCGATTGCTCTCTGATTTGTTCAGGCGACATATACGCCGGTGAACCCACCCCGCTAACCTGTGTAGTCTGCTGGCTTTCAATCAGCGCGGAGCCGAAATCGGAAATCTTGATGTCATGGTCGCCGCAGATCATGATATTTGCAGGCTTGATGTCGCGATGTATCACCCCCTGATATTGGGCATACTCCAGCGCCTTGCTGCACTTGTAGATAATTTCGGCAATGCTGCTCAACGCCAGCAGATGATCGACTTCCGCCAGTTTTTCCAGGCTTTCGCCTTCAACATATTCCATCACCATGTAATTCAACACGGGATCATCCATCACCGCTTCATAAATTATTACGATATGCGGGTGTGACAATTTTCCGGCCAGTGAAGCTTCACTGAGGAGCAATTTACGGTAGGCCTTGGAACGGTCGTTATCGACCAGAACGTCCAGATTGAACAGTTTGATCGCAACCTGCTGCTTGGTAACCGGATCAAGCGCGAGATAAACCGTACTGGTCGCGCCATGACCCAGCTCCCTGATGAGTTTGTATTTACCAATATCATTCATAGTTATATCGATTTTCAAGCAATGCCGCACTTAACAGCTTATTGTTTTCTCATAATACCACGACAGACTATTATTCTAACTTGCCGAATCAGACTAGCATAAAGAGTTACACTACAGTGTGAACGAAGGCGTATTAAAGTTATCATATCGTTATGAAAAAACTCTTGTTTATCAGCCTGTGCATTATTTCCCTGCTGAGTCGTGCCGATGGCTTGCCTGATCTGGGTGACATATCCCAGGAAGCAATTTCTCCCTTGCAAGAACGTGAGATAGGCGAACAAAGCATGTACCAGATACGTGCCGACAAAAGCTACCTGGACGATGCCGAAGTCGCTGACTATCTCAATACTCTGGGCGACACCCTGGTTTTCAACAGTAGCGAACCGGGTCAGCCTTTCGAGTTTTTTGCCATCAATGACAATGCCATCAAT
>JBBQYH010000029.1:0-18624 GCA_038208855.1 Burkholderiales bacterium
GTTCCTCTTACCACATGCAAAGGATGTATTTTCAAGCCGTCCACACCGAGATCAAGCACAGTATCCAGCGTGACATGACAGTGCGCTTCGCTTTCACCCGGCAGGCCGACAATGAGATGGGCGCAAACCGGAATACCGCGAGCGCGTGCTGCCACTACCGTGTCGCGGTATTCAGCAAGACCGTGGCCGCGGTTGACGCGGCGCAAGGTTTCATCAAAAGCCGATTGCAAGCCCAGTTCCAGCCAGACTATCAAGCCCTGCTGCTGGTATCCCTGCAGCAAGTCGAGTACTGCATCCGACACGCAGTCGGGTCTGGTGCCTATGGATAAGCCGAGCATGTCCGGTTCACGCAGCGCTTCGTCGTACATCAGTGCCAGTGCCTTCACATCTGCATAGGTATTGGTGTATGCCTGAAAATAAGCGAGAAATTTGCGCGCACCGGTGCGGCGATAAATCGCACGCTTGCCTTTATTGATTTGCTCTTGAGTAGTAGGGGGTGTGCGGCCATTAGGGCTGAAGGACACGTTATTGCAAAATGTGCAGCCGCCGGTGCCTTTTGTGCCGTCCCTGTTCGGGCAGGTAAATCCCGCATCCAGTGCGATTTTGTGCACACGCTCACCATGCCTAAGAAGCAGGTGTTGCCCAAAAGTGTGGACATAGTCAGACAAAACCATGGTGAGCAATACTATACATTTTATGGGATGGAAACGTAACCTTATACCTTTATCAGCATCTACGTCAATAACATGTATTAATAATACATCATATTGCTTGCGGGACCGGAGTTTTATTGACAAAGCACAATATGTTATGTAATTCTTTCATTCAATACACCATATGTTGTGTTTTATGTGGGCGTAGTATTGGTAGTCGTAATGTTGAAATCATCGAAAATTGGGGAAAATCATTCACTGAAATGCACATCAGGAGGTCGTAATGGCAGAGAAAATTCACGCAGGGATGCAGTCGGTTTCAGCAGACAGTAACTCGAAAATACAAGCGCAAGGTGGCTACGCTAATGTGCATACGCTACCCAAGAGTGTGATCAAGCGTGATGGTTCGCTGCTATCCTTCGACTCTGAAAAAATCCGCTACGCGATACAGCGTGCCGGAGCCGCCACCAGTGAATTTGATGCCAATGAAGCTGCTTTGCTTACAGCCCAGGTAGTCAAGGTGCTGATACATAAATTCGGTGCAGAAGCGCCGCATATCGAAAAAGTCCAGGATGCGGTGGAGCAGGTGCTGATCACTGCCAATCACCTGAAAACTGCACGTGCTTATATCGTCTACCGCGAACAGCACACCAAGCTGCGCAAGGATCACAAAACCGTGGTGGATGTGGAAAGCTCGATCAACGAATACCTCGAACAAATGGACTGGCGCGTCAACGCCAACGCCAATCAGGGCTATAGTCTTGGAGGCTTGATCCTGAATGTTTCCGGCAAGGTGGTGGCCAACTACTGGCTCAACCACGTTTACCCGCCCGAAGTCGGCATTGCCCATCGCGAAGGCGATATCCATGTGCACGATCTGGATATGCTGGCGGGATATTGCGCGGGCTGGTCGCTGCGCGCCCTGCTCAATGATGGCCTCAACGGTGTTCCCGGCAAAGTCGAGGCGGGTCCGCCCAGGCATATGTCTTCTGCCGTCGGCCAGATCGTCAACTTTCTTGGCACCTTGCAGAACGAGTGGGCGGGCGCGCAGGCTTTCAGCTCCTTCGACACCTACATGGCGCCTTTCATACGCAATGACAAACTGCCGTATCACGAGGTCAAGCAGCATATTCAGGAACTCATCTACAACCTCAACGTGCCGTCACGCTGGGGTACGCAGACGCCGTTCACTAACCTGACTTTCGACTGGGTATGTCCGGAAGATCTGCGCGAGCAAATCCCGGTGATCGGCGGTCAGGAAATGCCGTTCAGCTATGGTGAATTGCAAACTGAAATGGACATGATCAACCGCGCCTATATCGAAGTGATGACCACTGGCGATGCGAAAGGGCGCGTGTTCACCTTCCCGATTCCAACCTACAACATGACCCCGGATTTTCCGTGGGAATCAGAAAATGCAACTTTACTATTCGGTATGACCGCGAAATATGGCCTGCCTTATTTCCAGAACTTTATCAATTCCGAACTCAAGCCCAATATGGTGCGCTCGATGTGCTGCCGACTGCAGCTGGATCTGCGCGAATTGCTGAAACGCGGCAATGGCCTGTTTGGCAGTGCCGAACAGACCGGCTCGGTGGGCGTGGTCACGATCAATTGCGCGCGTCTGGGGTATCTTTTTCAAGGCAGCGAGGAAGTTTTGTTTCGCCGTCTCGACGAGTTGATGGAAATCGGCAAAGTCAGTCTGGAAATCAAACGCAAAGAGATTCAGCGCCATATGGATGCAGGGCTGTTTCCTTACACCAAACGATACCTCGGCACTTTGCGCAATCATTTCTCCACGCTGGGCGTCAACGGCATCAACGAGATGATACGCAATTTCAGCCGTGACAAGCACGATATCACGACTGCATGGGGCCATGCATTTGCAGTGCGACTGCTGGATCATGTGCGTGCCAGGATGCTGGTGTTTCAAGAGGAGACCGGTCACATGTACAACCTCGAAGCGACTCCGGCGGAAGGCACAACCTATCGCTTCGCCCGCGAGGACAGCAAGCGCTACGCCGACATCATTCAGGCCGGCACCAGGGAAAATCCCTACTACACCAATTCCTCGCAACTGCCGGTAGGTTTCACTGACGATCCGTTTGAAGCGCTGGAAATGCAGGAGGAGTTGCAGAAAAAATACACCGGCGGCACTGTGTTGCATTTGTATATGGCCGAGCGCATCACCAGCGCGGAAGCGTGCAAGACTCTGGTGAAGCGCGCGCTGGAAAAATTTGGCCAGCCCTACATCACGATCACGCCGACGTTTTCAATTTGCCCGCAGCATGGCTATCTTTCAGGAGAACACAAATTCTGTCCGCAGTGCGATCAGGAGCGTCTGGCAGAAAAACGCAAAACGTTATTGGCAGCAGCTTGAAATATTACTGAAACCCTAAAAAAGGAAAATGTCATGACCGATACACTCAACCAGTTTAATCCCAACGCCACTGAAATCGTATTGACCGAACAGGAACGTCAACCCTGTGAAGTGTGGACACGTGTGATGGGCTACCACCGCCCGGTATCCTCGTTCAACATCGGAAAAAAAGGCGAACATTATGAGCGCAAACATTTTCAGGAATGCCGCGTCAAGTTGGCTGCTTGATTATTGATATTTCCGCAATACACAACACACTTGCCGTCATCCCCGCGCAGGCGGGGAACCAGCAAAATAACAATACCTTTTTGATTTACAACCACAGGATTCCCGCCTGCGCGGGAAAGACTGGATGGAGTGTTTGTTTGGCACTGTGTACAATTTAAATGTAGAGGTTCTGTTTTCAATTGTGGAAAGCTCAATCACCATGGCTAGCCTGGAAATCGGCGGCCTTACCCCGCTGACCAGTACCGATTACCCGGGCTGTTTATCCGCAGTCGTATTCTGTCAGGGTCGCCCCTGGCGTTGTGGTTATTGCCACAATCCTCATCTGATTCCTCGCCAGGCAGAAAATAATCTGGAGTGGTCTTCCGTGCTGAGTTTTCTTCATCGCCGTCGGGGTTTGCTGGATGCGGTGGTATTCAGTGGCGGTGAGCCTACGCTGCAAGCCGGACTCAAACAAGCCATGACAGAAGTTCGCGAGATGGGCTTCAAGGTCGGGCTGCACACCGGCGGTGCTTATCCCGCACGTTTAAGCGAGCTGCTGCCTCTACTTTCCTGGGTGGGCATGGACATCAAGGCAGCCAGCGCAGACTACGACAAAGTAACCGGCACACCGTCCAGCGCCGAAAGAGCACGCGAGAGCACACAGTTGTTGCTTGCGAGTGGCGTGCCTTATGAGTTTCGCACTACCGTGCACCCCAGGTATCACACGCAGGATACCTTGCTGCTACTGGCTGAGGAATTGCAGCTGCTGGGTGCGAGGCATTATCTGCTGCAGGAATTTCGCCCGCAGGGATGCAATGACAATACGCTCAATATGCATACGGACGACGTGGTGCTGGATGAAACTTTATGCAGTCGCATCGGAGCAATGTTTGAAAGTTTTTCAGTGCGCAGGGCGTAAAAAAATGGTATCAGCTGATAAACCTATAAAAAGCATTTGGCCACAGAGACCACCGAGACCACAGAGTAGAAACAATGAATTGTCCAATTGTTGAGACTCACCACGCAGGTTAACAGCGAAAATCTTTGAGTACCACTCATTCTCTGTGTCCTCTGTGGCTTGATCTGCGATTTTTAGGAAAAATTATCAGTTCATGAGCTGGACGCCTTAAGTTTCTTGAGTGTGCGTTGGTATATCGCGATAGCGGTGTAAAGTGTAGAGCTGAGCAACACACCCTGCAGTAACAGACACAGCACAAACAGCCACGCTGCAATATCCCACCAGGGTGCCATCAGTACCGCAGCCAGGGTGACAGCATGCAGCCGCACATGTCGCCACATCCATACTTCGGGGATGATCTGTTTCATATTCGGAATTGTGTGTATCGAGCCGCCGCGAAACAGGTGGAACCAGATCAGGAAGGGCACGATTTTGTATAGCATGCCGAAGATCAGGGACATTGCAAAACCCAGCAGGAAAAGTGAGCCAGCCTGTATTTTCAGCTGTTCAGGCTGGGCCATCATTTGTGCGGAAACTGCCAGACCTGCTACACCTGACAATGAGAGCATGGCTATTCTGAAAAAAATCAGTGTCGCATCGGGGATGCGGCGTCGGCGCTGTTGTTGCAGTTTGAGCGTAGCAACAGAGAAATAAATAGCGCATGACCAGAACAGATATTCAAGACCAATTTCCAGCCAGCGATATTGAGAGTCAATCAGTGATAACGCAAGCTTAGCAAGCATGAGGCCGAAAATTGCGGGAGCCAGGCTGGCCGTCAACCATTTTGGATAGTTAGGAGTGAGCTGGAACATCGGTACAACTTGATAAGAGACGCCGATGATTAGCAGCAGAACCCAGCCGCCAAGGGACAGGCTGATATGGGCCGCGGCCAGTCTGGGGTAGTCAAGCGACTGGCCGGCCGCATAGCCTCTGGCGAGCATGATGCCCAGTATGGCTGCACCGATCAACGCAAGAACGGCCAGGAATATCGCAGTCTTGCTGTTGTTTTGTGTCGCTGCTCGTGCAAGACTGGCCAATGTTGCGATGACAATTGTTGCAAAGCCCAGGCTCAGAAGCGGCCATGCTCTATCGAGCAGTTCTGCTTTGCTCCACAGAAATCCGGCGCTTAACAACAGTGTGCCCGCTATCAGCGGCAGATGACTGAACCAGGCAACAAAACGTTGCGCAGGCAGCGGGCTGCCGATCACGACAGGCAATATTTGCTGGAGTGCGCCCAGCATGATCATCGTGATGAACCCCAGCGTTATACTATGCGTGGCAGCAAGCAGCGCTGGAGTATGAATATTTTCAAATGGATTGCTGCCATTCATTGCAAGCATTAATGCGGCAAGAATCAGAAAAAGTGGCGCGGTAACAAAGAAGCGCAGCGGTACATCAATAGCGGGGGCTTGTTCGGTGCTGAGTGCAATGAGCTTCATCGTGGACGATTGATTTTGATTCTGAAGCTGTTGTATTCAAACTTGTCTGTTTCCCAGGTATAGCCGGACTCACGCAGCAAATCATATAGAGGGAAGGGCTCACGGTGAATCAGCACCTGCATTGTTGCACCCGGCACGAGGGTAAAAAGGGCAGGTAATATGATCTCAAAAGGTTGCGGTGGCGCCATACCACGCACATCGATTTCTGTTGTGGTATTCATTTGATTCCTTTTCTATGGAGTCATAAAAATCAGGTTCAAAACGATTGCATGCAGCTATGCAGCGTTGACCAATCATGGTTCAACAGACGCTCTGCAATCGGATAAAGTATTTGTTCTTCCTTGAGGTTATGTTGTTGCATCACAATCAGCAGGGTTTCGGAAAAGCCGGTATAACCGTCTGAATCATGCTGTGCTACGGCTGATGCCATGTTGCCGAGCAAGCTGCTCATTTGTGCATGTTCCATCGTCATCATTTGCACCGGGCCGGAGGGGCCACCGGCGGCAAGCAGGGCGGGGAAAAGTATTTCTTCCTCCATGCGAAAATGATGCTTCATTTTTTCGAAAAAACTATTAAAGGAAATTTCAGCCGCAGGCCAGTTGCTTGAATAGGCTGCCTGTTCGGTAAGGGAAAATCCATCGTCGCAAGCCTGATGGTCGGTAGTCATGAATTCAGCAAGCGTTGTCATATTGGCATCCAGATAATGGGTAACATCAGGTTACGTAATATATTGGCATATTCTAATATTGCATTTAATTTACCTCATATCATGATATATTGTAAATACATCTTTTGTTTATTTATATCCATGCAGGCTGAAAGCCTGGCGTCATTCAAGCAGAAATGCACTGAAATCAACCGGGAAAATCAATATGAAGAATCTTGTACTAACCTGGAAAACTTTTACCGCCGCACCGCATCGCGTCATGTTCTTTGGCGGCGCACTGCAAATCGTCGCTGTCATGATCTGGTGGCTGGTTGAAATGTTGACGCGCTACGGCGTGGTTGGGCAACCCATCGCGTGGAGCATCATGCCCTATGCTGCGCACATTTATTTGATGGTGTTCGGACTTTTTCCATCGTTCATCTTCGGCTTTGTCATGACAACTTTTCCGCGTTGGATGGGCGGCAAAGAAATTTCAGCACCGTATTATGTAACGGCCTTTGCGTTGCTGCTACTGGGCAATGTGAGCTTCTATATCGGACTGGCAACGCGGCATAGCGTGCTGGTTTTTGCCGTGGCAAGTACCTTGGCAGGGTGGGCAGTAGGCACATATGCATTGCTGCGTGTAATACTGGATAGCAAGCCATCAAACAAACGCAACCCAATCGTGATTTTGGTCGCATTGCTGATGGGTTGGTGCGCTCTGTTTGCATTTTTAATGTGGTTGCTATGCGGCAAAAATATGTGGCTGCAAATCGCAACCCAGGCCGGAATCTGGTGGTTTTTGTTGCCTTTGTTTGTCAGTGTCGGGCATCGCATGATTCCCATTTTCACCATAAGTGCGCTACCCAACTTGAAAATGACAAAACCGGACTGGCCATGGTGGGCGATACTGGCAGGCAGTGCAGTACACGGGTTGCTGCAGATTGCGGATGCCCCGGCATGGCTATGGTTAAGCGATGCACCGCTGATGATCGCCGCATTTTATCTGGTGTACTCGTGGAGAATTTTTCAAAGCTTTAAAGATTCTTTGGTGGCCATTTTGCACATCGGCATTGCATGGCTGGGAATCGCCATGCTGCTTTTTACTGTACAAAGCGCAACACAACTTTTAAGTCATGACACGGTCTTCATTTTGGGTTTTGCGCCCTTGCATGCACTGACCTTAGGCTGCTTTGCTTCGTTGCTGATCGGCATGGGCACGCGCGTGACGCTGGGTCACTCCGGCCTGCCTTTCAGGGTGGATATGGCAGTGAAGCTCATGTTCTACGGCATACAGACGGATGCAATTGTGCGTGTGCTGGCCGACATACTGCCGCAGCAATATCGCCAGGGGCTATATCTTGCTGCGGGAATCATCTGGCTGGCTAGTTTCATCCCTTGGGTATGGCGCTATCTGCCGGCTTACTGGCGTGTGCGGGCTGATGGAAATCCCGGTTAGCAATGCGTGTATGATTTGTATTTAACACGCAGGGAATAATCCAGCTTAAGCATAGGGGAAGTGATGAATCCGGATCGCAGAAAACTTTTGAGCAGACTTGCCGCAGAGCGGGAACCTTGGCTGCGGCCGCGCCGTTTTTAATCCGCCAGGCACTGGCCATGGGCGGCCGATTGCACACCCAGGGATTTATCAAGCTGGAAGGCGCGGTGTTGCACAACAATAAACCTGCTGTACAAGGTGCAGTCGTAAAACCCGGTGAGAAAATCTCTACCGGGCAAAACAGTCTGGCCATCTTTGTGATGGAGCAGGATGCCTATCTGTTGCGCAGCAACACTCTACTGGAATTTTCTGCCCCAAATGCAACAATCAAGACATTGAATCTGCTTGCCGGGAAAATGCTGTCCGTGTTTGGCAAGGGAGAAAAACGAATCAATGTTCCAACGGCTACTTTGGGTATACGCGGCACGGCGATTTATGCGGAAGTAGAAACCGAACGCAGTTATGTGTGCACCTGCTATGGCACGGTTAACATCCAGTGCAGCAGCGATCTATCGGTGCAGGAAACCGTTGTAAGTAAACGCCATGATGCGCCGCGTTATATTTATGCCGAGGGTAAGGTGCTGATTGCCAAAGCGCCGGTGATCAACCACACCGAAGATGAATTATTCATGCTCGAACAACTGGTGGGGCGCCTGCCGGCATTTTATGTGCCGGGGTCGGATCAGGGTGGTAATGCCTACTGAAATGTGATATCAAACAGGAATATTTTTAATTGAAACCCCCCGTGTATTTTGATCACGGGCTTTGTGTATTGCAATTACGCAAAATTAAAATCAATCTTCAGAAAGCGCCGCCAGCTATCCAGTCTTCAATGTCTGCTATATTTTGTGCAGTTAGCGCTGTTCCCACTTTCGGCATGCCGGAGCCACCGCAAGCTGCAATGCTTGTTGATGCAACCAGTATTTTATCAACAAGCACGCTGCTGCTGCGCCTCGGATCGCCGGCTGTCACTCTCAATTTGTTAGAGCAAACCGTACTTTTCGCATTGATTAAATTGTTGGCTGAGACAGAAGCCTGATAATCAGGTGCGCCAGACACCATACCATCATGACAACTTATGCAGTTCGTGTTTAATATAGTCTGAATGTTGCCAGCTAAAGATTTGTAATTTTGTGCAACGCCCAGCACAGTGGAGGTAACTGTGCTGCTGCCGGAGATGACTTTCACATTGACATATTTATCTGAGGGCGCAGTAGCATTGGGAATAGTCAAACTTGCCGATAGTGTGCCATTGGCAGATGAAAAGGTTGTGGTCCCGACCTGATAAGGAGATGTTGCTCCAGTGCTGTCGGCTACGCTCAACGTCATGTTGCTGGTAAAATTTTTGCCGAATAAAGTAATCGTTCTGGCTACGGATGAGGCAACGATGCCGACAGGTGAAACTGAAGTGATGCTGGCGGTGGTGGAGCTACCGCCGCTGCCGCCACCACCGCCACAGGATACCAGGCTGAATGTCAGCGTCGTCAGTGCAGTAATAACAGCCAAACTAAAAAAACAGGATCCCAGTTTGGAGGTGAATTTGGTTTTTATAAATGGCATTTTCCCGGCTTTTCAAAATAAAAAAATCTGCATATCCAAAAAACGATTTGAAAAATGAACATGTTCTTCAAATCATGAAACCAAGATCTGACGTTGCAAAATAGGTTGGGTCAAAATTCACGAGGTTTGGAAAAACAGTCGCGAGTTCGCTCCCAATTCCATAGGTTAATCCAAACCATTTAGCCAAAGTCGCCGCATACTGGTCGACAGAAATTTGCGGAATAAAGTTGCCCGAGCCAACATCGAGCGGATTGTTTTTTGGATCACCCCACACATTTGAGGAGGAAACGAAAGTCTGTGGGAAGCTGCCATATATATCACCGCCCTTGACTGATCCTGCCGTGACGCCGTTGCCACCTACGACAAAATGATGTGAGCCCCAGCCATGGTCTGTACCGCTGCCATTGCTGGTGAAAGTACGGCCAAAATCAGAGGCGGTAAACAGCGTCACATTGTTGGTCTGGTCTCCACCTGGCATCGCCGAGCTTTTAAGCGCGGTATTGTAAAAATAATCGATGGCATGTGACACTCTTGCCAGCAAATCAGACTGGTTGGTGGCTTGCGTGGTGTGTGTATCGAAACCGCCTATGGACACGAAAAAAATCTGGCGACTTGAACCCAGGGTGCTTTGGCCAGCAATCATGCGTGCAACAGTCTGCAATTGTACGGCAAGCGAGTTGTTGGCCAATGCGCCTGCAGCGGAGTTTGGCTGGACATATTGAGTCGGAACGGGCACAGGCGTCGATCCATTTGGGGCAGTAGCAGTCATCACTTGTTGCAAGAGACCATCTGCCGCAATGGCATTCGAGACGACATTGGCATGTTCTATTTCAAACTTGTTGGTGCTATAGGTATTAGGGCTGACAACCGTTTGCGTATAGTTGCCAACAGAACCAAACAGGTTATTGAAATTGGTAATCGCAACCGGTACGCCGTTGGAGTTGATTTGAATCTGGTTAACGCTCTCTCCTGCCAGGAAAGTGTTGTTGCCGGACAGGGACAGTGAGGTGAATTGCTTGTTAGTATTATTGCTATAAATCAGGTCAGCAATGCGGCCGCCCCAGCCAAAATTTGCTTTGGTGGTGCCGGGATAGGAATTGACCCATTGATTAGTCTGGTCACTGTGCGAAAACAGATTGGTGGGGTGGGTTACCGCTGTTACGCCTGAGCCTCTGTAATAGCGCCAATCCGAAATCGGATGGATCAGGGTGCCCACATTGGGAACGATGGCAACTTGTCCTTTATCGTACATGTCTTTTAATGACCCTGTTACATTGGCGTTGTATTTGCCCAGGCTGGGATGCAGTGCATAGGTGCGGGCTACGGTGGTATTGAGTGTTTTTTCTTTGCCGCTTGCGGGTGTGGTAATGGCGGTATTTGCCAGGGCGGCTTGCGTAAACCCGATTGAGCCGCCGCGGGCAGCCGTGTAGCCGTCAAATGATGTTGGTGTAGTTGCACCGGATGGCCATGCTGCCGTGTCTGTCGCAATCACCGTGTTGTTATGGTCATTGCCGCCAGCGAGATACAGGCAAACCAGGGCCTTGTAACCGGTCAGCCCTGAAGCAGCCATCGCTGAGCGCATTGAAAACAGGTTCAGTGCAAACGGTGCAGCCACCGAGCCGGCGGATAACAATGCGGATTTAAGCAGGAAGTCACGGCGGGATAAGTCAATTTTCTTGGACATGATGTTCTCCAGTTATTTCTGCGTGATGTATTCGGGTGATGCCATGGTCAGGAAGATCGCCAGTTTGACGATGTTGCTTGCGCTATTGTTTTTGTTGGAGTTTATGGCTGCAAGAATGTTGTTTCTCAACTGGGACGACATATTGTTTTGCAACAGCAGCAGGCTGATTCTGTCCAAGAGCAAATCAGGTGTGACGGTCATTTGCAACTCTGCCGAATAGTCTGCCTTGATGTCATTGCCGGTACCAACGCCTCTGTCTACTGCATTTTTCATGATGTTCAAATAGCCGAAGACAGAGGTTCCATCCGTAATCTGCATCTCCGGTTCAACCATTTCCGCGGTAAAAGCGGTGTTGGGTGCCTGATAGTCAGGACGGTAAAAGTTGAATACCGAAGGCGAATTCATTGCTGTCTGGCCCAGAGAGCTGACGGGGTTGTCGGTATTGGTCATATTGAAATTGCCAGAGGCCGAACTGGCATGGAAAGCGCGCATCCAGTTGGCCATTCTGACGACCGGTTCACGCAGTTTGCCTACTTTGGTTGCGTCATAGGTTGAGCTGCTGGTGGGGTCAACCGCCTCGGGATCCAGCAGCACGGCTTTGATGACTGCCTTCAGATCGCCGCGTACACCATTGCCATTATTATTGAATGCTTGCGCAACTCGAGTAATGTAGGCCGGACTTGGATTGTCCGTCACCAGACGCTGTATCAGCTGCCGCCCAATGAAGGGGCCGACGTTGGGGTGATTGAATAACACATCCAGCGCCATCTTCAAGCTGTCTGGGCCATTGCCATCCGGTATCTTCATGCCGTTGACCGTGTCGGATAAAAGAATTGATTTTGGTATTTCCAGTGGATCATTAGTATTGGTTATTTGTAGAAACTCTTGATATTTCTGTCCATAATTCTGCATCGGCAGCCGATCCCTGTTTGGATCAGGCTGCGGCGAGTTATTGCCGAGAAAGCGTCCATCGGCTGTATCCGGGCCCGCCCAGCTCCAGCCGGTGTAGACCTTGGCTGCACCCCTGATATCATCGTTGGTATAGGTTGGTATGGCAGTGCCTGATTTTAAAGAGCCATCAATATTGAGTTGATTGAGTCCGATGGTAAACAGTTGCATCACTTCCCGCGCATAGTTTTGATCCGGCTCGCGCGCACCGGTTGTTTTTATGTTGCCCAGCGAGCTCAGATAAATGCCCATTGCCGGATGCAGGGTAACGTCCTGCAGCAAGTCGCGGAAATTGCCGAAGGCATGGGCGCCGAGCATGTCGTAGTAACTGGCGACGCTGCGCGGCATGGAAGCGAGCGTGGCGTTTTGAAACGAGATGACGAAGATTTCCGACAAGGCAAAAGTGACACGTTGGCGCAACTGGTCTTTGCCCGTTACAGCCTGCTTCCAGAATGATTGCAGGAAGGTAGAGTCATTGATATTCGAGTTTGCCGGCAACGCAGACAGTGCCTGATTCACATAATCGAAATGCATGGTTTGCGGCTGGTTAAACTGATCGTTGAACCAGGCGCCGGAGCCGATGGTTTGCAAACGATTGATATCTTCGATGGAAACACCAAAAGTACCTTGCGTCAGTATGCGTGAAGCTTCTGTTGCGGTTGGTTGTGCAATGTCCGACGTGGTTTCGGTCGTTACGCCACAGGATGCCAGCAGTGTAACCAGCATCAATAGGGCGATATATTTCAGCTTGTCTAGTTTATGGTTCTTCATGTTGCATTCCTTTCGAAGAAGGACAGTTAGAATCTATATAAGACTGCGAGATAAGTTGCGCGTTCGGACCCCACCACATTTACCCCCAGCCTGGCAGTTGCACTTTGGCTCACGTCCACATGCACACCGGCACCGCCGGTTACTCCGGTTACTGTGGTAGTCGTGATATAGGTTGATGCAGGGATGGAACCCAGGCCCGGGTCATCTGTGGTCAGCTTGTCGGTGGTGCGGGCATAACCGACTTTGACATACAGTGCCATCGGTCCCATTTCGCTGAATTTGACCGGGAACATAAACAGCCCGGATGCACCCAGGCGATTTTTTTCGGCGATGGTGGTGGTAACAGCGCGGGTGTAGAGCGGATCAAAATAGTCGTAACTGATTTCCATGCCGAACATTTTTGTGAACTGGTGGCCCATGACGGCCCCCACACTGGAGTCGCCAAGTTGCGCGCCGATGTATAAGCCGGTGTCAATTCCGGAAGCAGCTGCTGCTGTTGCAGCCGGACGTGGAGCCGGTGCTGATGCGGGTGTTGGAGCTGCTGCTACAACTATATTATTGCTTGTATGCTGCGTAGTTTCAGGCGCGGGTGTAGTGGATGCATGAATGAATTTGGCTGCCTGAGCCTGGCATGTGGTCACCAGAGTCAGTGTCGTGATCAACGTTAATTTTTTTATATTGAACATGGTTGTCTCGTGAAATTTTAAGAGGTTTATTTAGAATTTTAAAATGGCAGAAAGATAGACCGAGCGATCCGAGCCGAAAACATCAATACCCGCGCGGCCGCTCACGTGCTCATAAAAATCGTATTGAGCACCCAAACCGAAGCGTCCGTGATTGCTCACATTGGTATAGCTGCCGCTGTACGTGACCGAAGCAGGGAAACTGTAAGTGACATTTTCATTGGAGCGTTCGTAGCCGATTTTGCCGAAGAAAAAATAAGGCGAACCGCCGTTGAGTTTCATTGGAATCATGTACAAGGCAGACACGCCGTAGGAAATGATCTGGGTTTGATTGGTGGCGCCTGCCTGGGTTATTGTGTTTACATAACCGCTGGTATGAACTTCTGCCGCCCAGTTCTTGTCAATCTGATAGCCCAGCAATCCGGTGGTGGTATTGTTGTCCAGTTGTGCACCGATATAAATGGGGGAGTAAGCAGCGTAGGCCGGTATTGTTGCGACGATATATAATAGTCCGGCTGCCCAAATTCGATTCATACTCCCCCCTGAAATTATTGTGTGTACTGATTTCTGTGCAATTTATTGATTAAGCGGCAGCATGTTAATCAATAGCTGTAAAATTGACAATAATAAAAAGATTACGTTTTGTCGGGTTTTTTATCTGATTGAATATATTGAAGATTTCCAATATCTTTTGGATGAACTGCTCGCGGGTTGTTTGCATATCAAAAACAGGATACGTTATTGAATAGATTTTGAGTGTGAAGAGCAATGTATTGATGCGGCGCGAGAAACATCTGGAAAAAACTCGTATTTACTTGTTTCAATGGTATAAATAATGAAATTATTGGTGAGATATTTTTTTAAAATGGTGCGTATTGTGATGCACCCTGTTATGTTGCTGTGGGAGTTGTTGACCACGCCAAAAGCGATGGTGCGTATAGCAGAAGTACAGCAGGGTGTTGATAGGCAGTGCGCAAATCTGGCGCTGTACCAATTCAAGACTTGTCCGTTCTGCATCAAGGTACGCCGCGAGCTGCATCGCTTGTCCTTGCCGATAGCATTGCGCGATGCACAAAAAAATCCGCAGCACCGCGCGGCGCTATTGCAGGGCGGCGGTCAGATAAAGGTACCGTGTCTGCAGATCACCAATGAGCAGGGCAATGTACAGTGGCTGTATGAATCAGCAGAGATCATTCGATATCTGCATCAGCGGTTTGCTTCGGTATAAAGGCAACAGCGTCTGTTTAAGCTTGCCGGCGCAAAGCCGCACGCATACCGCGTTTGACATTCACGCCTAACAAAATCAGCAGACCCAGCACAAAATAACTGCCGGTAATCAATATTGCCAGGCGGTGGTCGCCGTGTGATATCCAACTGACCAGCCCGTAAGTAATGGGACCGAGTATGGAGGAAAGTTTTACTGCCATGCCCCACAGGCCGAAAAATTCTGCGCGTCTGTCGGCGGGGCTCAAGAGTCCCACCAGCGCCCTTCCGGCAGCCTGGCTGGAGCCCATGCAAATTCCCGCCAGATTGGCTGCCAGCCAGAAGGTGCCGGAATCCTGCGCCGACCAAGCCAACAGGACCATGATGATCCAGCCGATCAGAGTCAAGGCGATGGTGGGAATATGGCCGATGCGATCCTGCAGGTGCCCAAACAAGAATGCGCCGATGGCCGCAGTAATGTTGACCACGAAAATCAGTTGTATGGTTTGTTGCGTAGTGAAGTGCATCGCCTGATCGGCATAAATGGCGGCAAGCGTTATTACGGCCTGTATGCCGGCCTGGTAAAAAATGGTGCAGATCAAAAAGCGCCGCAGATCGCGATAGCGTGCGGTTTGATCAATAGTCTGCCGCAGCCGCGCAAAGGTTTCCTGCAACGAGTTTTTGCCTATTAAATGTGTTTGTGGCACGGCGCGTTCTTTTAGCACCAGAAAGGTGGGCAGGCTGGAGAGAGCAAACAGCACTGCCACAATCAGCATGGTGACTGGCACAAATTCTGCCGCGTGTTGGCCCTGGCCCTGTGCCCAGCTGACATAGGCCAGACAGGCCCCCAGGCTTACCAGTCCGCCCAGATAACCAAAGCTCCAACCCCATCCCGAAACTCTGCCCATCGAGCGTCCGGTTGCCAGCTCGGGCAGGAAAGCGGCAATCAGATTTTCACCGCTGCCATAAAAGAAATTGGAAATGATGATCAGCGGTATGGCCAGCCACAAGCTGCCGGGGCCGGTAAAATACAACAACGCGGTAAAAATGACGCAGCCTGCTGTGGTGAGCAACAGCAGTTTTTTCTTGGCGGCATAGGCGTCGGCGTAAGAACCAATCAGGGGAGCGATGAAGGCGATCAACGCATAAGAAACAGCCAGCGACAAAGTCCAAGCCAAAGTACCCCACGGCGCATTGCCGGCAATCACCGCAACAAAATAGGCATTGAAGATTGCGGTAATCACCACGGTGGTATAACCGGAATTGGCAAAATCATACATCGCCCAAGCCCATACTTCACGGTTGCTGACATTGTTATTGAGTAGTTTCTGCATGCTGGGAGTGGCTGTTGTTGTCTGATGTGGTATTGTCAGTCAAGACTGTAATGTCTGTAAAGCCACTGTCCTTAAGAAAAAAGACTGCATTTGCGTCATGAATTGCTGGACTGAAATTGAGAGTGTGAGTTATTCTGCAAAACTGCTGCAAACAGGTGTAACTGATACACTTGAATTAAAGACTGTTGAAATAATACGCATGAATTTTGTAAGTTTGAAATTGAAAATTGCCGCATTGCCTGAACCGGTGCGCATTGGTATGGGTTTGGGATTGGGTTTTGCGTTCACGCTGACATTGGTGGTGTTGGTGATGATTTTGGGCTTTAGCTATATGGACCAGATTCAGGGAGAGCTGGACAAAGTTTACAAAATCAATAATGTCAAAACAGAATTGGCGCACACCATGAAATATGCGCAACGTGACCGTTCAATGAGTCTTTACGCCATTGCCAGTATCAAGGATGAATTTGAAAAAGACGAGGAGTTGAGAAGATTCGACAGCAAGGGCGCACAGTGGTGGCGTGCATGGCAAAAGTTTCAGGCCATGGGCATGAATGTCGAAGAAAAGAAATTGGCAGTACAGATCAACAGTTTGGCCTCCCAGCGTAATGAAGTTGTGCAGAATGCAATAGAACTTGCCACCCACCAACATGGCATCAATGTTTTTGATCACATGCGTCGGATTGCTATTCCCGGTCAGCAAGTATTGTCCGATGAAATCGACAAGCTGTTGCAGTTGCAGCAGGAGCAGACGGAAACAGCAGCTGCAAGTGCTTCAGATACTTATGTAAAAACTCGCGCATTGTTGATCTTGTTGTGCAGCTTGACAATTTTGAGCGGTATTCTGGTCGGCACACTCCTATTGCGTCGTGTGATGCGTCAATCGCGGCAACTGGAGCAAAAGGCGCTGTTTGATGATCTGACCGGATTGCCCAATCGATCTTTGTATTTTGACCGGCTTGAACAGGCAGTTTTGATGTATGAAAACGATATGAGACCGTTTTCCATCGTGGTGATAGATCTGGACCGTTTCAAGGAGGTGAATGACAAGGAAGGTCATCATATCGGCGATCTGTTGCTGAAATATGTCGCAGAAAAAATGAGTTCGATGATCCGGCGTACGGATACGATTGCCCGCATGGGAGGTGATGAATTCATGTTGCTTTTGCCTACCGCAAATGCAGCATGCGCGGAAACCATCGTGAACAAACTGCATCATGACTTGTGTTGCAGAATCAATCTGGATGAATCGGTGGTGGATGTTGCCTCGTCGATGGGGATTGCTTCCTATCCGGAACACGATACCGATATCAAGCAACTGCTGCTCAAGGCAGATATCGCAATGTATGCCGCAAAGCGTGCCAATACCGGTTACCGGGTATACACACCCGAAATAGAAGCGGAAACGGCGAAAAACGCAACACTGCAAAATGAGTTGCGCCATGCCATAGATAATAACCAGCTGGTTTTGCATTATCAGCCCAAGATCAGTCATCAAAGCAACTGCGTAATTGGCGTGGAAGCGCTGGTACGCTGGGTTCATCCTGACAAAGGCATGATTTCTCCCGATGATTTTATTCCCGTGGCCGAAGCCAGTGGTTTGATACAACCGCTTGCATCATGGGTGCTTGAAGCCGCGTTTCAGCAAAGTGTGAAATGGCATGATGCCGGTTATGCCATTTCCATTGCGGTTAATCTTTCCACACGCAATTTGCTTGATGGCAATTTGCCGGTACGTGTGGCAAAACTGCTGGCTACTTATAAAGTAAAACCCGAATGGCTGATGTTTGAAATTACCGAAAGTGCGGTGATGGCAGAACCCGCACGCGCACTGGAAACATTGATTAAAATCAACAAGATGGGTATACAACTCTCACTCGATGATTTCGGTACTGGCTATTCTTCGCTGGCTTACCTGAAAAAACTTCCTGTCAGCGAAATCAAGATCGACAAATCCTTCATCAAGGATATGGAGCTGGATGCAGGCGATACGGTCATCGTCAGATCCACCATTGCACTCGGACATAATCTGGGCATGAAAGTGGTCGCCGAAGGTGTGGAAAATGCAGAGATATGGGAGTTGCTGACTGAGCTGGGCTGCGATGCTTCCCAGGGATATTACATGAGCCGCCCTTTAAGTGCAGAGGCGCTGGATGAATGGCTGAAAACGTCGTCATGGGCGCAGGAAAAAATTGCTACAAACAGCGCGTATGGCGGCGCTGAACGGCGCAAGAGCGAAAGGTCTTCAAGCCAAGACTGAATGACATGAAAGCGTATTCGATTTTATAAAAATATTAGTATACGTAGGTCGGGTTAGTGCAGCGTAACCCGACAATTCGCTGTCGGATTACGGCCTTTGATCTAACCCGACCTACAGGATAAAATTATTTACTCTCTATGTACCACAATTTATTCGGCGCTACTTTAGTCGCTATGTATAACAATATTTGTCCTTTTATTTTAGTGAAACTCATCTATGAAATTTCCTGCCCTGAATAAATATGTAATTGTATTTTTGTCCGGTGTACTTGCCGTAGCGGGGTTTGCGCCATTTTCATCTTACCCGTTGACGGTACTTGCACTGGCGCTACTGTTTGTGCAATGGCAACACGCGAGGGGCAAATGGATGGCTGCCAGACTCGGCTTTGCATTTGGTGTGG
>JBBQYH010000030.1:0-18568 GCA_038208855.1 Burkholderiales bacterium
GGCAGCGTCAGCGATACCTGAGTTTGTGAATCATTATCCTTGGGCTGAAAGGCCGTAGGCAAGGTTTTGGCAAGACTGAGTGAACCCACGAAAAATATGGCCGTTATCAGCAATGTAGTCTTGCGGTTGTTTAGGCACCAGTCTGCCCATTTCAGATATATTGAAATCCATGCAGGTGTTTTTTCCGGCGCGTGCGGCTTGAGAAAATAGGCGGACATCATCGGCGTCAGCATGCGTGCAACCATCAGTGAAAACAGCACCGCAACGGCTGCCGTCCAGCCGAATTGCACGAAGAAACGCCCGGGTATTCCGCTCATGAATGCAGTAGGCAAAAACACGGCAACGAGTGTAAAGGTTGTGGCGATCACCGCCATGCCGATTTCATCGGCCGCCTCCATCGCCGCGTCATAGGGTTTTTTGCCCATCTCTATGTGGCGCATGATGTTCTCGATTTCCACAATCGCATCATCCACCAGCACACCCACCACCAGCGACAACGCCAGCAGCGTAACGATATTGATAGAGAAACCAAGCAGGTACATCACCGCAAAAGTGGGGATCACAGCCAGCGGCAAAGCGGTTGCGGCAACGATGGTTGCGCGGGTGTTGCGCAAAAAGAAGATCACTACTATCACTGCCAGCAAAGAACCCTCGAAGATCATCTCCATCGAACCCTGATAGGTTTCCTGTACGCGATCCACCATATTGAAGGCTTTTTCAATCACAAACTGCGGCTGCGCCAGTTTCAATTTTTCCAGCGCCTCCTTGACCCCCTGCCCCACTTCCACATCGCTGGCGCCCAGCGAGCGCATGATTTCGAAACCCACCACCGGCTTGCCATCCAGCAGCGCGGCGGAGCGCCTCTCTGCAATGGTGTCACTCACGTTTGCCACCTGGTCCAGGCGCACATGGCGGCCATCGCGCAAGGCAAGCTCGATGTGTGCAAGCTGTGCGGCCGTTTCCACCGTCGCCACGGTACGCACCGACTGCTCCTCATCACCCAGATCCGTGCGTCCGCCCGGTGCCTCTTGTTGTATCTGGCGCAACTGGCTGGAGAGCTCGGCAGCGGTGATGTTCAATGCCATCAACTTGCCGGGGTCAAGTTCCACGGCAATCTGCCGCGTTACCCCGCCTACACGATTGACTGCACCCACGCCTTTAACGCCCAGCAGCAGTCGGGTCATATCGTTGTCGACAAACCAGGACAACTCTTCCTCGCTCATGTTCGGCGCTGCAATGGTATAGGTGAGTATGGGCTTGCCGCTCAGCTCCACCTTGTTGACCACCGGATCGGCCATTTCGCGCGGCAAGTCGCTGCGAATTCGCGCAACGGCGGAACGCACATCTTCCAATGCCAGGCGTGAATCGCGTTCCAGCCGGAACTCGGCAGAGACCACTGCCGAGCCATTGGTGACATGCGTGTACAGATGTTTCAGCCCCTGCAGACTGGCCAGCGCATTTTCTACCTTGCGCGCCACCTCGGCTTCCAGCTGCTCGGGCGAAGCGCCCGGCAAGCTGGCACTCACCGTGATCATCGGCAGATCAATATCGGGGAAAAGCTGGATCTTCATGGCTTTGAACGCCATCACGCCCACAAAAGTAAGCATGACAAAGGCGAGCAGCGCCGGAATCGGATTGCGTATGGACCAGGCCGAAACGTTCATTGTGGCAACACCTTCACCACATCGCCTTCAGTCAGAAATGCACCGCCGCTTTCAACCACCGCTACATTCGCTTTCAGGCCCTGTTTGATTTCGACACGGTCGCCATTGCGCTGCCCCACCGCCACCTTCTGTTCGTGCACATGATTATTTGCATCTATGGCCAGAACATAGGTCTGACTGCCGCGCTGCAGCACGGCTGATTGCGGCAGGAATTGCAGTGATCTTTTTCCGGCACTGATATCAAATGTGCCCTTGGCAAAAGCACCGGCAATAAGCCCGTTGCTGTCGGCTATGGAAACATAGGCGGAACCATAACGCGTTTGCATGTTTACCGACGGTGATATTGCGCGCACCGTGCCACTGATGACGCGTCCCTCGCCTATGCTGATTTCAACTTTCATGCCCTTGCGTATCAGCATCAACTCGTCTGCGGTCAGATCGGCGCGCCATTCCATGCGCCCCTTGCGTATCAAACGAAACAGCTCTACACCGGGCTGCGAGGTGGAACCCACAATTGCATTGGCAACCGAGATAATGCCCGAATCCGGCGCCACGATGCGTCCCTGCACCGCTTGCGTATCACCTTCTGTATCGCCGCTGCGCGCGAGATTGCTCAGAGTTACCAGCACCTGGCCCTGCTTTACATGATCGCCGATACTGACCATCACTTCTGCTATGCGCAAGCCGGTAATTTGCGCGCTGATGATGGCTTCCTGCCACGGAATGATGCTGCCGTTGGCTGACATTGAGCGTGACCAGTTGTCCTGGCGCAGCATGGCCGTACGCACAGTCAACGCGGCGCGGGTAACCGCAGGGGCCTCTTGCGCTTCGACGGCTTTGCCGCGGCCAAGTGCGACCACACCCAATACAGCCACTATAGCTATCACTGCAGATATCTTGACGGTGCGCGCTTTATTCAATTTAATTTTTCCTTGTCATTTTCGATTTATCCCGGATCGCCACAGCGTTTATCTTGCTGTTACTCACCACACCGCAGCTCGGCAGGAATATCAGAATAGAATAATACTAGCATTATGAAGTTTTAAGCAAAGGATCATCCGATCAGGGCAACAAACTTATCACCCTTGAAATCCGCGTTTTCGACTCCATCTATCCGATAGATATTTCATAGCTAAAATTGAAAGGCAGAACATGGACGACTCCAAACATATCGTTTGCCCGCATTGCGATGCGGTAAACCGTATTCCCACCGATAAAATGGGCAATCAGCCCAGTTGCGGCAAATGCAAAAAAAACCTGTTCGAGGCGCATCCGGTTGAATTGAACAGCAACAACTTCGAAAAACACATCACGCGCAGCGATGTGCCGGTGCTGGTCGACTTCTGGGCACCCTGGTGCGGTCCCTGTCGCTCGATGGCACCGTCCTTTGTGCAGGCGGCGGCAAAACTGGAGCCGGGCATGCGATTGGCCAAACTGAATACTGAAGAGGCCCAAGAACTGGGTACGCGCGACAATATCCGCAGCATCCCGACGCTGGCGCTGTTCAAAAACGGCCGTGAAGTGGCCAGACAGGCCGGTGCAATGGATGTAAACGGTATAGTCGCGTGGGCAAAATCACATACATAATCCGGGAACAACGAAATGAAGTATTCTTATAGCTTGATTTTCTTGACGCTCATTTTAATGGCGGGCTGTTCAAGCAACGCGAATCGTGCTTTTTACGACGGAATTAAAAACCAGAACGAAGCTTATAAAACACCCGCTGAACGTGCGCTGAATCCGTCACCCAGCTATGATGCGTACAGCAAAGAAAAGGGGAAATTGCCTTAGGGATGCGCTAATTAAGTCTGTTCGCCCTGAGCTTGTCGAAGGGTGTTGGCTTCGACAGGCTCAGCCCGAACGGTTATTGATACTTCATCAGGCCGGAACAATGGTCTGTACACCAGACTAAACAATTTTATTCATTTTGGTCGCAGGATAGGGATACAGCATATTCATCGCCATGCTGTGGCCGGCGGTCTGAACCAGCCGCACATGTTCGCGTCGCAATTCGCGTGCATGAGTTACCCCGCAGGAATGCGCGATCATCTCCAGCTCTTTATTCATGCCCTTGGCATAATTTGCCACGCGCAGAAATTTTTCCTGCACCACCAAACCCCGTTGCAACCGTTTGTTGTGGGTCGTGATGCCGGTAGGGCAGGTATTGCTGTGGCAGCGCATGGCCTGTATGCACCCCAGAGAGAACATGAAGCCGCGCGCGGTGTTGATGAAATCCGCACCGGTGCACAAGGCCCAGGCCGCCTTGGCGGGCGTGACCAATTTGCCTGCGGCCACCACTTTTATGCGTTGCTTGAGACCCGCCGCCAGCAGATCATCCACCACGCGCGGCAACGCTTCCATTATCGGCAAGCCCATATGGTCCGCCAATACCTGCGGTGCTGCACCGCTACCGCCTTCGCCGCCGTCTATGGACAAAAAATCCGGCGCATAATCCTGCCCGCGGCGTAACACCGCCTCGCATAATGCATTACTGAATTCCCACCCGCCTATCGCTGTTTTCACCCCCACCGGCTTGCCGGTTAACTCGCGTATCATCGCCACGCGGTCCAGCAATTGATCTATATTGGCAATATCCGAATGGCGATTGGGGCTGAGCGAATCATGTCCGGCCGGAATGCCGCGTATCCTGGCAATCTCCTCCGTTACTTTCCCGCCGGGCAGCACACCGCCCTTGCCCGGCTTGGCGCCCTGCGACAGCTTTATTTCAAACGCACTGACGCGCTTGGCTAATTCCACGGCACTCTCTTTGGAAAATTCGCCCTGTTGATCGCGAATACCGTAACGCGCCGTACCGATCTGCATGATGATATCCGCGTTACCCAGCAGATGATGCGGCGACAGCCCGCCTTCACCGGTATCCAGCCAGCAGCCAGCAGCGGCAGCGCCTTTGGAAAGCGCCTGCACGGCCGGCGCGGACAGCGCACCGTAACTCATGCCGCTGATATTGACCAAAGAATGTGCGGTATAGGGTTCACGGCAGAAATTCTCCCCTATCACCACAGGCGGTGAGGCCACGTGTTCGCTTTCCAATAGCGGAAAAGGCGCGTTCACAAAGATAATCGAACCGGGCTCGCGCAAGTCGTTGGTGGAACCAAACCCGACGATGCCTCCCACTCCCTTGGCCGTGCGGTAGATCCAGTTGCGTGCTGCACGATTGAACGGCATTTCGTCGCGCTCGCCGGCGATAAAATACTGGCGTATGTATTCGCCCTGGCTTTCCAGTAGATAACGCAGGCGGCCGATCAGCGGATAGTTGCGCAACACGGTGTGCTTTTTTTGCACAATGTCGCGCACCAGAACGAACAGCAAGATCAGCACAATGGCAAAACCGATAATGCTGCCTATGCCGTAACTGACGATATATGCCATGACCAACCTTCACAAAATTGAACGGGACAGCTATATGTAACCATACATGGGATATAAACCGCCACGTGCGCGGAAATTTCCCGGCTCTTATTTCTTTCTGGCCACCAGATCTATCAGCGCAGACATGCCCTTGTGCCCGCTACCCTCGTTAATCTCGCTGTCATATTCGTGCAGATGCACAATTTCCATATCGGCAAATTCCTTGCGTAGAAACAGTTCAGAGTACATGTTTTCAGCAACCGGAGGACCGCCGGTTTTATATTCCAATTGGCGCGCCGTATATCCTTCCAGCAATAGCAGCCCGCCGGGCTTCAGGCATTTTTTGATATTGGCAAAAATATCTGCACGCTGGGCCGGTGTGGCAAACTGTATGAAAATCGCCACCACCGCATCGTATTTATTTTCGCCCCACTCCCAATTCAGCAAATCAGCCACTTCAAAATCCAGCTTCACGCCTTTCTGCTGCGCAAGTGTGTCTGCCTTGCCGGCAGCCACCGCGGAGCTGTCAACCGAGAGCACTTTCAAGCCCTGCTCAACCAGCCATACGCCATTGCGCCCTTCGCCATCCGCCACGGCCAGACAATGCATACCCCGCTTGAGCAGATGATGCTGACTCACCATGAATGCATTGGGTCTGGTGCCAAAAAAGTATTCCCCGCCCGCGTAGCGCTCATCCCACATATTTACTGCCATAAACCTGCCTCCAACACCTTGATAAAAATCAGCATAAAAATAACATCACTATAACCAGAGTGGCCATATTCCGAGTGGCGCGAAGATAACAGATATACCCCTGATCTGTCGATTTCACCGTTACACCATTGCTCCAGCATAACAACGCAGGATTTAATATTTACGACAACAATACAGTCACATGCTCAAAAAAAATCATCTTACATGCCGCAACAGTGCCTGAACAACGCCATCTAGTAAAATCATAAAAATATTTCAAATACTTGATTATATTAAATAAAATTTTTATCGGTGGAATGTGGCATAATGATTAACATCTAAAAAATTTTCATTGATGCCATATTCTATTTATCATTTTATAAACATTGCTAAGCATGAATTAGCTGCAACTCAATACTACTGCAAGGGATGATTTCAAATGCTTGACTCAATTCGCCGCCTGATGGGGTCAACTCCGCAGAAACTCTCGTCAGAAGAAGCATTCAAGCAACTCAACACGCTCGCTCCGTTGAAATCCATGCAGGGCGATGCGGCAAAACCCGAGCATAAAGAATCTTCTTTTGTTTGTCGCGAAGCGGTACTAGACCGCAAGGAAAAAATTGCCGGGTATGAATTTGCACTCGGTCGTGACCTGCAATCGCGCATGCTGGAAACGAGTGCTCTGATACGGCGCGTTTATGACGACACCATGTTGCGCAACCTTGCCCCACTGGGCGTCAACTCATTGTTGGGCGAACGCTTTGCCTTTATCCGCTTGTCGGTGTCCTCGCTTAAAAATCCCCTGCTGAAAAAACTCGCGCACTCGCGCACGGTGATTATGATCACACCCGGTAAAAGCAACGAAACTAATCTTGTTGAAATACGCGAAAATCTGCAATATCTGGATGCAGTTGGCATCAAATACGGCTGGACAATTAACCGTGCACGCCCGGACCTGAACGAGTTTTTACACAAGGCAGATTTCATCGAAATAGAAACCCTGGCACTCGACGGCTTGCATCTGAAACAAATGTCCCAGGATTTTCGCATAGCCAACAGCCGACAACTGCTGATTGCCAGCGAATTGCAGACACTGGATGACTTCAATGTCTGTTACCAGTGTAACTTCAATTACTTCATGGGCCCATTTGTTTCCAGCCGTGAAAACTGGCATCCGGCGAAAAGTGAAATCAATCGTCTCAAAGTCTTTGAAGCGCTCAATATGATACGCAGCGGCGCCGAATTTGATGTCATCGCCGACTGCCTGCGCAGCGACCCTATCCTGACTTTCAAACTTCTGCGTTACATCAACTCTCCCGGCATCGGCCTGCAGCAAAAAATCAATGAAATTCAGCAAGCGCTTTTATTGCTGGGCAGGGACAAATTTTACCGCTGGCTGTCCCTGCTGCTGTTTGACTTCAAGCAACCCGGTTATCGCGAAAACGTGCTGCAGGAACAGGCGCTGACACGTGCACGTTTCATGGAGATGCTTGCAGGGCAAGGCCGCGTTCCCGGCAATTCCGACCAATTGTTCATGACCGGTCTCTTTTCGCTGATGGATGTGCTGATAGGACAACCGATTGAAGATGTGATCAAACAGGTTGCCCTGCCTGAAGCCGTCGCCACCGCAATCAAAGGCCTGCCGGGCGCGATGTACGATACACTGCAGATGGGAATTGCTGTTGAAGCAATCAATGAGGCTGATATTGCAAGGACTGCGGAGCAATGCGGCCTTGAGGCCGATGTTATTACCAACGTAATGTTAGAAGCAATGTCCTGGACGCAACAGGTCGTTGCGGCAGGCGATTAATAAACTTGCATAAAAATCATATGGTCGGGGTGAGAGGATTCGAACCTCCGACTCCTGCGTCCCGAACGCAGTACTCTACCAGGCTGAGCTACACCCCGTTCAATTCCAGATGCGCAAACAACAACCCTGAAATTTATTTGATTCTACCAAAGCAACATTACTTGCTTCAAACGGTATTGAATATCTTCAGGCCGTTTTCAATAACCACCGCTACCGCTTGCACTTGTATTTTACAATGCACTGATATATCCTAAAAATCATATATTTATTAGTCATGTTCCGTGATGAACGACAAATTGCTTTTCCATCTGCAGGGTAATACAACAATTTACCCCCACGTTCTTGAAGAACGTTTTCCACGTGTGTTTAATAAAATGGTCGAATTGTGTGATTCCAAGCTTATGGATGCATTTCTGCTGGATTTAATGGTCGACAACCAGGGTGGATCTCGCCAGGGGTTTCCTCCCGAAGCCGCAACTGAAATTATCCGGCTGAGTAACTTTCGCAGTGCGCTACAGGCGCGTGAAGCCAATGGCAGCGTATGGGACAAAATTCCGCAACTTAAACGCGTCGAAATTGAACGCCTGGGATTCAATTTTTCAGCGCAAAGTTTCCTGAGGGCGATTGATCAGGGAAACAAAGACGCAATTCATCTGTTCCTGTCTTGTGGTGCCGACCTTGAAGCCAAGGATGAAAGGGATTGGACACCGCTTATGTTTGCGATTTCAACACGCAATGAGGAGCTTGCCCATCTGCTGATTAAATGTGGTGCAAAAATAAGCACGCGGGATAAAAATGGTTTTACACCTTTGCATTGGGCTGCGCAAAACGGACTGTTCAGCATTGTGGAGGCACTGCTTGAAAAGGGAGCCGAAATAAACGTAAAAAGTAAATTTGGCTGGACAGCCCTGATGCAAGCCTGCACTTTCAACTACCTGAAAATCGCCTCATTTCTGATTGATTCCGGCGCCGATATAAATTTGAAAAGCAATGATGGCACTTCAGCCTTGCACATAGCCGCCAGCAAAGGCAATACTGAACTTGTGCGATTGCTTCTGTCGAGGGCGGCCAATCACCAATTGGCCAATCAAGATGGCAACACACCGATTATGCTTGCTGAAAAAATGGGGCATGCGCAAGTTGCCGAAATGTTGAATTCCCCTATCTTTGCCGGAAAATCGAAGTATGACCTGCTATAGAATAATTACCGACAAGCTGTCGTTTTTCACGGCAACTTTTCCAGCAACAGTCCACCACCCTGCAGGCACTATATAAACAGGAATCAGCAAGCACTATGTCGCCAACAATTCGAGTCGCCTGATTCAAATCATTTTCAGACGGTTTGCAACACCCACCACCAACCGCTCAGCGTGATAAACGAAAGCGGCAAACCCACCGCCACCATAAGCGTCGCCAGTTCTGGTTCGATATCCTTGTCTGTTGCCAGTATAGCCGCGGTAATCATCGGTGGCATCGCAGCCTCGAACAGGGTGACCTGAATTACCGGCCCGTGAGCACCCAGAATCAGAACATAAAGTACATAAAAAACCAGCGGTGCCAGCAGCAATTTGAAAGCCAGTCCGAAAGTCAGCGCACAGCAATTTCCCCGCAGATGCCCCAGACGCAACTGCAGGCCGACCGACAACAGCGCCAGCGGGGCCAGCGTATCGCCCAGACGCTTCAATACCGCAGTGAGCCACTCCGGATAGACCATCGGCATCAACATCAGCGCCAGTACCATGGCGATAAACGGCGGGAAACGCAAAATGTTTTTTACGATGGAAGCGGCGCCCGGCTGCGTGGATGAATAGAAACCGGCAACGACAATACCCAATGTGGACAACACCAGGAACGAGCCGGCCTGGTCTATCAAAATACCGGTGGCTATACCCCGATGCCCGTAATACGCTTCTATCATCGGCAAACCGAAGAAGGCTGTATTGCCCAGCCCGCCGGTCAATATCAATGCACCTACCGTATTGCGCGAAAACTTCATGTAGCGGCCAAGCAGCCAGAAAAAACCGGCGGCCAGGCCGAAATACAACCACGCCATCAATATCACCAGTACGGTATCGCCGCTTAAAACCAACTCGTGTATATACAACAGTGCCAATGCCGGCACCGAGATGTAGATTATGAAAACATTCAGCGTGATCGGTGCATTGTCCGGCATGAGCTTGGCGCGGCGCATTAAAATGCCCGCGACAAAACACAAGACAAGCATAATGATATTGTTCATGTTTATTGTCTGAAACTATTAAATCTTAAATGCTAAACTATCTCGCTATAGCAAAATATTGAGGAGTTAGCGTTGCACACATTTGTCACACATCCGGCTATACAGGCATTTCTCGCGCCTTTTCTGATCGCGCTTTTAAGCGCTGAACTATTTCAACGCATGCGCTTGAGCGGCCTTGCCATTATCGCCGGTTTCGCCATCACCGTATATCTGGCCAGCAATTTTGCCTACACACCACTCAACGGCACGCGCAAAATAATCTGGCTGGGCTTGGCTTCTGGCCTGTTGGCAATCCCTTTAAGCCTGGCCAACTGGTCATTGTGGCGGCCGCTGCTCACCGTTCTGGCCGCTTCTGCCGCTGCGTGGGTAGTGCAGAATCATCTGTTGTCGCACCCGCTGCCAGTGGTTTTGCAATGGGGCGCAGGAATTATATTGTACGTTGGCTGGCTGGTGTTCTGGATGGACGATCTGCAGGATTCCCCAGTACGTGCTGCCAGTGCAGGCACTGTGCTGGGCTTGGGCAGCGGTGCTACCCTGCTTATCGCGGGATCATCTCTACTGGGTAAATTTGATCTGGCCGTTGGTTCTGCCGCTTTTGCGCTACTGTTTATCATGTTTGTCAGCAACAGCTACCTCACCTGCGGACGGATATTTACCCTACCGCTGGCATTGATCACAGGCTTGAGCACTAGCCTGGCCGTATTGACCACAAAACTGCCCTGGTACACTCTGGCCGTGCTCGCCACAATACCGCTTGCAGCCAAATTACCCACCTCAGACAAAAGCCCAGTATGGATACAAGGCACCCTGCTGACGGCGGCAGCGCTATGCTGCGCCGTTGGGGCCATGTATATAAGCTGGCGTATTTATGGCTGGTCTGCGTTTTAGAAACGATCAGTCGATTGTATTTATTGCCTGCCATGCTGCAAGTTTAAGCTCAAACGATTGCGCAGCATTGGCCGGACTGGTGGAAGGCAGACGCAGATATACAATATCTGGCAAATTCAAAGCGGGCAGCACCTCGCGCAGATAAACCTGCTCCGCTTTGCTGCCGTTGAAAAAGACATGCGTTATGGCTGGATGACGCGCAAAAAATGACGCGAAATCGTTAGCCACCTGCGTTGCCTTGTCTATGTTGCTATCCAGACTTCCATCCCTCTCGCAGGATTGCAGCACATCCCACAAGGCAATGTGCGCAGACTTCAAAGCCTGAACTCTTTGTGCATAGTCAGCGGTGGGATTCAATGCAATCAGCGCCGCCATAATGCGCCAGAAATGATTACGCGTATGCGCGTAATACTCGCCGGCACGCAGTGACGCTTCTCCCGGCATGCTGCCGAGTATCAGTATTCTTGAATGCTTGTCTGCTATCGCTGCGAAACTTTGTAGGGTGGGCATACGAAGCTGCTTAAGCCGGGACATGTATTTTCAACTCGCGCAGATTAGCGATACAGAATTTTAAGGATGCCGCGGTGCAAACCCAGACCCACTACCCAACCGGCCATTGAAAACAGAAAAGTCCCCGCAAACTCCACGCCCATATAACCAAGCGCCGCTGACCAGCCAAAAGGAAACTGCGCACCCGACAGCATCGACCAAGTCACTAGCACCGGCATGGCTATACCCACAATAATGAAAGTAGCGATACTTGCCCTGCTGATCAAGCCCTGCACCAAACCAATCAGCGCCACAATGAAATAGGGATTTTCCCAGATAGCTGGTGCAACTTTCTCTTTGACGGCAACAGGCGAACTAGCCGCAACAATTTCAGCAGTATTCGATTTTGCATTCGTACCTTGATTTTTCTCCACCACGTTTTTATCGTCGGCAAGCAGATCACAACGTTCATGTCCGTGTGCACGCAACACCTTTGCACCTCTGGGACACTCTTCGTCGGTGATATAAAACTGCAGCCCGTTAATCTCGCAGCTTGCCGCATTGCGCGCTATACACAACTCTTCAGGCGTCTTTACCTCGGCATGGGCAAAACCGCTTAACCATAATATGGCCACAATTAAAATTTGATACATACAATTCCCGTTAAAAAATTTTGTTGCGCAGCTCTATCGTCATCCTTATTCCCGCAACATGATAACAAAACTTGTCAGGAAAACACCAGCATTCCCAACATGCGATAGGGCACGATGATCTATGAACTCCGTTCGCCCTGAGCTTGGCGAGTGGTACTGGCTTCTACAAGTTCAGCCGGAACGGTGATTGAGACTTCAATGGGCTGAAACAATAAGTAGCTAAAAGGTGCAAAGTTATAGCAGATAAATATGGCAAACTGAATCGGAATTATTAGATCAACTCCTTGCGAATCTGGCTAACCTGATGGGTGCCAATAGTCACCGCGGCTGCCCCCCGCTGTGACGGCAAAGCCCGATGAATGAATAAGGGAAAGAGGGGCGGTGTATATCATGGCCCGGATGAAATGAATTTTAATATCCAACAAGGCCGATTATGTAAAGGTAGCCTGTTCTTGCTTTACAACGCGCGATTCTACGCAGCGATTTTTTTAGGGAACCTCTGATTAAGTTGTCATCTCCGCGAAGGCGGAGATCCAGTTGGTTGATTTGACTGGATTCCCGCCTTCGCGGGAACGACGATTGTGACTTAATCAGAGATTCCTTAGGTTTTAAACAGCGTACTATGCTTGCACAGAGATTTTATGAATGGAGTGAATCATGTGAAGATTAAAACTTGTCTTGACTGGGAAATCCATATGATCGTGTTAGATTATTTTATTATATTCACCGCCGAATGATATTCAGACCACATTTATTAACGCCTCTTCTAGTGTTTTGTACTGAAACTTATAACCTGCATCTAAAATCTTTCCAGGTAAAATTCTTTTTCCTGCTAACAATAGTTCTTCACCCATTTTTCCCATTAATAACTTTACAACTATCTCGGGCATAGGAAAAATAGTTGGACGTTTTAGTGCAGCGCCTAGAGTTTTGGTAAATACCTGATTGATTACAGGATTAGGAGATGTGCCGTTAATAGCACCATTTAGATTGTCATGATTTATGCAGTACAAAATAATGCCAAGCAAATCATCTAAGTGAATCCAGGACATCCACTGTTGACCGTCACCTATTCTTCCACCAAGCCCCATTTTAAAAGGCGGTAACATCTTGCTTAAAGCACCGCCATTCTTGCCCAGAACAATACCCGTCCGTAGCAAGCAAGTACGAATTCCAAGTGTTTCCGCCTTCAGCGCAGCGGCTTCCCATTTCTGGCATAGTTGACTGGAAAAACTATCGTCTCCGCCTGCATTTTCATCGATAATGTCATTCGATCTACCGACACCATAGTAGCCAATTGCCGAGCCATTAATTAATAATTCAGGCTTATGTTCTGACTTATTGAAATATGCAATAAGCTTCTCTGTCGAATCTATACGGCTACTTAAAATTCGTTGTTTTTGCTGATCACTCCATCGTTTATTTGCGATAGGTTCACCAGCCAGATTAATGACAACATCAAAAACAGCATCCTCTCCAAGCTGATCTAAGTCGGCAATCGCTTTAATGGGTAGTTTGATTGCCTCAGGATGTCTGCTAAGCACGACAATATTATGCTGTTCTGCTAACAAACGAGAACAAAGAGCAGAGCCAATAAAACCTGTACCACCTGTAATGAGTAAGTTCATTTATCTCCTTGACACACACGCCTCAATCATTCCTTATCTCCAAAGATATCATCAGGTATCAAAGTATAAAAAAAGGGCACATACGTTAAAACGGTACCCTGATAAATGCCAAGATTCCTCCATGTATCCGCAAGTTGTGCTAAAAGTGACTCGTTGTTTATATCTTGCTTTAACGCTTCCAATATTGATATTAAAGGTTTGATACTGGGTTCCTTGGCGTATTCATTTAATGCCTGAATTGCGCTATCAATATTCGGGACGTTTAAGTGTTCTGTAGTACTGTGCATATTCTATTATCCGTTTTCATTAAAGACCAAAGAGAGCTGATTTTTTAATCTGAATTATTGATAGAGACATCTACATAATCTCAGACACCTCAAGTGAACCGCCAATTTCAAGAAAAGGGCAAGCCTGCGCTATCGACAATGCAGCCGCCATCGAGTCTGCCTTAACAATCGTGAAGCCCGACATTGCACTACTCCCACCCTCTCTTACAGACCCATCACGGCTGACAGTCGTTGTATCCTTAAGCGGAATAGTGGGAATGACAACTGCGTCACCGAGTGCTTTTAACCATTCCACATATTTGGCATGGTGATTTTTTGCTTCCTCATCGCTAGTTGGTTGGTTTCCGCCCAGATAAACTAATGCAAATTTCTTCATGTTATTTCCCTATCCTCTTTTCAACATCTGTTTCAATAAATCAAAAACGCTTTCAACACAGCTAGCCGGGCTTCTATTCTTTACCCAGCTCAACAAATAACCTACTTTGCTTCCCGTTTGAACTACAGGTTGGGCTTGCTTACTTTACCACTTGCTTTAATCAACATGTGGCCCATAAACAATACCTTTGAAAGAGCAATAGCTAAGAGCCGCTCCTTTGGGGTACTTGGTCCATTCGTAACAACTGCAATTTTTATTTGACCTGTTACGCGCTATACAACCGGTTTCACATTGCGAATTATCGGAACACTTTTTTCCAGCGTCTTTAGTTGGCAAGTTGCATCCAGGACTATGTCCCCTTCCGGTAGCATTACCTCCCCATTATCCACCTTTAGCTTCACATTTAGCATGTGTGTCGATTAGTTGAGTTGGAAGATCAGCGTGTGCGTCCGTTACTACAACGCCAAGAAGGGCAGATACAATCAACAATTGGTGATAAATTAAAATCATTGGGTTAGCCTACATTGCTAACAGGTGTCACAGATATCGTAATGTCTTGCTCAGCACATCATTCACGTAGTGCCACTTCAGTTGCCTTACTCTCGAAATCGTACCATGATTGAAGCTGGTCTTTTTGCGCCAAAAGATCCTTGAATCGGCCATATGCACCACGCTGGCGGAAAAAGCTTGAAATAGTTTCATAATACTCTGCGAGATGCTCTTCAGCGAACGAAAGTACAAACTGTTTCCCTAGGTTAAGATCACTTTTGTGTGGTACTGACACGTAAATATTTTCATCTTCAATATCATCGGGAAGCTCGCCATCAAAATCTTCCAAGCTTGAAAACAAATATATGTTACCTGTGGTTCGTGACACAAAAGCTTCATTCTCTGACATGGCTGAAGCGCTCACCCACTCGTATGCAGAGAGCAAATCGTCAAAATTTACTGTTGTGCTCAGTGTCATGATTTGAGGTCTAACGTAATGGACGTAACCGGCCTGCGCGTCTATTTGCGCAGCGTCCCGCTTGAGCGACGGGTTGGGCTTTCACCCTCATGTTGAGCTGTAATCACAGCACTCCCAAAAAAACTACTGTAGCCTTCTTGAACCAAATGAATCATATTTTTTGCAAGGGAGGTTGTCAAAAAATCTTTCAAGCCATCTTGAGCCAACACCTGACTTTTCCAAGAAATGCGGTCTGACCAAAATTCAGAGCCTTCATATAATTCATAAGCAACAAAACCAGATTTTGTTTTAAGCCAAGAAATCATTTGCTCAGTAAGAACCAGAAAAGATTCACGAGAAGTTTCAGGCTTGAGTTTAAATTTGACAATGTGAACGAACATGATTTATTACGCCCAACGTAAAATTGAGGGGCGCCGATAGGCGTCCCGCTCGAATGCAGGGTTCGACCCCGCTTTAAGCGCCACGAGAATGGCGTGACACATACTTACGTAGCACACTATCCATTAGCGTTTGCCAACCGTCGCCTGTGGACTTAAAGTATTCAACTACCTCAGGACTATAGCGAACCGACACGAGCAACTTTTTGTTTTCAGATTTTGGACGTCCACGCAAGGCTCGTATTGGAACCATTGCTTTTAATTGTTTTGGCAAAAGTGGATGTGCATCAGGATCGGACTTGGCTGCCGCAGTAATGGCTTTGTCCTCCTCTTGCGTTGGCATGAGAATAGTGATGTGCTTAGAAATTTTCGACATAAAATTTTACCTCTCGACGATTAGCGCGGCGCAGACTGATGATCCTCCGTATTTCGCCACGATCTGCAAACGCCACGTAGTATAGTATCTCGGTTTTGGGGGCAAGCGCGATTATCCGCGTCTCGTTGTACTCAAACCGGTCATCAACCCATGCTAACGCGGATTCCCAATTGAGCTCTCCCGCCAATTACAGTGACACGCCGTGTTTCGTTTGGTTTGCAATGTCTTTAACTGGATCGAACTCGATTTTCATTGCATTAATGTAGCTACAATAAAGTCCTTTGTCAAGGATAAAGCAGAATTGCTAGGCTGGAAAATTCAATGGCTGGTGTCGAACGTGAAGTTAAGGGGCGCCGCGCTTGCGCGGCGTCCCGCTTGAACGACGGGTTAGACTGCTCGATGATTCAACAAGACGCCCAGCCACAAATTTATGAAGTACGCTGGCAATTAATGTCTGATATGGCATGCCTTCTTCAAGTGCACGTGCTTGAATATCCATCAAGTCGGGTGAAGAGAGACGAATATTGACCCGTTTTTCCTTGAGAAATGTAGCTGTAGCAGCCGCCTTAAATTTTGCCAACTTTGCTTTCGATGGCGAGGTAGATTTAAGCTCACCCTTTTCATAGGCGGCCAGGATGTCCTTTTCAAACTGATCAATTTTTTTCATCTGGATTACTCCTCAATAAATAGTCGCGGGTTGCCTTTCTGCTTGGAATCACCGTTTTAAGAAAATAATAGTCCGGTTCTTCAACGTAAGGAACCAAGTAAACGTAACCATCAAAAGCTACGACTAGAACAGACTGGTTTGGATATTTATCCGTGTTCGGATGTCTCAACTCATCCAGCAAGCCATCTGCTTCAATTGCAAGCACTATTATCTCAAAGGAAATGTCACGCTCAATTTTCAGAGCCTCGTTTTTTTCATGGTTCCAGCGGAATGGTTTCATGGCAACATTTTACATTGATGTGTGCCTATTGTCACCTTTTGGTGTGAATGCCTAACGTAAATTTGAGAGGCGCCGCGCTTCTGCGGCGGAATCTTCCCCCAATAAAATTGACACCCGATTAAGCCAGTTGATTTTCAAACGTTGCTGGCGATACGTAATTTAATGACGAATGCATTCTACTGTGGTTATAGAATGGAATATAGCTGCGTATGACAGATAGCATCTCTTTGTCCTCACTGAACTTGTTTCCATGTATCACATCCGCTTTCATGGAATGAAAGAAGGATTCCATAAAGGCATTGTCTGTTACCTTGCCAGGCCGGTTCATGCTCTGATTAATGTTCAATTCCTTCAGTCTGGCACGGAACGCATTGGCATAGTATTCGATTCCACGATCCGTGTGGAAAATAAGGCCGGGGGGTGGTTTTCGTTTTTTCACCGCATTGTTGAGCGCGCGCAAAGTCAGCAACACATTCTTCTGTTGGCCAAAAGCCCAGCCCACAATACGGCGTGAGCACCGATCCATCACCACAGCCAGGTAGCGGTAAATATTGCCAACCTTAAGGTAGGTAATGTCAGCTACCCAAACCTGATTGGGTGCTGCTGCCTGGTGTGCCAGTTGTTTGTTGGGCAAGGCACCGTAGAATTTCTTCAGGTTGGGGGAGGTATACCGTAGCGTCGCCACTCGGCCCTTGATGCCGTGGCTTTGCATGAGTTTGGCAATGCGGTTCTTGCTCACACAGATTCCCTGCAATTTGAGGTGACGATAGATCCTTGGGCTGCCATATATGCGACGGCTGGCCTGATGCACTTGCTTGATCTTTTGCACCAATGTTTTATTCTCGTGTGCACGCAAACTGGGCTCACGGCGCAGCCAGGCATAGTAACCTGCACGGGTAACGCCCAAGACGCGGCACATCATGGCAATTGGTAACTTTTCCCGGTTTACTTCGATGAAGCCGAAGATTTCCGATTTCGATCGGAAGTAAACCGGATGGCTTTTTTTAGGAGTTCATGCTCCATCTGAAGTAATTTGTATTTCTTTTCCAGATCACGCAGCCGTTTGAGCTCGGCTACGGTTTCGTTGTCCAGTTTCACACCCTTGGTCACAATCAATCCCTCCCTCGCTTGTTTTCGCCAGCGTGACAGCATGAAGGGGTGGATGTCTAGTGCTTCTGCAACATCCTGAATGAATACATCCGGTATCTCACTTAAACGCACTGCGGTTGCTTTGAAATGCATGCTGTAACGATGCACTTTTGGTAAGCCTGATTTGGCCATGTAACACCTCCATTCGGTTAGGAAGAGGTGTCAACTAAATTGGGGGAGGTTTCGCGTCCCGCTCGAACGCCGGGTTAGGTATTTTCATTTCGGGAACCATATTTTTTCTCAAGAGCACGTAACTGCAAAAACTCGACAAAATGCATAATTGCACCAATTAAAAAAATCAGAATAAAAGAGCCTACCAAAACCAGTAGGCCAATATAATTAAATTCGACTAGCCAAACTGTACGGTAAGTATCTAGACCATGACCAGAAGATACTTTTTCAATTGCACGTGTAACTAGAGAACCAAGACCAAAGATACCAGCTATACCAAACATCAGAAAGCCAATCACCGCCCATTTTGAAACCTGAGATTTCTTTGATTGTGACATAGATACCTAACGACGTTGTAGAAAAAGTAACATTTTCACATCGTGCCGTGAACTAAAACAAATATCAAGGTCAAACTGCAAGTTACATTTGTGGATACAAAAATGGCACGCTACAAACACATCGACACCAACCCCCGCTTCCTTGCG
>JBBQYH010000031.1:0-18237 GCA_038208855.1 Burkholderiales bacterium
TTCTGCGTAGCCGAGAAGGTGCTGGATGTCACGCGCAAGCCAAAATTCGATGCCATTTTCTGCCTGCTGTGCGTGACCTTCAAAGGTTTCAGTGAGCGAATGAATGAGCGCCGTTTTCATTATAAAATCTCCAATGCGTTAAAAGCTGTAACGGCTTCATTGTAGCCCACCTCTAGACCTGCATGTCTGGATTGCCAATGACCCAAAGTCCGGTAGAGCATCTAAAGAGTGCAGCATCGTTATATTTTTCTACCGCATATCATGTTCGCTTACACCCATTAAAGTCATTATTTCCGCAGCAGCTTGGTAGACATGACTGCAACTTATGGATTTAAAAATCTATTCAAACCCACATGAACTATAGAAATATTAAATATAATCAAATAGTTACAATCTATGCGCTTTCTGCATTTAAACACAAGAGATCTGTTTGAGAGTTGGGCTTGTAACTTAAATGCGACGCTAACTCCTTTAGTTTCCTTGTACTCAATGCAAGGTCGGCTCTGTCCCGCAGCATTTCTTGAATTTTTTACCGGAACCGCAAGGGCATGGATCGTTACGTCCAACCTTGTGGCTCGCTTTCAGCGGAATAGGTGCGCTGTCTCGGCGTGCATACCAATAGGCATGAATGTGCAGCGCGGCTGGTGCTATCAGGCCTTGTCGCTGTTCTACTTCTTCCTGGGTCATCTGCTCCAGCATGTCCCAGCCTGCTTCGTCACCAAACAGGGCAATGGCTTCCAGCTGTTGTGAAATATCCGGCACTTGCCACGCTGCCTTATCCAGCGCCACGCCGAGCATATAACCCTCGCACCATTCATCCACAATCAGATTGTGGCGGCCATTCATTTCATTTTCCATGAATATGGGTTCAAATTTATCCGGCGTTTCTATCAGCATGCCTGTTATACCATTCATGTGGCGCACTAACAGACTGACGATTTCTTCAAACTCGGCTCCGCTTGCCCACTCCGGCTCAAAATCGCCCCAGATCGCAGGCAACCACTTTGACGGTTGTATCAAATTGGGCCCGCTGACAATGGCAGTAAAAAAACCATCCAGCGTGGAGATGTCAAATATGCCTTCGTCCATCTCCTCTTCTGCGGATTCCACTGCATCCTCATCTATCCTGTCCATCAAGAATTCATCCAGCCTGTCCATGTCCTGTTCACTCAGGGGCCGCATCAAATTTTTCATACACTCATCCTTACCGTATGGCGCTTAGTCTCGGTCTAATTTTACCCCACATGTCCTGGCAAATTTCTGCGGGATAAAATGTAAACAAGAGAATGCAGCTCAGGGAGAAATTAATCAGAGCTTTCTTGGTCATCGTTCAAGTTGATCTTTTGTTCGCAGGTTAAAAGGGGCGGTTGACTTAAAAATTCGTGCGTCCGATTTTATTTTTTCCACAAAGCTATTTTGCGACAGCTTATCCAAGCCCTTTACTACCATAATCCACGAACCACCCAGTCTTTCTAGATGAATTTGATTTTTAAAACCATATTTTCTATTCAAATCATCAATGATATGCTCAGATAGCAGCGAATCCCTATCACTGCCATCCACAGAGAAAACAAAGCTTGGACTGGCCTTAATATGCAAGGTATCTCCGGCTTTTTCTTATTGCCGGACAAGAAAAAATCAAAAACCAAAAACAAAGCTAAGTTTTATTTGATGTGATCGATTGCAACAGGCGCAACCAATATCTCTGCCTCGGTCAGCAAGAACTGTTTGAAAGCCTCTGCAGCGACAGACAACCTTCTGTTAGCGCGATGCACAATGTGCCAGTAACGCATGATGGGGAAATTCGCCACATCCAGAATAGTCAGTCGGTTTGTTTCCAGCTTCAACTCAATACCGTGCAAGGAGGTAATGCTGAGCCCCATGCCCGCCTGAACCGATTGCTTGATGGCCTCGTTCGTATGCATTTCCATGCTGCCGGGCATGGCCAGTTGATGACTGGTAAAAAAGCGTTCCATCACATCGCGCGTGCCCGAGCCGCGCTCGCGCAGCAAAAAAGTTTCCTGTGCAAGCTGTTCCGGCTGAATATCATGGGCATTGGCCAGCGGGTGGCTGGGTGCCGCGATTACTACCAGCGGATTTTGCATAAACGATTGCGACACCATGTCGGCATCCTCGGGGGGCTGCCCTGTAATGGCGAGATCTGCCGCATTTTCGACCAGTTGTTTGATAACCGCATCGCGATTTGCCACATGCAAAGTGACGTTGATATTAGGGTGTACCTGAATAAACTTTGCCAGCAATTTGGGCATGAAATAATTGGCAGTACTCACCAGTGAAATATTCAGTTGCCCCCGCTCCATGCCTTTCATTGCGTCAAACACCGCATCCATCTCTTCAATCTGTTGCGCGATATTTCGGCTGTAGATCACCATCTCTCGACCTGCCTCGGTCAGATGGATTTGCTTTCCAACCTGTTCAAACAAGGGCAAACCAATACTTTGCTCGAGTTGTTTGATCTGCATGGACACTGCCGGCTGACTCAAATGCAACTCTTCCGCAGCACGAGAATGGCTTAAAAGCCGGGCTGCCGCGGAAAAAACCTGCAATTGACGTAAGGTGAAATGAGACATAACGCAAAGATATACCTAAAAAAAATGCTTCTCAACTTTGAATTTAAAGAGAAAACATTACATAACCATAATGTATAAGGGGATTTTATACTATTTATAAAAAACATTGAATATTATTTATGATCCTCCAGCCCTATAGTGCGCTCCGTTGCAATAAACACCCCTATTTATTACTCAGGAGAGAAGCATGGATCAGTCAGCACGTTATTCAAATCTTGACCTAAAAGAAGCAGACCTTATCAAAGGCGAAAAGCATATTTTAGTCGCATACAAAATGAAGCCCAAGGCTGGTCACGGCTACCTCGAAGCAGCTGCTCACTTTGCGGCCGAATCTTCAACCGGTACCAACGTTGAAGTTTCCACCACCGACGACTTCACCAAAGGCGTTGACGCGCTGGTGTACTACATCGACGAAGCCACTGAAGATATGCGCATTGCCTATCCTATGGAACTGTTCGACCGCAACGTAACCGACGGCCGCATGATGCTGGTTTCCGTATTGACACTGATCATCGGTAACAACCAGGGCATGGGCGACATCGAGCACGCAAAGATCCATGACTTCTACATGCCCAAGCGCGCTATCCAGTTGTTTGACGGCCCTTCAAAAGACATCAGCGACATGTGGCGCATCCTTGGTCGCCCAATCGTAAACGGCGGTTACATTGCCGGAACAATCATCAAGCCAAAACTGGGTCTGCGTCCCGAGCCATTTGCAGCGGCCGCTTACCAGTTCTGGCTGGGTGGCGACTTCATCAAGAACGACGAGCCACAAGGTAACCAGGTTTTCTGCCCGTTGAAGAAAGTGTTGCCATTGGTACGTGACGCCATGTGCCGCGCACAGGATGAAACAGGCCAGGCCAAATTGTTCTCCATGAACATCACTGCCGACGACCATTACGAAATGCTGGCTCGTGCTGATTATGCACTGGAAACATTCGGACCGGATGCAGACAAAGTTGCTTTCCTGGTTGACGGTTTTGTAGGCGGCCCGGGCATGGTTACGACAGCACGTCGTCAATATCCAGACCAGTACCTGCACTACCACCGCGCCGGTCACGGCATGATCACCTCACCTTCTGCAAAGCGCGGTTACACAGCGTTTGTATTGGCAAAGATGAGCCGTCTGCAAGGTGCTTCCGGTATCCACGTGGGTACCATGGGCTACGGCAAAATGGAAGGCGAAAATTCAGACAAGAACATCGCTTACATGATCGAGCGTGATGAAGCGCAAGGTCCGGTCTACTTCCAGAAGTGGTACGGCATGAAGCCTACAACACCAATCATCTCCGGCGGTATGAACGCATTGCGTCTGCCAGGCTTCTTTGAGAACCTGGGCCACGGCAACGTGATCAACACCTCCGGCGGCGGCGCTTACGGCCACATCGACAGCCCGGCTGCAGGTGCGATCTCTCTGCGCCAGTCATACGAGTGCTGGAAAGCCAAAGCTGACCCAATTGAGTTTGCAAAGTCACATAAAGAATTTGCTCGCGCATTTGAATCATTCCCAGGCGACGCTGACAAGCTGTATCCGGGCTGGAGACAGAAGCTGGGCTCACATAAGTAAGCTTAGCGTTATAAGCTGAACATTGAAAAGCCCTGCCTGATGTTTGGCGGGGCTTTTTTTTAGTATCTGCGAATGATTTTGTCGCACAAAGCAAACCCCTCCCAGCCTCCCCTTGACAGGGGAGGAGCGGAAACAGCTCTCCCCCTGTTAGAGATAGGGTCGCTGCGAAGCAGCGGGGACCCATCAGCATACCCCTTGCGGGTGCAAGGGGGAGTTGAAGGGTGTTTGGTTCTAATCGGTAATATGGAAAAATATAACCCTATCAATTGGAGAACACCATGAGCACCACGTTCGACATCAATCAATACAAAATGTCCAAACAACCTTTTTATCAGGCATAGAAAAACGAGGTTGAGTTGTATACGGCGGCCTATGCGGCACGTTTGCCGGTGATGCTGAAAGGCCCGACCGGTTGCGGTAAATCGCGCTTTGTCGAGCACATGGCATGGAAACTGGGCAAGCCGCTGATCACCGTTGCCTGCAACGAAGATATGACCGCGTCCGACCTGGTTGGGCGTTACCTGCTCGATGCAGGCGGTACACGCTGGCTGGACGGCCCGCTGACTCTGGCCGCACGCCACGGTGCCATCTGCTACCTCGATGAAATCGTCGAAGCACGCCAGGATACAACGGTTGTGATACACCCGCTGACCGACCACCGCCGCACGCTGCCGCTGGATAAAAAAGGCGAGCTGGTACACGCGCATCCTGATTTCCAGTTGGTGATTTCCTATAACCCCGGCTACCAGAACCTGATGAAGGATTTGAAGCAATCCACCAAACAGCGTTTTGCCGGTATGGAATTCGATTACGCCAGTGCAGAAACCGAAGCAGCGATTGTAAGCAAGGAAGCGGGCATTGCAACCGATGTGGCAGCCAAGCTGGTGAAAATCGGCCTGACCGCGCGCAACCTGAAAGGCCACGGCCTGGACGAAGGTATTTCCACCCGTTTGCTGGTGTACGCGGCAACCCTGATGAACAACGGTATCGCACCGCGTGATGCCTGCCGTATGGCCCTGGTCAGACCGATCACCGATGATGCAGATATCCGCGACACGCTCGACCACGCCATCGATGCAGTATTTGAATCTTGATTAATTAAATATAATCAAATAGATATAATTACAGCAACCATGCCGACATATCTCGAAGCACTAAAGAAAATCGAATGCAATTTCCCGCGGGTGCTAGCCGTGCTGGAAGACTGCCTGGTGGACGCGAGCAAACATCTCGGCACTGCCGGAATCGATGCCTACATCGAAGGTGCCTGTGCGATCTACAAGACCGGCCGCGGTGAAGAGCCGGTGCTGGTGTACCTTGAAGAAACGCCCCAGGTGGCGAGACTGCTTGGGGAAGGAGTCATCGTCGAGATTGTGGAATTCACCCGCAAGCTGGCAAAGTCTCCAAACAGCAAAGCCACCATCCCTTTCCTGCAAACACTGGCCTCGGCGGCGCGTGCGCTGGAAAGCCGCAAGCTGTTCAACGAATATCTGAATCTGGTGATTCAGACCGCGATCAATACCAGCCCCAGGGTACACGGTATCGACTCGATGTACGTCAGTCCGTGTCTGCCCGATTTTCTCGACAGCGTGCCGTTTCTATTCAGCCAGCTATCGCTCGGCGGCATAAAAAACTGGGTGGATTACGGTGCGAATGCCTACCCCAATGATCCTGATACCCAGCGCGAATATTTTCTGCTGAAAACCGCAGACAGTCGCGCCGTGTTGCAGCGCGAACGGCACGGCACCTTGTTCACCGACAACGAGCGCAAGATGGATATGTATTTGCGCGGCTTGTGGAATAGCGAAACACAATTTGTGCCCTACTCGCTTGCGTTTGACGAGATCCGCAAACCGATTCCCTATCTCAACCAGATGGGCATCCATTTGCCGGATGTGTATGACGACCTCATTCTCCCCTCGCCCGCTAGCGGGGAGAGCGCAGCGAGGGGGGCGGAGCCGGTCGGGGGAGAGGGTCGTCTCCCTGCGGGAGGAGTTGTTCGTGGTATTGACCGCTATCGCGCGCTGTTGGCACACCTCAGCGCACATCAGCGCTGGACGACAGCCATCACTGCGGACAATTTAAGCCCGTTTCAGCGTATGTCGATTGAAGTGTTTGAAGACGCACGCGTGGAGTATCTGACCATGCAGGAATATCCGGGCATGCGTCAGTTATGGTGCAAGCTGCATCCGATTCCGGCAGAGGATATCGAGATCGAAGAAGGAAAATCCTACATACGCCATCGTCTTGCGATGCTGTCACGCGCTTTGCTCGATCCCAAACATCCGTATAAAAATCCTGCGATACTTAAATATGTCGCACGCTTCAATGAACTGATGACATCCGGAAAAACAACAACTGCAGATATGCAGTTGATCGGTGTGCAATACATTGTTGAAACCCGTCTGCCTGCGGATTTCAGTGCAAAAATTTACTTCACCGACACCGAAGTCGATTACCGCGATGACAACCGCATGATGTGGTTTTTCATAGAGGAAGGGGACGAGGAAGTGTACGAGGAACGTCCGCGCGCAAAGGCTGAAGAAGATGATGAATTCAAGCTGCCGCCGCGTTTGTATCACGAGTGGGACTACAGCGCCGAGCATTACCGCCCCGACTGGGTCAGCGTATACGAACATTTGCAACCGGCAGGCAATGCCGCGCACATTGATCAACTCCTGGCCAAACACAGCGCCTTGGCCAAACGTCTGAAGAAAATCATCGATATGCTGAAGCCGCAAAATAAAGTGCGCATCCGCTATCAGGAGGAAGGCTCGGAACTCGATCTGGATATCGCGATACGCTCGCTGATTGAATACAAGAGCGGCGCACAGCCCGACACCCGCATCAACATGAGCCACAAACACGATGGCCGCAGCGTGGCAGTTTCCCTGTTGCTGGATTTGTCCGCATCACTCGGCGATGTGCCCGAGGGCTGCACGCAGACCAAACTCGAAATCAGCCAGGAAGCCGTTTCTCTACTGGCTTGGGCGGTGGATCAAATGGGTGATCCGCTGGCCATCGGCGGCTTCCACTCGGATACCCGTCACAACGTGCGTTACTGGCATTTCAAGGGCTATAACGAAAAATGGGGCGATGAAGTCAAAGGACGTCTGGCCGGCATGGAAGCCAATTACTCCACGCGCATGGGTGCTGCCATCCGTCATGCGGGTCATTACCTGTCACATCAACAGGCAGACAAAAAATTATTGTTAATTCTCACGGATGGCGAACCGGCGGATATCGATACCCATGATCCGAAACTATTGATTGAAGATGCGCGCATGGCGGTAAGAGAGCTGGATCAGGAAAACATCTATACCTATTGCATCAACCTCGATCCCAGGGCGGATGAATATGTGGCGGATATTTTCGGCAAACACTATGCGGTAATCGACAACATCGCGCGCTTGCCGGAACGTTTGCCACAGCTATTTATGTCACTGGTGAAATAGGTCTGCTATATGCAGGCTTGCAAAGCAAGCAGCAAGCTGTCACCCAAACAGCATGTGTTGCGCATTATTTCGTAGACTTATCCAGAAGGAAATTCAACAAATTTCATCCGCATTTTTTCCACAAACCGCTTGAACTCATCAAGCTCTGTTGCATCCGAAAGCAAGGGTTTATCGCCAATACGAACACAGCCGGGATCCCACACCACCACGCTGCCTGCATGCTGTTTTTGCAGGAATATTTTTAGCAAATCCAAGTTGTTAAATCTCTGTTCATCCACCGCATAAACCTCACTGTTCAGCGCAGGAACCCAGACTACACCAATAACTATTTTTTCATTTGCAATTTGCTGGGCATAAACAGAATCTGCCGCGATTACCAGCAAAGATAAACACAGCAATACTATTTTTTTCATATGTATTCCTTGTGTAAGGAAAATATCATAAAGGTCATACAATAAACTTTAGCACATGTTCAAAAAACATTGAGAACCTCTATATTTACGGATACTAATACAGATACCCGGGCAAATATCCAACGCCACACCAAGCTTGAGTCTCGAATATCCTTATCTAAAAAGTGTTGCCAGCTTTAATTAAATTGCGCTAGCATGAGCAGATGCCAATCCAATACAACTCTTTGATTATATTTAATATTACCAATTTAAAACTGTATTGCCACGTAATTGCCAGCGCTGCAGCCCAGTTCATTTCATGCAAACTGTACATGGAGCGATATGCTGAATCAGGGTAAAATGTTCGACTTTCCCTGCATGCCAGCCTTTGATGCATTACGATATCCCCAGGACGGGTATAAATCTTCAACAATACATTTTACAATCCCATTTTTTTGATTTTTGCATAACAATTGCTTAGGAATATTATGAACAAACCACTGGTAGGTATCGTCATGGGTAGCCAAAGTGACTGGGATATCATGCGCAATGCGGCAGAGATGCTTAAATCATTAGGAGTTTCATTTGAGACGCAGATAGTCTCAGCCCATCGCACCCCCGACCTGTTGTTTGAATATGCCGAAACGGCTGTTAACCGTGGCCTTGCCTGCATTATTGCAGGAGCGGGTGGTGCCGCACATTTGCCGGGCATGCTGGCCGCAAAAACGACTGTTCCGGTACTCGGCGTTCCCGTACCGTCAAAATATCTCAAGGGTATGGATTCCCTGCTTTCAATTGTGCAAATGCCCAAGGGCATTCCTGTTGCTACCTTTGCAATCGGAGAAGCAGGCGCAACAAATGCCGCACTGTTTGCCGCCGCGATGCTTGCCGTGCACGACACTGAACTGGCAAAAAAATTGACAGAATTCCGCATTACCCAGGAAGCTACCGTGCTGGCAATGAATTTGCCGGATGTTGAATGATACTGCCGGATTCGACCCTGGGCGTACTGGGCGGTGGCCAACTTGGCCGCATGTTTACCATGGCTGCCCGCACTATGGGATATCGTGTAATTGTGCTCGACCCTGACCCGGCAAGCCCCGCTGCCGAACTTGCCAATGAGCATATTTGCGCGGCATTTACCGACCGCGTCGCACTGGAAAAAATGGGCCGTGCCTGCGCTGTAATCACCACCGAATTTGAAAATGTCTCTGCAGAAAGCATGCAGTATTTGTCGCAATTTTGTCCGGTCAGGCCCTCGGCAAAAGCCGTTGCGATTGCGCAAAACCGTATTCGTGAAAAAACTTTTTTGCGCGACAGCGGCTTTCAAACAGCGCCGTTTGCCGAGATCAACAGCAATGCGGATATTGAAACCGCCCTCAATAAAATAGGTACGCCCGCACTGATCAAAATCAGCCAGTTTGGCTATGACGGAAAAGGTCAGGCCAGCGTAAACAATCTTGCTGAAGCCATTGCGGCATTTGCACATATGGACGGCAAACCCTGCGTGCTGGAGAAGCGCCTCAACTTGCAGACGGAAATTTCGGTGGTCGTTGCACGCGGTGTAAATGGTGAAACCGTTGCTTATCCTGCCGCAGAAAACACCCATGTGAGTGGTATCCTGGACATTAGCCTCGTGCCTGCACAGGTGAGCGAAAAACTTGCAAATCAGGCAATCCGGGATGCCTGTGCGCTGGCTGACAAACTGGATTATTGCGGCATCATGGCCGTGGAGTTTTTCGTAATTGAAAACGATCAACTGCTGATCAATGAAATCGCACCCCGTCCGCACAATAGCGGCCACTACACGATGGATGCCTGCCTCACCTCACAATTTGACCAGCAGGTTCGCGCCATATGCGGCTTGCCACTGGGTGATGCCAGATTGCTGACCCCGGTTGCAATGGTGAATATTCTCGGCGATGCCTGGCGCGGAGACTCAGCACCTCCATGGGATGCCGTGCTCAATGAACCGCGCGCGAAACTGCATCTGTATGGAAAAAAGGAAGCGCGTGCAGGACGCAAGATGGGACACTTTACTTGTACAGGCGATAACGCGCAGGAAGCAGGAAAACGAGCTAAAGAGATACAGCAAAAATTGCTGACTTGTTAAACCTGAACAGGTGTAAACAGCTTTTGGCCACAGACTATAGAGCGTAGTTGTTGGGGCTTTAGCCCCTTACAATCTCGGCCTGCTCCTTGCGTGTACAGAGATCACGAAGAGGTAAAAATGAATAGCCACCATGTGGCGCATTTTGAAAGTGGCCAAATATTAAAAATATACAATTGCTTTCTCTGTGATCCCTGTGGTTAAATTTTTTACAATTTAAAACAGCTGTATCTGCACCACACTGCCCTTATCCACATTCCCCTGCTCTACCGGCAACACGATAAAGCAATTGGCGCGACTCATAGAGCTGAGGATGCCCGAGCCCTGTTCACCGGTAGTGTGCACCAGCCACAAACCATCGTCACCCTGAGTCAAAATGCCGCGCTGAAATTCTGTACGTCCCGCAGCCTTGCGTATAGGGCTGCCGCATATGGCCTGGAAGGTGAATGCAGGCTTGGGATGTTGCCCCATCAGTTCCCACAGCGCATTGCGCACAAACTGCAGGAAGGTCACCATCACCGCAACCGGATTGCCGGGCAAGCCGAAGAAATGTGCCTTGCCTATTTTGCCGTAAGCCATAGGACGGCCGGGTTTCATTGCAAGTTTCCAGAACACAACTTCGCCGATTTCATCCAGCAATGCCTTGATGTAATCCGCCTCGCCCACAGAAGCGCCTCCACTGGTGATAACAACGTCCGCCTCGCTGGATGCTTTGAGCAGGGCAGCACGTATGCTTTCTTTGTCATCGCGGATGTTGCCCAGATCCAGCATATCGGCGCCCAGCTCGGTGATCAAGCCCGTGAGTGTGTAACGATTGCTATCGTATATCTGTCCACTGGCAAGCGAACTACCCGGTTGCACCAGTTCGTCACCGGTGGAAAAAATGGCGATTTTTAGTTTGCGGTATACGTTGACTTCTGCCAAACCCAACGAGGCGAGCAAGCCCATTTCGGCTGCACCTACGCGCTGGCCGCGTGGCAGTACCAGCCCATCTTTCGTTATATCTTCGCCAACCAGACGAATATTTTGGCCGCGTTTGTGGCCCGAGGCAATCTCGATATCGTCGCCATCAGCTGTGACATGCTCCTGCATCACCACGCTGTCGCAACCGTCGGGGATCATTGCACCGGTCATGATACGTACGCACTCACCGGCTTCCACCTTGCCTATGTAGGCATTGCCTGCAAAGGCTGTGCCGACTTTTTTTAGCCTGTTGCTGCTGCCGCTCAGGTCCGCATGCCGCACTGCATAGCCATCCATGGATGAGTAATCATGCGGTGGCACATTCAATGGCGAAAGAACATCCTCAGCCAGGGTGCGATGATAAGCATCCTGCACATTGATTGTTTGTTGCTCGTTGACAGGCGACAGGTATTGTTTTATCAGCTGGCGTGCTTGCTCTACCGGCATAGAGTTTGGATCATAATCTTCCATGGCTGCCAGGTTGGAGAGTGTCAGGTTTTGAGATTGCATGAATTGAGTTGCTCTTGAAATAGTTGCTTGAATTAAACTGAAATCAGCGGCCTTCTATACCCTTTTGTTCAACAGCGTAAAGCACTGCGGCTTCAACCCTGGAAGTAAGGTGCAGCTTGGTCAGGATATGGCGCACATGCTGCTTGACCGTGTCGTTGCTGATACCCAGCGTCTGTGCAATGGCCTTGTTACTTTCGGCACGCGATAGTAATTGCAGAATTTCCCGTTCACGATCTGTCAGCAGCGACATGGAAGACTTGGTCTCTTTGCCGCGCTGGCCATGCTGCAGTATACCTATCATTTTTACGGTCATCGCCGGGGCAACCACCATTTCACCCGCATATACCCGGCGTATGGCATCAGCCACATCGTCCGGTGCCATATCCTTGAGCAGGTAACCGCGCACGCCTGCTCGCAGTGCTGTAGCCAGATCAGCCTCGGAGTCGCTCATGGTCAGAATGATCACCGGTGTTTCAAAGCCTTCTTTGCGTATTTGCGCAAGCACGCCAAATCCATCCAGCGGCTCCATGCGCAAATCCATCACCAGCAAATCGGGTTTATGCTCGCTCAAAAGCGGGATCAGCTCTTTGACCAGTCCGGTTGCACCAACGACATTTATATCGTAGCGCAGAGTTAATAGTTCAGTCAGTCCGCGTCGGCATAAACTGTGATCATCGACAAGGACAACTTTAATCTGTTCACTCATTCTTGCGTCTCCATTCAGCCCGTTTTTTCAAATACCTGATTCGGGCTAAGCCCCGAGGGGAACTGCGGGGCCATTAAAAATCAGTTGCACGCGCGTTCCGTGCCCCTGCAAGCTTTCCACTGTCACTTCTCCGCCTATGCGCAATGCGCGTTCGCGCATTATTTCCAAACCATAATGGCCATCGGGCGGCGCACCGTCTGCCACCCCTGTTCCATTATCTTCCACGACAAACTGAAACTGATTTTTTTTATGCCTTACAGTCAGTTTGGCTTTGCTGGCACCGGAGTGCGTGGCTATATTCACCAACGACTCCCGTACAATCAAAAAAATCTGCAATTCATATTCCAGCGGCAAATTGAATTCAGCCACCTGATTATCATACTCAAGCGCCATACTGCTGCGCACCACAAAATCATTGGCCAGTTTTTGCAAGGCAAAACTCAATCCCCTGGGATCCATCTGGCAGCGGAAATGCGTCACCAGTTCACGCACCGTCCTTTGACTGCCCTCAAGCGATTCCTCAATATCCTGCGCACATTTGTAGGCAAGCAATTCATTCTTGGACTTCATCGCCTCCAGCAACAAACTGGAGCGAATTTTTGCGAAATACAAAGTTTGCGCCAGCGAATCGTGAATTTCATTTGCAATGGACTGGCGCTCGACCAGAATATTTGTCTGATAACCATCCTCGCTTTTCCAGACGTTTTTCAATGCGATGCAAATAAGCTCAGCATACGACTCAAGTGTGCGCCTGTATTCATCCGAGATCTTTTGCTTGTTTGCAAAAAACAAGGTCAGTACCCCGGTCGGCTCATTTTCAGTTGCGCACGTACCCAAGGGGACTGCCAGCACAAACTTGCATGCTTTGCCAAAAAAGTCCGCGCCGTAGCGGCTCTTGCAAAACTCAACCTCGGAAGCTTGCAGCGTCTTCTCGCTCGCGGCCTTTCCGCACACTCCGCAATCTGCATCAACGATGAACTCGCTTCTGCAACTCTCCGATGGCTCCCCTGCACAGCCAACTGTTCTAAGCAGCAGGCCATCTGGAGACAACACTCTGGCAACACCGGCGCTTGCATCAACAGCACCAAGTATTGTTTCCAGAAAACTTTCGAGCAGTGCACCTGCCGCAGTATTGCCCGAAGCTTCGGAAACACCGCTATCATTGCCGGACACTAATTTTTGGCCGGGCAGCACTTCATTCATATAATTTGAAGCGCATCCGCCCACCAGTTGTATTTTGGGCTTCATCTTGAACCTCACTTGGCTACTTCCTTGGCTCGCGTAGTTCCACAATCAGCCATTTTCTGCCATATCGCTGGGTAGTCAAAAACACGGATTTACTATGGGAAGACACCCCCCAACTGGGTTATATCACACCCCCTGAGATAGCTACCCTGCCAAAGGTAACAAATTGTAACTATTTGATCAAGCTTCCAATTACCACGACACTATTAGTGTCAAATTGCGCGCATTTTGAATTAACTTTGCAAAAATTCCATGTATCTAGAGGGGTTTGCAAAAATCATCTCCCCCCCAACTGGGGTATATTGTACCACCCGATATAGTTATAGACACTAAACCGCTCGATTGCGCCTAATCTCGGAGTTAATTAATCGACAATTGTGCCGCACATTGAGCACTTGAATCATCATCAAAAACGGCAAAATAAATTGAAAATCTGCATTATTTCCGACAGTCACGACCGCTCTGAACCCCTTGCAGCTGCCATCACTGCTGCACATACAGCAGGAGCTGAAGCCGTTATCCATTGCGGTGATTTGATAGGTGCGAACACCTTGCGCGCCTCGCTCAAGCTGGGTCTACCCATACATGTTGTACAAGGCAACAACATCGGCGATACAATGGCCATGCACAAATTGATGGCAAAGTCCGCTGGCAAACTGATATATCACGGCGTTGACGCAACGCTGGAAATGGCCGGGCGCCGCATTTTCGTTACCCATTATCCGCATTATGCGCGAGGCATGGCGTGCACCGGAGATTACGACCTGGTGTGTTGCGGACACAGTCATGTTGCCGAGGTAGTATCACAAGCAAACATCAAGGGGGTATCCACGACAATAGCCAACCCGGGTACCATAGCCGGCGTACACGCACCAGGCATAGCGACTCCGTGCACCTGGATTATGGCTGACCTTGAAAAGATGACATTTGAAGTTCAAACGCTGACACAATAATCATAATACTCAGCGTTAGTCTCGGTTTTTTTGAAAAGTAATTTAGATGCCCGCCTATTCGAAGCAAGTCCAGATCATATTTTAAGTGTCCGTGAAATGCGGGTTACCTCAAATCCGGCCTGCATATATTTTTTTTGACTCAAACAAGGAGATGGCCATGCAACAACTCACTCCACAGTCAGCCTATGATTTTTTGCAAAGCAATCCCGAGGCGGTTTTTATAGATGTGCGCAGCGAGATGGAATATATGTTCGTCGGCCATCCCACCGGCTCCATGCTGATCCCATGGATAGACGGCCCCAACTGGGAAATCGATCCAAACTTTATAGGCCATGTCAAAAAGGCTTCCAGTGTCAATCGTCCGGTGGTGCTGATTTGTCGCTCCGGACGTCGCTCGGCTGACGCGGGTCTGGCATTGGAAAAAGCCGGGCTGCAGGATATTTATAATGTACTGAATGGCTTTGAAGGTGATCTGGACGAAAACTATCATCGCAATTCACACAATGGCTGGCGTCATGCTGGGTTACCTTGGGCACAGACATGACTTATTAATCCCGATCAATACCGATAGAACATAACGAACATTAACATTGGCAAACTCAGGAATAACAATACATGCAAATCACTATCAGCGATTTTAGCTCGGGCCAACAGGATTATGTGGCGCACCTTCTGGAACAACATTATGGCAAAGCAGTAGAGTTGCAACTGGCCGATGGAGAGTTACAACTCGATTCATTGAGCGAAGAATTGACCGTCTGCCCGATTTTGTACTGGAATGTACACGGTGCACAATTTGTCGTTTCCAAGGTTGGCGATAATCGTTTTCGTTGCCGTTTCTTTTATTCCCAGGCCGAGCAATTCAGCACGGAAATTGATGAATTTGACGATATCGAAAAATGCATAGCCACCGTGTTGCAGCTTCAATTGGATCACGCAAGTCAGCCCGTTACGGCTAGCATAACTTCCGCATTTGACGCTAAAAAATATAACGAAACTCCAGCAACATGAAGGTCGAGCTGTTCAGATGACATGCGTACGGACACGTCAGGCACGGCGGATGCAATCGATTTGGGCTGCCGACACATCCGCAACGGCGCGCTTGAGCATGGCAGCTGTAATGTGCGAACACAGACATGCTGAAACCAATTGTATTTATCCACAATGAACTACTTTATAACAGGCACGGATACCGGCGTAGGAAAAACACTGGTCAGTTGCGCTCTGTTGCATGCTTTTTCTGCCCAGGGGAAAAAAGTCGTCGGCATGAAACCGGTCGCAGCGGGATTTGATGATGACGGTCTGAATGAAGATGTAAAAAAATTGCGCACCGCCACCAATATTTTTGCCCTGCTGGGTCAAATCAACCCCTATAGTTTTCCTCTGCCCATCGCACCGCATATTGCCTCGCACCACGCCGGGGTGGAAATAAATCTTGATCGCATTGTTGAATCTTACAATGAACTTTGCTCGCAAGCAGAAGTAGTTATTGTGGAAGGCGCGGGTGGTTTTCAGGTGCCGCTAAACGATGACGAGGATAGTGCAGATATGGCAATCGCGCTGAATATTCCAGTTATTCTGGTGGTTGGAATGCGGCTGGGTTGTTTGAATCACGCCTTGCTGACGGTGCGCGCAATCACCGCTTGCGGGTTGACCTGTGCAGGCTGGGTGGCAAATGTCATAGACCAGGAAACGGCCGTACTGAATGAGAATATAGTGGCACTGCAAAATCGTATCAAAGCGCCCCTGTTGGGTATCGTTCAATATCAGCTTACGCCCGATCCGCATGAAATCGCGCAGCAGCTTGACATCAATCTGCTGACAGAACTTGCTGCAATTCCGCCCGACTGACGGCCTAAGTGAAGCAACCTTCCCATGACTAACAACTTTGTACAGAAATTATGTGGCGAGCTAACATTTCGGGTTACTGAAGAGAACCTGAAAATCCGTGCAGAACAGTTGCGTGCACGTTTGCAGGTTTACCCTGTCATGCTGATCACCCAGGCTTTGCTTGAACCGTTGTTTGTATGGCTGTTCTGGGACCACAACAACCACCTGAATCTGCTGGCGTGGCTGATTTGCTTCTATGCGATACACGCTATCGATACCTATCAATGGTTACGCGGCCGCGATAAATTATCGACGATTCAGGAATGCAGGCGCATGAGTCTGCATTTCAACATTTTCACCGGCCTTACCGCGATCATGTGGGGCCTGACCGCATTGTATTTTTTTCCCGATGACCTGACCTACCAAGCCCTGTTGATTTGTATTTCTCTTGGCCTTGCGGCGGGCGCCATCACACTCGATTCCGTTTACCCGCCGTCCCTATATATTTTTGTATTTGGCGTTACCCTGCCGCTGCTTGCAAGGTTGCTTCTTGTCGGTGCGCAAACCCAGATGCTTCTGGCCGGCATGTTGCTGCTATTTCTTTATGCCACCATCAGTGCCGGGCGAGCTTTAAGCCTGACCTTCTGGAAATCCTTGTGGCAACGTCATGAAAATGATTTTCTGGTCGAACAATTGACCATGCAAAAAGCAATCGCCGAAACAGCCAATCATGACAAATCGCGTTTTCTTGCAACAGCCAGTCATGATTTGCGCCAGCCCCTGCAGGCCCTGCTACTGTTCAGTGAATCGCTACAGGAAGTCGCCGTGGAAGAGGAGTGCAGGCAATTGTCCACGCAAATCGGCAAATCTGTCGGCGCGCTGGTCGATATGTTTGACGAACTGCTGGACATTTCCAAACTCGATGCCGGCGTGGTATTGGCAAACATGCAGAATTTTGCAGTACAGGAGGTATTGGAGCGTTTGTACTCCGAGTTTCACCCCCTGACCGCTGCAAAGGGACTTACTTTAGACATGCACCGCACAGATTTTTACTGTTATAGCGATCCCCTGTTGCTTGAACGCATTCTGCGCAATCTGATTTCAAATGCCATACGCTATACGGATTACGGCACAGTGTCGGTAAAATGCAAATCCGAGGACAATCTCCTGCAATTCAGCGTTACAGACACCGGCATAGGCATACGCGCTACGAGCTTGCCGCACATTTTTGAAGAGTATTACCAGGTAGCAAACCAGCACCGCGACCGCCTCAAGGGACTGGGACTGGGGTTGTCCATCGTGCGGCGCATGGAAGTCTTGCTCGGCTGTCATGTCAGCGTCATTTCCAAGCCCGCACTCGGTTCCAGTTTCAGCTTCCTTTTGCCACAAAGTGTGTCTGAGAAAATTCCACTTCCGCAAAACAATATTCAAAACCAGCATGATATAAGCGGCACCATAGTCGCGCTGGTAGAAGACAATCCTGAGATCCGGCTGATTGCATCCAAACTGATCAAACAGTGGGGATGCCGGATTTTTGAAGGCGAACTGCCGCAGGAAGTGCAGAACAATATGATACTGGCGGGCGTCAGCCCGGATATATTGATTTGTGATTATCGTTTGCCGCTGGGCATTACCGCTCTTGATTGCATCAATCAATTTAGACAGCATTGGCACAGACCCATACCCGCCGTAGTACTGACGGGTGATACCGCCCCGCAAACCATGCATGAAATTCAGGCCAGCGGCGCTATCCTGCTGCACAAGCCCGTCACCCCCGCCCGTTTGCGCTCGGTTGTGTATTTTGCGCTGCGCAATGACCACAGCATTGTTGCAGCAGTCCGGCAAGCATAAAGACCCTGCTACGCCCGCCCCTTGAAATGGTATGATGTCAAAAAAAACATAACCAGTTTCAGGA
>JBBQYH010000032.1:0-17986 GCA_038208855.1 Burkholderiales bacterium
GCCGAAGGCAGTATCAATAATTTGCAGGATGTGCGCGATATCGTGATCAGCAGTCCTGGTGGCAATCCTATTCGCGTCGGCGATGTGGCACAGGTGCGCATCGGCAGCCTGACACGCTATGGCGTGGTCACCAAAGACGGCCATGGTGAGGCCGTTGAAGGTCTGGTGCTGGGGCTGCGCGGCGCGAATGCGCAAAAGGTGGTGAATGGCGTGCGCGCAAAGTTGGCCGAGCTAGCACCAATACTGCCCAAAGGCGTGACCACAAAAGTATTTTACGACCGGGGCAGTCTGGTCAAACGCGCCATCGGCACGGTTTCCAGTGCATTGGGTGAAGCAATCGTGCTGGTGGTGATTTTACTGGTGTTGTTTCTGGGAAATTTCCGCGCGGCGCTGGTGGTTGCGCTGACCTTGCCGTTGGCCGTGTTGATGACCTTCATTCTGATGCAGCAATTTGATATGTCGGCCAATCTGATGAGTCTGGGCGGCCTGGCGATTGCCATCGGCATGCTGGTGGATGCTGCGGTGGTTGTGGTGGAGAACATCATCAGCCATCTCGGTGAAAAACGTCAGCATGTATCGCCGCTGCATGTGATCTATCGCGCAGTCAAAGAAGTGGTGATACCGGTGGCGGCAGGGATGGCCATCATCATCATCGTGTTCTTGCCGCTGATGACCTTGCAGGGACTGGAAGGCAAACTATTCATCCCGGTTGCACTGACCATCGTGTTTGCACTGGCGGCTTCGCTGCTGCTTTCCTTGAGCATCATTCCGGTGCTCGCCTCTTATCTGCTGAAGAGCGGCAGTCATGAAGATCCGTGGCTGGTGCGCAAGGCGCTCAATATTTACACGCCGTTATTGAATAAAGCACTGGCGAATGAACGCAAGGTGCTGAGTGTTGCAGTGGCAGCACTGGTGCTGACGGTGGGCGTGTATTTTCTGATCGGTAAAACCTTCATGCCGGAAATGGATGAGGGCGACATTATCATGCAGACGGCGAAATTGCCTTCAATCAGTATCGTCGAAACGGCGGCGCTGGATCAACGCATACAGACAGCCATCCTCAAGGCAGTGCCCGAGGTGAAGGGTATTGTCTCGCGTGCAGGTGCAGATGAACTCGGGCTGGATCCGATGGGCTTGAACGAGACGGATAACTTTCTGGTACTCAAGCCGCAGAAAGAATGGCGCATGAAAACCAAGGTGGCACTGATCGATGAAATCCGCAAAGTGATGCAGGATTTTCCCGGTATTGAGTTCAGTTTTACCCAGCCGATTGCGATGCGGGTATCTGAAATGCTAACCGGTTCACGCGGCGATGTTGCCATCAAAATTTTTGGCAGCGACATTACGCAGCTCAACAGCATTGCCGAAAAAATGGTGGACGTCATTAAAGGTATCAAGGGCAGCGAAGATACCTACACGGTTAAAAATGACGGCGTGCAATATTATCGCGTGGTAATCGATCGTCTGGCGGCTGGACGCCTCGGGCTGAGTGTTGATGACATCAACAATACCTTGCGCACCATGGTGGAAGGTCGTTTGCTGGGCACCGTAATCGAAGAGGGCAAACGCACACCGTTGTTGTTGCGCGGCCCGGCGGAAGTGCAACAGTCGCCTGCCCTGTTTGCAGCCCTTACGTTGCCGCTGCCCAATGGCCACAATGTGCCGCTATCGGTGGTTGCCAGGCTTGAACGCAGCAATGGGCCGGTCAAAATTGATCATGAAAACGGTGCGCGTATGGCGGTGGTGCAAACCAACGTGCGCGGCCGCGATCTGGTCAGTTTTGTGGAAGAAGCAAAGGCGGCGGTCGCCACGCAGATTCCGTTACCGACTGGCTACTCGCTCACCTGGGGCGGTCAGTTTGAAAACCAGCAGCGCGCTGCGGCGAGACTGGCGGTGGTGGTACCGATCGCACTCGGTTTGATCTTCATGCTGCTGTTCGCGACTTTTGGCTCGGTACGGCAGGCAGTGCTGGTGCTGACCAATGTGCCGTTTGCGCTGATCGGCGGTGTGTTTGCGTTGTGGCTCAGCGGTGAATACATGTCGGTGCCGGCATCGGTCGGGTTCATTGCGCTGCTGGGAATTGCCGTCTTGAATGGTGTGGTGATGGTGTCTTATTTCAACCAGCTGCACAGCCAGGGACTGGACATCACACATGTGATTACCGAAGGTGCAAAGCGCCGTTTGCGCCCGGTGCTGATGACCGCCAGCATTACCGCGTTCGGTCTGCTGCCGCTGTTGTTTGCCAGCGGCCCCGGCTCGGAAATTCAAAAACCGCTCGCCATCGTGGTGATTGGCGGCCTGCTCAGTTCAACATTGTTGACGCTGATCATGCTGCCCATCCTGTACCGACGTTTCGGGATTGAAGTCAAAAGGAAAACGGTATGAGCAAAATACAAGATTGTTGTCTGACCCTGGTGTGTCATAAATCGATGGAAGAACGTCTGGTTGATCACCTGTTGAGTCACCCGGAGTGGGTGGGTGGCTTTTCTGTCAACCAGATAGACGGCCACAGTTTGAAAGAAAAGTTACCCAGTATGCTTGAGCAGGTGCGCGGGCGTTCGCAGCGTCTGGAAATTCGCTGTGTGATGAACCTGCAAGATGCGCGAGCACTGATTGAGCATTTGAAATCACTGGAGGCCAATAATGAAATCGCCTACTGGTTAACACCGGTCATTGAATTTGGGAGGCTGGCTTGAAATATTATTTAATTTTTGTATTGGCATTACTGCTTTCCCCCCTGGTGTATGCCGAAGAATTACAGATGTCTGATCTGCCGCCTTTGGCACAGGTGGAAAACGCGTTAAGTGGCCACATCAGTGTGCTGGCAGCGGAACATGAAATCAGCATAGCGCAGGCCAACCAGCGCAAGTGGGACAGCGGAAATTACGAGTTCAATCTGCGTGCGGGAAGTGCACAACGCGAAATCAGCGCTACCGGACAACGCCTGAGAGAATGGGATGTGGCGCTGGAACGTCCGTTGCGTCTGCTCAACAAAGTTCTGCTGGATAGCGATATCGGCAGCGAAAGCGTGACCCGTGCGGAATATGTGCTGGGTGATGCGCGGCATGAAGCGGGGCGGTTGCTGCTGCATCTGTGGTTCAACTGGCAACGCGAGCAAACCCAGGTTGAATTGTGGCAGCAGCAGGCGGCTATTCTGCAACAACAAGTTCTGATGACGGAAAAGCGCATGCACGCCGGTGATGCACCAAAAATGGAATTGAATCAGATCAGGGCGGTGGCGGCGCTGGCAAAAGTTTCCATGCAACAAGCCAGCCTGCGTGCACAGCTGGCCGCCAGTGAACTGCAACGCCCTTTCCCGCAACTGCAGGTGCCGGCAGCGCCGGCGCTGGCTGCACCGCAGGCAATAGAGCATGACCTGAGCTACTGGCAGAACAAGGTGATGGACGACAATCACGAGTTGGGCATGGTGCAGTCGGACAGCCGTGTACAGGCGTTGCTGGCACAGCGGCATCGTGCCGATCGTGTGCCCGACCCCACGGTGGGTGTGCGCTATTCCAACGAAAAAGAAGGCGAAGAAACCGTGGCCGGTGTTTATGTGTCCGTGCCCCTGTCATTCGGTTTGCGCTCTGCCAATGCCGATATCGCACAACAGCAGGCGGAGATTGCGCACGTACGTGAAACGACAACCCTGCGGCGCCTCGAAGGCGATGTATATGCAGCTTATACCCAGGCTCGCAACAGCTTTCTGATTTGGCAACAAGCACAGGCTGCTTCTCTCGGTGTGCACGAGAATGCAGAGCTGGTAGCGCGTGCATACAGTCTGGGCGAAAGCAGCCTGACCGATGTACTCAACGCGCGCCGTCTGGCGCTGGAGTCGGGGCTTGCAGCGAGCCTGGCACAACTGGATGCAAATGAAGGACGCTACAGACTGCTACTGGATGCGCATCTATTGTGGCCGCTGGATGAGCAGCGCGCAAATGGCAGGCAGTAAGGCGGTTGTTCGAGGTGATATATCCATATGATTATATTGAATAATATGTACTTATAAGTGCATATTGAATCTGTTGGCTGCAACGCTGTAGCCGTGCGGCAACCCGGCTGCCTTGTTTTGAGTTGGAACATTGCTGTGATCCTGCAGATATTGCAAGCAGGGCTGCATCACGAAGCAGTGTCTGAGGTGATAGCGATAACCCACCTTAATGGATTTTCAGTATGCACAGGATAGGCGCTGGCAATGCGATATTTTTCAGCATTGCGTTCCTGTGCATAAGCAATGCCAAATTCATTCTGTTCTCGTCCGAAAAAAAAGCCAAATACCAGACCGGTGCTTCATGCCAGGTCGATTTGTGAAGTAGCTCCGTCCGACTTCCGATTCATAAAAAATCTATTGATACGTTCAGTCCGCCTAAGGGCTGCATAACTTGACGCCTATTCAGTAAGGCATAAACACCGCGACTGAACCGTTGTACGTGGATGCAGTTCGCATCGGCATCAAGGACGTCTAGTGTATTGGCAGACGTCCAATGCAAGTTTGTTGTTATGTGCATTTGCAGGTGAGTGGAGCGTGTCGGAGGGAAATAGCGAAAAAATCCATGATGAATCAGTGAGTGCTCAATAATTAGAGCCTGGTAATTCCGCTTGCGAATGTGTATGCTCGCTTGATGTTTGCAGGTCATCCAAAAATGGTTTTATATTCGAGTAATTGTTTAATTTAATCAAATAGATTGCAGGAGTTGTGGGCACATATTAAGATGCAGGTAAAAATAAAGAAGCGGAGTTGTTTCATGAGGTTTTTTCAGTTTAAGCACCGCAAGTTATTCATGATAATTGCAAGTTTTGTGGCGGTACAAGTGGCCTGTGCAGATGATCTTGATTTGTCCGAGCTATCTCTGGAGCAACTGCTTGAAGTAAAGGTAACCTCCGCCTCCAAGTACGAGCAAAGCACCAGCGATGCACCCTCTGCAGTACAAATCATCACACGCGAAGAAATCAAACGTCATGGCTGGCGAACAATCAGCGAAGCGCTGCTTGCATTGCCTGGTTTTTATATCAGCAATGATCATGCATATGACTTCCTGGGCGCGCGCGGTTTTTTGATCCCCGGTGATTACAACACCAGGTTCCTGTTGTTGGTAGACGGCGAGCGTAACAATGACAATATCTATCAGCAGGCTTTAACGGGCGAAGAAGGTTGGCTCGATATGTCCGTGGTGGAGCGTATTGAATATATTCCCGGCCCGGGTTCCGCTATTTATGGTTCTAATGCAATGTTTGGGGTGATAAATATCATTACCCGCAGTGCCGAGAAAATACCGCTCCGCAAGATCAGCACTTATGTCTCACAGCAAGGCCTTGCCGGCGTGAGCATGCTCGCCGGCCAGACTTTTGACAAACCGGACAGTGAGAGCGTTACCAGGGTTTTTATGCAATATTCAAATGAAAACAAGGCAGGGCGAGATCGGACTTATGCTGATCCGCTTGGAAACTTGACGCTTGCCGATGGAAGCGTTTCTTCAGATGGCGTATCTCATGGTCTGGACACAGGCCGAAACCAGCGCTTGTTCATGAAGGTGGATCATGGTGAGTGGAGCATATCGTTACTTAACCATGAGCGCCAGACTACGCCTTCCTCTGCGTTGTATATGTCGGTTTTTGATGATCCTGCGCTTAAAATCGTTGATGCCGGTACCCAAGTCAGCATGTCGTTGCAACATGCGCTGTCCACTGACAGTAGTGTATATGCACGGTTAGGTTATACCGACTGGGCCTATCTTGGTACCTATGGTTTATGGGATAGCACAAATGGTTATTACCATAATTTTGATGATGTACATGGTCAAATAGTGGATGGCGAATTCCGCTATCAAACCCGCTTCGGTGCTCACCATGTATTGGGCGGGGTAGAGTTTTCAGACGATTTGTTGGCACGACAGCAAAATTACAACTCCATTGTGCTGACTACTCCTGATATCAATGTAAATACCAATTTTTTGCGCAAAGGATATTTTGTGCAGGATGAATTTCATATAAGCGAATCCTGGCTGCTAAACCTTGGCTTGCGTATGGATACAAATGGGAGTGCGGAAACAAGCAGAAGTCCGCGTTTGGGCGTGATATGGCATGTGAATGATCAATGGAATGCCAAGTTGTTAAGCGGCCGCGCATATCGATCTCCCAATGGGTATGAAGCTCAGTATGGAGACGGTATAAATTATCTGAGCAATCCTGAATTGCAGGGTGAAACCATACAGACGTCAGAAGGTGTGCTCGAGTGGCAAAGCAACAAACAGACACGCTGGATGCTGTCTGTATATCAGAACAGATTGAATAATTTGATACAGCAAGTGGACACCGGTAGCGGCTTGCAATATCAAAACGGTGGCTGGATTCAAGTGAGGGGTTCTGAACTGAGCGTCGAAAAGCATACCGAGTCCAACTTGAATGTGCGAGCCAGTATGGCGTTAAACAAGACAACCAACGACGTGGGTAACTCACAGGAGAACAGCCCGGACTGGGTGGGAAAAGCATCAATGAATATGCCGATTTTCAAGCAAAGAGCTTACTGGGCGGTTGAAATTCAGGTAGTCAGCAGTCGAAATTATACATGGAATAGCACGCCTTATAGCGTAACCAATGAGACGTTGGCCAATACCACGCTGACTTTCCCCGATGCGTTCACCAAAGGCTTGCAGGCGCAGATTCGAATCAGCAATGTGTTTAATAATGATATTCAACACCCTGCATCTTCAGAAATGCCAACACCAAAAATTCCGCAGGATGGGCGTAATTTGCTTGCGAGTATTTCCTATGCGTTTTAAGCAGAAAATTCTGGGTTTCCTGTTGTGTAATGCCTGTTTGATAACTGCCAATGCAGCAAGTGCAATTGTTGCCAAAGAAAGCACCGTACAAGCTGCCTTTATTTATAATTTTGCGCTCTTTACAGAGTGGCCTGCACTTTCAAGTAGCCGTTTCAATATATGTGTAATGGCTGGCGATTCGGTATATGAAGCATTGCAATCCTTCAAAAGCAAACAGGTGCACGGACTTCAGGTTGAAATAATTCAGGTGACAGCAGATGCAGCACTCAGTGATTGCCAGATATTATTTATTGGCAATGAAGAGCATTCATTAATTAAAAATCTGCCAAAAAAAATCGGGCTGAACCCGGTACTGGTTGTGGCGGAAGAAAACTCCTTTGATCAGCATAATGTCACCATTACCCTTGTGCCACAGGATGGCCGTGTTGCTTTCAATATTAATCGTACTTCGGCTCAGGCCAGCGCCTTGAATATAAGTTCCAAACTTTTGAAGCTTGCGAAACAGGTTTATTAATTATTACATGACAAATCTATTCAATAACTTATCAATCAGCAAAAAATTACAGGTCGTTAATCTGATTATTATCAGCCTGGTGACATTGCTGACCACGATTTCCTTAAGTCTGTTTCTATATGGCTCACTGCAGGATAACTATGAAAAATATTCCTATACGCTTGCCGGTTTGTTGGCGGAAAGTGCAAATTCAGCCGTGGTTTTCAATGACCAAAAAGTTGCGGCTGAAATACTCGCTAACCTGAATAAAGTGACGGATGTCGTGCATGCGGAAATTTATGACAGAAGCGGAAAGCCCTTTGCAGGTTACACCCGAAGTGGTGCGGCATTCAAGGAAGCTCTCAATGTTGATCCGGTAAAACTTCCCCTGGGCTTTCAGTTCGGCAGCCTTTCAATGAATATCGTGCAACCCATGCTGAGCATCGCTTCAAACCAGGAGAAAATTGGCACGATCTGGTTGCAAATGAACTTGCGTCCGGCATACGCTCAGCTTTCATTTCAGGTAGCGATACTTTTGCTGTTGGGCGCGTTGGGTTTTGTGCTGGTGGCCTATTTGCTTAACCGGATGCATGGCAGCATTACGCAACCATTGATCTCATTGGCGAACGAGATGCGTAAAATCAGTCGGGACGAAAAATATGCGGCTTATGTATCCGGTAAAAACAGGGACGAGATAGGTGAGCTGTCCGGTGTTTTCAAGATAATGGTTCAGGAAATCACCAAGCGTGAAAGCAGTTTGAATGATGAGCTGAAAGAACGTCGCAGTATTGAAGCAAAACTGTCGAAAATGGCCAATTTCGATGCGGTCACCAATTTACCCAATCGCCACTCTTTCAATAATCAAATTGATCGGGCTTTGCTGAACTTCAAATATGAGCATGAACGATTTGCGCTTTTTTTTATCGATCTGGATAACTTCAAGTTTGTAAATGACACCTATGGTCATCAGGCAGGAGATTTATTGTTGAGTACTGTTGCCGAGCGTTTGCTCGGTACTTTGCGTTCTGTAGATTTTGTAGCCCGGCTGGGTGGGGATGAATTTGTTGTTTTGATCAGCAATCATACGGATATTTCCCAGATCAATACAGTTGCTGAAAAAATAATTTCAATTTTGAGCAAACCATTCGAAGTGGAAATGCATGAACTATTTATAGGCGCCTCCATTGGCATAACCATTTGCCCGGATAACGGTGAAACCAGTGAGATACTGCAAAGTCAGGCTGACAGTGCAATGTATCAGGCCAAGAATCTGGGTAAAAATAATTTCCAGTATTATCAGGCTGAATTGCTGCATGCTCAGGAGCATCGTTTGAAAGTTGAGGCGCAACTCAGGCGCGCTTTGGAAAGAAATGAAATAGTTCCCTTTTATCAGCCCATCATGGATATTTCAAGCAAAAAAATTGCCGGATTTGAAACTTTGGTACGCTGGATAAAGACCGATGGAACCATGATTAATCCTGACGACTTTATCCCGTTGGCAGAAGAGCTTGGTTTGATTATTGACATTGGTTCTTTCGTAATGAAAGCTGCGGCTGTACAAACGGAGGCGTGGGTCGCCAAATTTGGCGCTATGTTTGTTGCGGTTAATTTCTCTTCGCGTCAATTCAAATTGCATCACCTTGCCAGTGACGTAATGAAAGTTCTGGAGGATGCGGGACTTGCTCATCAGTATTTTGAAATGGAAATTACAGAGTCCGTGTTAATGGACAACACCAGCAACAGTATGGATACCATACAGCAACTCAGCCAGAATGGTATCAGCATATCTATTGATGACTTTGGTACAGGCTATTCTTCTTTGAGTTACCTGACCAGCTTCCCTGTCAGTAAAATTAAAATTGACAGAAGTTTTGTTGCAAAATTGCCTGATGATAAAAATGCGCTCGCTGTTGTGACTGCAATATTGGGCATTGCCGATTCTCTGAGCTTGAAAGTGGTGGCTGAAGGCATAGAAACAGAAGAACAGCTGGAATGCCTGTTTGCACTTGGTTGCGAGTATGGCCAGGGATATTATTTCAGCAAACCGGTGCCTGCCACCAAGGCGGCAAGCCTCCTTGCCAGGCAGCTTGAAGCACTGTGATCTACTGCGTATCGATTTTTAACCAGTGAATCGATTGTCATCTTAACAGTGATGCACCAATTGCATGCGCCAGCATGTTTCACATGCACTTCTATAATGCACTGTTCAGTTGAATTTCTCCTTTTGTTTCGATGGAAATTCAGATCAAGACGTCATTCCGGCTAAGTTTGAAACATACTTGTTGCCTTCAATTGGCATGACAGGCCTGTCGCGTATTATGAAAAATTCAATAGCTACCGCCTTCGCGGCAACAACAAATTGGGCATTATCAGCGTTTATATAACAGTCTGATTTATATTGTCTGAGTGGTATGGCATGGGTTTTGCTACTAAATAATCCATGAACAAAATTATCACCAAAGAAACCAAATCAATTTGCTGCTATTGCGGTGTAGGCTGCGGAGTCATCATCAGCAGTACGGCTGAGAAAATTACCGGTGTACGCGGTGATCCGGATCATCCCGCCAATTTTGGGCGCTTGTGCACCAAGGGCGCCACTCTGCATCTGACAGCGCGCCCGGAATTGCGCGCCTTGTATCCCGAACTGAGACTTGATCGTAGTCAGCCACGGCAGCGTGCGAGCTGGGACGAAACTTTGGATGCGGTTGCAGACAAATTTGCAGACGTCATCCGCGAGCACGGTCCTGATGCCGTCGGCTTTTATATCTCCGGCCAATTGCTGACCGAGGATTATTATGTGTTCAACAAGCTGGTCAAGGGCTTGATAGGCACCAACAATGTAGATACCAATTCTCGTTTGTGCATGTCATCTGCGGTGACAGGTTACAAAGCTACGCTGGGTGCAGATGCACCGTCTGGCTGTTACGAGGACATTGATCATGCACAGTGCATCTTCATTGCCGGATCAAATACAGCCTATGCTCACCCGATTATTTTCAGGCGCATTGAAGATGCACGCAAAAAAAACCCGGAACTGAAATTGATTGTGGTTGATCCGCGCCGCACCGATACTGCCAGTGCAGCCGATCTGCATTTGGCAATTCTGCCCGGCACCGACGTGGTGCTGTTCAATGCAATGCTGCATGTGATGCTGTGGGAGGGCTGGTGTGACATGGCTTATATTGCCGCGCATACCGAGGGTTTTGACGAGTTGAAAGCAACTGTGCGCGCGTACACCCCGCAGCATGCGGCCAGTGTATGCGGTGTGGATGCAGATGACATTGTGCTTGCGGCAAAATTGTTTGCCACTTCCGCAGCCACGCTGTCGCTGTATTGCCAGGGGTTGAACCAATCCATACAGGGGACGCACAAAAATGCCGCACTGATCAATCTGCATCTGGCTACAGCACAGATAGGCCGCCCGGGTGCGGCCCCCTTGTCGCTTACCGGGCAACCCAATGCCATGGGCGGGCGCGAAGCGGGCGGCATGGCCAATCTGCTGTCGGCGCATCGTAATATGGACAACCCGCAACACAGGGCAGAGATAGCCAAAATATGGGGTGTGGATGAAGTGCCTGCACAACCCGGCAAAACCGCGGTGGAAATATTTGAAGCCGTGCGCTCCGGGCAGATCAAGGCGCTGTGGATTGTGTGCACTAATCCGGCACAATCGATGCCGGATCTTAACCTGATCAATGAGGCGCTGGAAGCTGCAGAATTTGTCGTGGTGCAGGAAGCTTATCTTGATACCGAAACGGTGGCGTATGCCGATGTGCTGTTGCCCGCAAGCACCTGGGGCGAAAAGGAAGGCACGGTCACCAATTCCGAGCGCTGCATTTCACGCGTGCGCTCAGCAGTGCCTGCACCGGGAGAAGCACGGCATGACTGGCAGATAGCGGTGGATTTTGCGCGGCGTTTGTCACAGCGTTTGGGCAAGCCAGAGTTGCTGAATTATGCTGATACAGAATCCATTTTCAATGAGCATCGCGCAACGACAATAGGTCGCGACCTGGACATAGGTGGCCTCAGTTACGCCTTGCTGGAAAGTGCGGGCCCGCAGCAGTGGCCCTTGCCGCAAGGTGAGACTCAGGGCAAGAAGCGTCTGTACACGGATGGAATATTCCCTACCGTGAATGGCCGCGCCAAATTTGTGAACACGAAATTTGCAGCACTGTCCGAGGATATCAATATCCGTTTTCCGTTGCATTTGAATACCGGCAGATTGCGCGACCAGTGGCACGGCATGAGCCGCACCGGGAAGCTGGGCCGTTTGTTCAGTCATGTAGAAGAGCCGCTGATCTCGATGAGTGCAGTGGATATGAATCGGCGCGGATTAAACGACGGTGACATAGTGCAGGTCAGCAGTCGCCGTGGAAAGCTGACCCTGCGCGTGAAAGCCGCGGAAGAAATGCGCTCCGGGCAGACATTTATACCGATGCACTGGGGGCGACAATTCATGAGCGGGCTGGGGGTGAATGCCTTGACCAGCAGTGCATATGATCCTTACTCAAAACAACCTGAACTGAAACATGCGGCAGTGCAAATCAGCAAACTGGAGTTGCCGTGGCAGATGGTGGCCATGCGCAAAGGCAATGCACTCAAGCGTATGGCCCAGCTGCAGCCCTATTTGAAAAATTTTGCCTATGCATCACTTGGTTTGTTCGGGCGTGGTGATGAACTGGTGGTTTTGCGTGTTGCCCACTCTTCAGTGGTGCCGAGCGAACTGCTGGCCGAAATCGATGCGGTGCTGGGTCTGGATGACGCCAATGAAGTGATGAATTATCGCGATGCAAAGCGCGGTATTTCAAAACGTGCCTTGATGGAAGAAAGAAAACTTTTTGGGGTCAGGTTAACCGGTGAAACGGTTGCGCGTGATTGGCTGAAAGAAATCATCGCACAGGAGGCAGATGCACAATCTTTGCGTCCGTGGCTGTTTGCCCCATTGAGTGCGCCGCCGGCCGGCCAAGTACAGCGTGGCCGCATAATTTGCAATTGCCTGGATGTATCCGAGCAGGAAATACTGTCCGAATTCAGCAACGGCCTGGATTTGTCAGCGATACAGGCCAAGTTGAAATGCGGCACGGAATGCGGTTCCTGTTTGCCGGAGCTGAAGCGACTGGGTGCGCAGCCCGCTGCCAGCTCTATGTAATATTATTCTATATAATCATATACTTAAATATATATTCCGGTATCCGGGTAATTTCAGCGTGCACCACTCTGGACTTGAATTGCATGCAATCCTCTATAAAGGTGCGGGGTGTTAAAACCTCGCCCTGAATCAGGGCGTGCATATTGCATTCCATCTGACTATTCAAAATTAAATAGCATTAAATCATTGTTTTAAATCCCTGCTTGGTCGTTGGCATCTTTATTGCTCAGTACTAGACGTGTAGTACAAAACACGCAGCTAATCAGCCGCAATAATAATGAACTCGGGAGTTGTGCAATGAAAAAAATGAAACTGGTAATGGTGGGCAATGGCATGGCGGGTGTGCGCACCCTCGAAGAGTTGATCAAACTGGAACCGGAGTTGTATGACCTCACGGTATTCGGTTCCGAACCTTATCCCAACTACAACCGCATTATGTTGTCACCGGTATTGGCGGGTGAACAGGGCATCAACGACATCATTCTTAATGACCTGGATTGGTACAAGGAAAACAATATCAATCTGCATCTGAACAAAAAAATAGTGCGCATTGATCGCAAGAAAAAAGTGGTGTATGCCGAAGATGGCACAGAAGCAGAATACGACAGGCTGTTGCTGGCCACCGGCTCCAATCCTTTTATATTGCCGATCCCCGGCAACGATTTGCAGGGTGTGATTGGCTATCGCGATATTCAGGATACCAACGCGATGATCGCGGCAGCGGAAAAATACAAACATGCGGTGGTCATCGGCGGCGGTCTGCTCGGGCTGGAAGCGGCCAATGGTCTTGCGCTTAGAGGCATGGATGTCACCGTGGTGCACATCATGCCATGGTTGATGGAGCGTCAACTTGACCAGAGCTCGGCCAAAATGCTGCAAAGTTCACTCGAGGCCAAAGGCTTGAAGTTCCTGCTGGAAAAACAAACGCAGAATCTTGTGAGCGATGACGCTGGGCGCGTCAAGGCAATCCGTTTCAAGGATGGCAGCGAAATACCGGTAGATCTTTTGGTGATGGCGGTGGGCATACGCCCGAATACAGCATTGGCCGAATCGGCAGGCATCCACTGCAATAAAGGTATTGTGGTTAACGACACCATGCAGACCTATGACCCGAGCATTTATGCGGTGGGCGAATGCGTATCGCATCGCGGTACGGCTTATGGTCTGGTTGCGCCCTTATTTGATATGGCAAAAGTCTGCGCCAATCATCTGGCGCGTCTGGGCATTGCCCGTTACCAAGGCTCGGTCACTTCAACCAAGTTGAAAGTGACCGGTATCGATCTGTTTTCTGCCGGTGACTTCAGCGGCGGTGAAGCCTGCGACGAAATCCTGATGCACGATGCGGCAGGCGGCGTGTACAAAAAGCTGGTGTTGAAAGACGACAAGCTGGTGGGTGCAGTGATGTACGGCGACACCAAGGATGGCTCCTGGTATTTCCAGATGATACGCGACGGCAAGAATGTGGCGGACATACGCGATCACCTGATGTTCGGCCAATCTCATCTGGGCAATTCCGGCCACCAGGGTCAGAACCTCGCAGCCGCGATGCCGGATACCATGGAGGTGTGCGGCTGCAACGGCGTATGCAAGGGCACCATAGTCAAAGCTATCAAGGAAAAGGGCCTGTTTACCCTGGATGATGTGCGCAAGCACACCAAGGCTTCGGCTTCATGCGGTTCCTGCACCGGGCTGGTGGAGCAGATCCTTGCCAGCGCTCTGGGTGGTGCGTATGCACCGCAAGCTGCGGCAGTGAAACCCTTGTGCGGTTGCACCGAGCTCACACATGAAGCAGTGCGTCTGGCAATCCGCGTGGATGAATTGAAATCCATTCCGCAGGTGATGCAAGCACTCAAGTGGAGTACACCCAACGGCTGTGCAACATGCCGTCCTGCATTGAATTATTACGTATTGTGCGCCTGGCCGCACGAGGCAAAAGATGATCCGCAATCGCGCTTTATCAACGAACGTGCGCACGGCAATATCCAGAAAGACGGAACGTTCTCCATCATACCTCGCATGCATGGCGGCATCACCACCGCTGCGCAGTTGCGTCGTATTGCGGATGTTACGGATAAATATAATATCAAGACTGTGAAGGTTACCGGTGGTCAGCGTATCGATTTATTGGGTATCAAGAAAGAAGATTTGCCCAATGTCTGGGCTGATCTGGACATGGCATCGGGCTATGCCTACGGCAAGGCGTTACGCACGGTGAAAACCTGCGTCGGCAGCGAATGGTGCCGTTTTGGTGTGCAGGATTCCACGCAAATGGGCATCGAACTTGAATATGCGCTGGACCATATGTGGACACCGCATAAATTCAAACTCGCCGTGTCTGGCTGCCCGCGCAATTGCGCTGAAGCTGCAATTAAAGACGTGGGCATTATCGGTGTGGAGTCGGGCTGGGAAATTTATGTGGCGGGCAATGGCGGTATCAAAACTGAAGTTGCTCAGTTCCTGGTAAAAGTAAAAACCAGGGAAGAGGTGATGGAATACGTGCTGGCCTTTACCCAACTGTATCGCGAGGAAGCGCGCTACCTGGATCGCACCGTGCATTACGTCGAACGCGTGGGGCTGGATTACGTCAAGCAACAGGTGGTGGATGATGCGGAGAAACGCAAGGCCCTGCATGAGCGCCTGCTTTATGCATTACAGGGGTCCAAGAATCCATGGGCAAAAGAGAATGTAAACAAGCGTGAATTTGAAGCACTTACCGTATAAGTCAGGAAACTATCATGAGTAACTGGAAACAAGTCGCAACACTGGAAGATATCCCGCCGCTGGGCAGCCGCGTCATCAAATCTGCACAGGGTGATATCGCGCTGTTCAGAACAGCCGAAAACGAAGTGTTCGCCCTGCTCGACAAGTGCCCGCACAAGGGTGGTCACTTGTCGCAAGGCATAGTATTCGGCAAGAAGGTGGCCTGTCCCATGCACAACTGGCATATACAGCTGGAAGATGGCAATGCGGTAGCACCCGATGTTGGCTGTGCGCGTAATTATCCGGTGAAGCAGGAGGGCAATAAAGTATTTGTTTCGCTGGAAAATTGAACAATATCCGCATAGAAATTGGTGATGAAAATGCCATTGAGCAGTGTGAAAGTTGTGCATAACAATTATTCGCTTGAGAGGATTGAAGATGCTACTGAAATGGCTGAAGGGCAAGTTATCGGTTATTTCAGGGGGTTGATTTTAAGCAGCCATTTTCAGCCAATTTTCAGTCTGGCGCATAAAAGGCCGGTTGGATACGAAGCGCTATTGCGCGCCAGGGATCAACAGGGCGTCAGTGTGTCACCGCTGACAGTATTTGATATGGTAGAGAGCGAAGCCGAAAACGTGTTTCTCGACCGCCTGTGCAGAAATTTGCATATACGCAATTTTTCCTCAATGGCCGACAAGACCAGCTGGCTGTTTCTTAATGTCAACCCCTTGGTAACAATCAGGGGAGTAAATTATGGGCCATATTTTGCCGAGTTGTTGGCGCGTTACAATTTTCCCGCTTATCGTATTGTTATCGAGATTCTGGAGCAAAGCATACAGGAGGAAACCCTGCTGGCAGGTGCAGTGGATTACTACAAGAAGCTGGGCTGTCTTGTTGCGATTGATGATTTTGGCGCAGGACATTCAAATTTCGATCGTATCTGGCATTTGTCACCGCAAATCGTAAAGCTTGACCGTTCCATGATCACACAGGCGGCAACGAATATAGCTGTGCGTCGCGTGCTGCCCATTCTGGTCGGCCTTATACATGAATCAGGCAGCCTGTCGTTGATTGAAGGGGTGGAGACGGAAGAGGAAGCTTTGATCGCGATGGATACCGGCATAGACTTTGTGCAGGGTTACTATTTTGGCAGACCGCAAAAATTTATTCCGGACAGCAACGCATCTTCAGTGATTCTTCCGCAGTTATGTGACAAATACAAACTGTTCAGGCAGCAGGAAAGCAAAAAATATCAAAGCAGAATGCAGGAGTTTATTCCCGCATTTGTGCAGTCCGCCAAGCATGTTGAAGCAGGCATGGAGGCTGCTACAGCCTGTGTGAATTTGCTCTTGCACCCGAACATCACACGCTGTTTTCTGTTAAACGAAGTGGGAAAACAATTGGGTACAACCCAGAAATCTACTCTGTACAACCCATTGTTTGACCAGCGCTTCAATCCGTTACTGGAAGCCAATGATGCGAACTGGTCACGGCGTCAATATTTTCAACGCGCAATTAAAAATCATGGTGAAGTCCAGATTAGCCGCCCTTATCTTTCCATTACCGATGCCAATATGTGCGTCACGCTTTCAATCAGTATCAAACGCGGGCAGGAGATGTTAGTGCTCTGTTGCGATCTGGATTGGAGACATAATGTTCCAGAAATATAAGTCATATCAGTTTGCACGACCTGAAAAATCGCGAGCGTTGGTATTGGCCATTTATTTCCTGTTATTGCAGGCCTTGGGTTCAGTTGTGCTAGGTTTCTGGAGTTCCGCTGAAAGCAATGTTGATGCAACAGCGGTTAATGTGGCTGGTAGGCAGCGCATGCTTTCACAGCGCCTGGCCAAATGCCTGCTGGAGCTTGATCGCTTACATCAAGACAAAGGTGGCAGCAAGCTGTTGCAGGAAGAATTGAATCTTACCTATGATTTGTTTGACCAGACGCTGGTTAATTTTTCAAACAACACCGTTGTTGATCGCGGCGAAAATACTCTGACGCTGGAAATTGCCAAATCGGAAAAAGCCAGAATGCTGATCAACAGGGCATATGGTTTGTGGTCGCCGATCCAGGTTGCTCTGCGTCCCATACTGGACAGGCCTGAAAGTTATTCAGTGGCAGAGCTGGATCATGCAACCGCTATCGTCATGCGCGATAGCCTGCCGTTGCTGACGGTAATGAATGATCTTACCAATGTGATTGAAGATGCAGCGCACAAAAAAACAGAAATGTTCAATTTTGTGCAAGGCCTGGCATCGCTGCTAATGCTGGTTAACTTTGCCTTTGTGCTGTATTTCTTCAAGCGCCAGCTAAATCAGCTGACCGAAAGCAAATCCGTATTGCGTCGCATAATGGAAAACGTGGCCACTGCGATTATTGTTATCGACGATGCGGGAAATATTGAATCGGGGAATCGTGCTGCAGAATACATGTTTGGATATGAAGCCGGGAAATTGGCCGGCATGAATATGAAAGAACTGTTCAGCGAACCTGCTTATCCTATTGTAGGCAGACGTCGAAGCGGCGAAAGATTTTCCCTTGATATCTCTCTTGCCGATATACCGGAAATGAAACGGCCTTTGTCAATAATGAGCCTGCAAGATATCTCCGCGCAAAAAACCCAGGAAGAAAAACTCAGTCATCTCGCCTATCACGATGCCTTGACCGGCTTGCCAAATCGTCTGTTATTTATAGACAGGCTGGAACAAACCCTGGCGCGTGCGCACAGGCATAACGAACTGTTTGCGGTGTTGTACATCGATCTTGATGGATTCAAGCCCGTCAACGACCTGATGGGTCACGCCACTGGAGACCTGTTGTTGCAGAGCGTAGCCAGCCGGCTGTCGGACTGTTTGCGCGAGGGG
>JBBQYH010000033.1:0-16530 GCA_038208855.1 Burkholderiales bacterium
GCCCCACCTTGACCAATATCACCGGTTTGATGCGTGCAGCAGCACGCAGCGAACTCATGAAACTGCGCGCGTTGCGTATACCTTCAATGTACAACAATATATTCTGTGTCTTTTGATCGTTCACCAGGTAATCCAGGATCTCGCCAAAATCCACGTCAGCAGAGGAGCCCATGGAAATAACACTGGAAAAACCCACGTCATTGGTCTGCGCCCAATCCAGAATGGCGGTGCACAGCGCGCCGGATTGCGACACGAAAGCAAGATTGCCCGTATTGGCGCCGCCCTTGTTGAAGGTGGCATTCAGGCCAAGATCGGGGCGCATGATGCCCAGACAGTTAGGCCCAAGCAAACGTATGCCGTAACGCCGGGCATTTTCCAATAGCGCATGTTCCAGCGCCTTGCCCTCGGCACCCGTTTCGGCAAAGCCGGCGGTAATAATAACGGCAGCCTTGACTCCGTGCTTGCCGCAATCCTCGATAATGTCAGGCACGCTTTGCGGCGGCGTGGCGATGACCGCCAGTTCTACACGTTCGCCGATTTGAAATAGCGAGGTATACGCTTTGTGACCCTGCACCTCGTCGCGCTTGGGGTTGATCGGATAGAGTGCGCCCTGATAGCCGCTTTTCAGCATATTGCTGAAGACGATTTGTCCGACAGCATCAACGCGATCGCTGGCACCAAAGATGGCAACAGATTCCGGCGCGAACAGTGGTTTTAGATAGTGTTGACCCATGGTTTGATACCTCAAGTTTTAAAACGATAAACACTGGATGCATACAATTGCCAGTTGCCGCTTCCACTGAGTTCCAACACCTGCTGATGATAGTCGAGTAGAGTCGGGCGGTGACTGATGCTGACCATGGTGGAGGCGGTATTGGCAAGCAGATGATACAGGAATTTTTCGTTTTCAATATCCAGTGCGCTGGTTGCTTCATCCAGCATTACATAGCGCGGCTTGGCCAGCAAAACACGCGCAAAGGCCAATCTCTGCTGTTCGCCCACCGAAAGCACCTTTCCCCAGTCCAGATTGGCATTCAGGCCGCCAAACTGCTTGGCCAGGTGCGGAAGTTTTACCTGATCCAGCAGTTGATGAAGTTCATCATCGGAGATTTTGCTGTCCCTGTCTGGATACAACAGCTGGCTGCGAAGGTTACCCAAAATCATGTAAGCATGCTGCGGCAAAAACAGGATTTCCTCCGGTCTGGGGCGTGAAATGACACCGTTCCCACTGGTCCACAAGCCGGCAATGGCACGCAACAGAGAACTTTTTCCTTCACCGCTGGCACCGACAATCAAAAGACTGCGCCCAGGGTTTACCTCCAGTGTCAGGTTGCTGATGAGCGTTCTTTGATAGTCCGGTGTCATCAAGGTAAAGTTTTCCAGTGCTATTTGTGAAGTTTCCAACACATGAATTGTATGCCCGGATTTTTGTTGCTGCCTTGATGTATTTGCTTCGATCCTGCTCAATGTCCTGGAAAAAGTATCCAGGCGATTAATTCCGGCAACAAATCTGCTCAGACCTTCAAAGTTTTCCATGATTACGGTAAGTGCGCTCAATACTGCCGCAAATGCACCCGCAGCCTCAATTGCACTGCCGACTTCAAGTTCACCGGAAAGCACCTGTGAAGCGATGATGGCGCTGGGCAAAACAATGGTCAGGAAACTGTAGGCATATTGGAAAAAGTTAAGATTGCGTTGCCATTTGATCAGTTTTGAATAATTGAGAAACAGCTCATGGAAAAGTTTTTTCACATTGGACGATTCTTGAAGTTCTCCCCGATACAAGGCAATCGATTCCGCATTTTCACGGATTCGTACCATGCTGAAACGAAAGTCAGCTTCGCGTTTGAGCTGGTTGAAGTTAAGCGTAATCAAGGGTTTTCCAAAAAATAACAGCGTAATCATCGTGCCAGCAAATGCATAAACCGCCAGAAAATAGACCAATGCCCTTGAAATTGACCAAAGTACACTGCTGAAAGCGATGAGCTGTATCAATTCGCCAATCAGAATCAGGAAAAAATACAGGGATCTTTGGGTGAACGTGTTGATATCCTCGGATATCCGCTGATCGGGGTTATCAATTTCGGCATTGGATTAGAGGGAATAATATGCCCGGTTGCTGAAATAGCGGTTCAGGTAATTGTGGGTTATCCATTGCCGCCATAGAATGCCCAGTTGGTCGCGCACATAGTAGTAGAACGCATAGATTGGCACGGCTATCACCAAAATGATCAGGGTGAATTTGATTGAATGCCAAAATCTGTCGGCATCTCTTGCTGCCAGCGCGGAAGTGAATTCCCCCGTCTGTTCTATAAATAAAACGTTAAATCCAGTTTGCCCCAATAAAAGTATTATGAGAAGCAACAGCAATCCGCGAGCTTGCCATTTTTCATGCGAAAACCAGTAAGGTTTTGCGATTTTCCAGAATCGTTTCCAGAGATTGTTGCTCATTCCAAACATCTTGCTTTTTTACCTTGAGGTGATCCCATTTGCTTTTTTTTTTTGATCTGGTGAATCAAGTATTGAAATTTATAATGGCGGGCAGTTTATTGTGCACACTATCACATACCTATAGATGCAGTGTACGCCCCTTTTCGACTATTCTTGTGACAGTTAAGCAGGTATTACTGAAACCAAGATGTGGCTACCCAATGTGCAATTTTTCAGTCAAGCAAATATGCGCAATGGTATGCATGCTGTTATGATGAATATTCTATTTATGGCGTTTTGATGTGAGTTATATGGCAGAAAAATTGATAGGTCGATTTGAGGTAATCAAGGAGCTGGGTCGTGGTGCACAGGGTGTGGTTTATCTTGCGCGCGATCCCCGTCTGGATCGCCAGGTTGCCATCAAAACCCTGCGTGCGGGTACAGTTGCACAAAACGACAATTTGTTGCGTGAAGCCAGAACAGTCAGTAACTTGCAACATTCGAATATCATCCCCTTGTACGACCTTGGTTCGGATGGGGGCGCTCCCTATCTGGTGTATGCCTTTATTGCGGGCGAAACGGTGGCTCAGGTACTCAAGCGATCCGGCCCGCTGACCATGGCAAATGCCGCGCGTATTGTGGCCGATGTGCTGGATGCGCTGGCCACTGCGCATGGGCAGGGTATCATGCACCTTGATATCAAGCCCGGTAACGTGATGATCTCCTCCGGTGGCCAGCATCTGGTGATGGATTTTGGTATTGCGCGTTCCATTTCACAGCTGCCTGACAATTCTGGTGGTATCACCGGAACACCGCAGTATATGGCACCGGAAACCATATCTGCCAAGGGTGCCGAATTCCGTTCCGATATTTTTTCTGTCGGCATGATGTTGTATGAAATGGTGACAGGTTCTCCGGTGGTGGAGGGAGGCAATGCGTTTCAGATTCTCAATCGCAACGCAAACGAAAAAGCCGATGCGCCGTCGAGCAGAAACATGAAGGTGGATGAAAAACTGGAATGGATCATTCTGAAGGCAATTGCCAAAAAACCGGAAGAACGCTTCCCCAGTGCACTTGCCATGCGCCAGGCACTGCTGACTTACCTGGATGCATCCAAGGGGGCGGAAGTCGATGCACCTGATGCAGACTTTTCCAGTACGCTCAGATTTTTGTTGCGCCGCATGCGCAGCAAAAGCGATTTTCCGGCGATGTCGGGAATTATCAACGAGATCAATAAAGTCGTGGCTTCCGAGGACGAGGGTTCAAGCAGGCTGGCGCAGGCCATCCTGCAGGATTTTTCGCTGACCAACAAGTTGCTCAAGCTGGTTAACACCGTTTCCTATTCGCAGTTCGGCGGGCAAATCAACACCATCTCCAAAGCGGTTTCAATACTTGGCTTTGAGAGCGTGCGGAATATTGCCATGTCTTTGATTTTAATGGATTTTTTGCAAAACAAATCGCAGGCGCAAGAGATGAAGGATGAGGTTATTGCCTCGTTTTTTAGCGGTATTGTTGCCGCGCAACTTTCCGAGGGAATGAGCGCGCAGGATGCCGAGGAAACGATGATCTGTGCGATGTATTTGAATCTGGGCAAGATGATTGCCAAGTTTTATTTTTTTGAAGAGAGTGAGGAAATCACCCGCCTGATGGAAGATAAAAAACTGGATGAAGATCAGGCCGCGATGAAAGTGTTGGGCGTTTCCTATAACGAGCTGGGCATAGGCATAGCCAAAACCTGGAATTTTCCGCCGCGTCTGATTGCCGGGATGCAAAAATTCAAGGGCGACAAAATAACCGTCGCAAAAGGCGAAGCGGGACGTTTAAGTGTGAACGTAAACTTGGCTAATGAGCTGTGTGCCATTGCTACTGTGAGCAACCCGGAAGGGAAAAGTGAAGCGCTGGAAAAAATCCGTAATCGTTATGCGGATGTGGCGGATTTGAGTGAAGAGCAGTTATCCTCTTCACTGGAAAAAGGTTTGCATGACATGTTCTTGCGTGCAGAGGTGCTGGGTTTGGATACCTCAACAAGCGTACCACTGAAAAAACTTAGGGTGTGGCTGGACCATGCAGACGGTAGAAATAATGCGGCAAGAAAAGACAATAAAAATGCCGATGGCATAAGCGTGGGTGAAGCTACTCTTGATTTGAGCCTGGATGCAAAGACGCTGGTGAATGCCGAGCTGGAACATGAGGTAGATCCCGAAACAGTGCTCAGCAATGGCATACAGGATGTCACCGATACGCTGGTGGGCGAATACAAACTGAACGACGTGTTGCAGATGGTGCTGGAAACGATTTATCGCAGCCTGGGTTTCAGAAATGTGCTGATTTTCAGCCGTGATTTGAAGCAGGGTAAAATGATCGCCCGCTTTGGCTTCGGCCAGGGTGTTGCTGAGATAATTCCGCTGTTTCGTTTTCAACTGGCTTTTGAAGCAGATGTGTTTCATCTGGCGCTGGAAAAGGGATTGGATATCGTGATTGAAGATGTGGGTGCGCCCAATATCGCCAACAAGATTCCGTTATGGTATGAAAAAGCAATAGACTCCAGATATTTTCTGTTGCTGCCAATTTTGGTCAACAAGGTTGCGGTTGGCATGATATATGCCGATATGCTGGAAGCCAGGAAAATGCAGCTAACTTCAAAGCAACTGGCCATGTTGCGCACACTGCGCAATCAGGCTGTGCTGGCTATCAAACAGAAAGCCTGATTTAATTGACGGATGTTGCGTAAACTTAGCTGCGAAACACTAAAGTAACCATAAACAAGGAGCAGAGATGAAACATACACATATTGTATTCATATTGGGAATTTTTCTAAGCGCATCGGCTGTGGCGGCAAGCGAAAAACCCGCCGCTAGCGGCAAATCTTCAATTCAAAACCAAGTTGCGGTTGCGGTGCCGGAACTGAGTGCCGATGCGAAAAAGTTGCTAGATCAGGTCAAAAAACGCATCAGCAATATCAATACCAAAGAATTTGTGGAGCTGATCAAACCACAATCAAGTACGGTAGTGATTGATGTGCGCGAGCCGGATGAGATCACGCAGAAGGGCGGTTATATCCGCGCAGAAAATTATTTCAATATTCCGCGCGGACAGCTTGAATTCAATATTGCCACGCTGGTTTCAAAAAAAGACACGCCTATCGTGGTGTATGACGACTTTGATCAGCGCAGTCCGCTGGCTACCGAAACGTTGATGAAACTTGGCTACAGCAAGGTCAAAAACTATGCCGAGGGTTTTTACAAGTGGAAACAGGCAGGCTTGCCGGTCAAATACGATGACATGGCGCTTGATTCATTCCTCTACAGAAAACCCGTGGAAGTAATTCCCGGCGTATGGTCTGCCTTCGGTGAAACCGGCCCCGGTTCATACGAAAACTCCGGTCACAACAACAATCTGTCTTTCATCATTACCGACGACGGTGTGGTGGTGATGAATGCGGGCGACAACTATCTGCTCGCGCAGTCGCTGCATGAGGAAATCAAGAAGCTGACCAAGCAACCGGTTAAATATGTGGTGCTGGAAAACAGTCAGGGCCATGCCATGTTGGGGTCGAATTACTGGCATGAACAGGGTGCGAAGATCATCGCACACAAGGATGCGGCAAAAATCATCAAGGAACAAGGCGACGGGATCTTGCAGTCCATGCGCAGCCGGGCACGCGACAAGGCATTCAAAACCGAGCTGGCAATGCCCGATATCGTGATTGATGACAAATACGAATTGAATCTGGGCACATGGAAGCTTGAAGTGTTGTACCTCGGCCCTTCGCACAGCCCCGGTGATCTTTCTTTGTGGATACCCGCCAAAAAACTGATGATTTCGGGTGATTTGGCCTTCTACCAGCGCATGCCGCCATTGTTTGACGACACCGATACCGCAGCCTGGCTGGAGACATGGAAAAAATTTGAAGCCATGGATGCGCAGTATGTGATCCCCGGTCATGGCGTTGCCACCAATATGACGGAAGTTACCAAGGTGACCAAGGGCTATCTCGAATTTTTGCGCACCAAGGTTGCGGATGTACTCAAGAATGGCGGTTCTTTGCAGGATGCTTATCTGATTGACCAGCGTCCCTTCGCCTATCTGGATACCTACTATGAATTGCATATCAAGAATGCCGGCATGGTATTCCGTGAAATGGAATTTTAAAGACCAACAAGTTTTAAGCGACCAGACCCCACTTGCCCGTAAAACGCAAGTGGGGTTTGCGTTTTTTGCTAGCGTTAAAAAGAGAAAAACATGTACGAAGTCAAACCCGAACAATCCGTCGAGCTGCTGAAGGAGCTGCACATCCTGACGCGCGATGGCAAGATGAACCAGGACAGCCGGCGCAAGCTCAAGCAGATTTATCATCTGTATCAATTCATCGAGCCTTTGCTGCAGGTAGTGTTACAGGAGCGCAACGAGATCAATCTCGTGGATCACGGTGCAGGGAAATCCTATCTGGGTTTTATACTTTACGATTTGTTTTTCAAGGCCATGAACAATGCCTCGCATATCTACGGCATAGAGACGCGCGATGAACTGGTAAGCAAGTCGCGCGAACTCGCCGCCAGATTGAATTTTCCGCATATGACTTTCCTCAATCTGTCCGTCGCCGAATCGATTGATGCTACGCAATTGCCGCAGCAGATAGATGTGGTGACGGCACTGCATGCGTGCAACACTGCAACCGATGATGCCATCCATTTTGCATTGAAGCGCAAGGCGCAATATGTGGTGCTGGTACCCTGTTGCCAGGCCGAGGTGGCGGCAGTGCTGAAAAAGAACAAGGGCAGGCAACTTGCCAAAAATGTGCTGGTAGAGCTATGGCGGCATCCTATCCATACGCGCGAATTCGGCAGTCATGTCACCAATGTGCTGCGCTGTCTGCAGCTGGAGGCACACGGTTACCAGGTTACCGTAACCGAGCTGGTGGGCTGGGAGCATTCGATGAAAAACGAGCTTATCGTTGCAACCTACAAGGACCTGCCACGAAATCGCGCTGCGGAACGTTTGCAAGAGCTGCTGGAAACACTGGGGCTGGATGAAATGCGCGGGCGCTTCTTTACCGAACTATAATTTCACAACTATAATTTCACAGGCAGGTGTCAGGCAAGAAACGCGATTCAATATCCGCACTGGAACACTTCCAGCTGATGTTTTGATCTGTTGCCAGTGCGGGTCTGAATAATAAATGTTTTCCCTGTATATCCCTGTATGCCGTTGCGTTGAAGGTCAAAGTTATTTCCCCGTTTTGCTGGTTGATATCGATTTGTGCGATATGCCTGGAATGTATGAGCTTGTCACCTGTAGCTTCTATGGTAAGCGGCACCCGGCCGTTGATGCGGTAGTAGTGCGCAACTGCCAGTGCAGCTTTGCGGCCGCTTTGTATACCCTTGTTCAATTGTACTTGTTGCATGTAATGCTGAAAGTAGGGCAGGCCCGCAGTGGACATGATCGCCAGTACAGGCAACATTAGCGTCATGAATAAAACCAGTAGCGTGGCCATCACGGATATTTTTTTGTTGTCGTTCGCGCGGACAATAACAGTGTCTGCAAGCAAATCATGCAAACCCTGTTTGCGCTTGCTGAATATTTGCATAGGCATGCTGACAGGAAAAATCAGGATATGCAGAAAATGCGCGAAAAAACGCGCACTGGCACGGCCGGCCGAGAGTTCGCTCTTGTCAGTGCGTAGCACTTTTATATTCAGCCAGCGTTTGCCCAGGGTTGCGCCGTTTACGCCTGTTTCCGTCAGGATAAAGTAGGCAGCCGCACAGCTTGCCGCCGACCAATAGAAGAGGGTGGCCGCTTGCGCGTTATGCAGAATTTCGTCACTACCGGTGACGATTATCAATATGCCCAAGGCAACAAGTGTCAGCAGCAGACATGCAGTAAGCAGCAGAAAATCCAGAAATACCGCTAGCGTGCGGGTGGTGAGGCTAGCGTAGACAAGTTGTGTTTCGTTGGGCGAATAAGCGTCATCAGAAGGATCGGATTGCAGATCGATTTCACAATTTTTGCAGAACTTGATGTTGAGGGGGTTGTTGTACCCGCATTTGCTACAAAACATTTTTATTTTTCTTCAGCTTGTTGTGCTATGTCCGCTTGTCTGCCCAGTCTAAATGCATCTACCATGCCGATAATCCAGCTCACGGTAAATAACCAGGTTGCAGCATTCGAAATGAACAGATCAGATTCATTATGTTGTGTCACCATCAACTGACTGATCGCTTCGGCATTCAGCGGCACCTGATTTTGTGCAATTTGATCCGCGATTGCAAAGGACATGCTCAAAATATAATAAACTATCAGAGACAAACTCAATAATGCGGGAATAAAAAATATCAGGCCGCGCTGATAGCGTTTGAGAGCAAAGTGACCAATACCGGGAAATACCAGGGCGGAAAGTAAAACGGCTTTGATGCTTTTCCTCATTGCGGCTCCAGATCATGACAGGGTTTTAAAAATAACACAGAAACGCTGCGCTGTGCAAAACCCCTGCAATGATAGTGCTCATTTCCTATACTTGTGAAATATGATGATAAAATCTTCACTTGAAAATCAACCAATGCTTTTGAAAATATTCCTATGAATACTGCACTCCCCACTGATCCCAAATTGCTGATGCGCTCGATTATCCAGCGTATCGCCACAGGACCCGACCTTTCCAAGGATATCAGTCGTCTGGAAGCGCATCTGGGTACCAAAGCCATCATTGAAAACCGTATTGATCCAATACAGGTGGGCATATTTTTTATTGCGCTGCGGATGAAGCGCGAAACCATGGATGAAAACCGGGGCGTGCTCGATGCGGTGCTGGAGACAACCCAACGTGTGGTAGCAGCGGTCGATGAAGTTGTGGATATTGGAGATCCGTATGATGGTTACACCCGCAGCCTGCCCACCGCCGCTTTTCTTGGCCCATTGTTGGCAGAGCTGGGTGTGCACGTGGTTAGTCACGGCCTGGATCGAGTCGGGCCCAAATACGGCGTAACCGCACGCCATATCTTGCAGGCTGCCGGTGTACCGGTTGATCTGAGCCCCGCACTGGCCGCAGCACGTCTGGCTGATCCCGCGCTGGGCTGGACGTATATCGATCAGGCGCAATCCAACCCGGGTTTGCACAATTTGGTGCAACTGCGTGCGCAGATGATCAAGCGCCAGGTGCTGACCACCGTGGAAGTGTTATCCAAGCCTATCGCCGGGCGCAAAAAAACACGCTTCATAACGGGTTTTGTACACAAGCCCTATCCGCCTATCTATGCAGACCTTGCACGTATTGCCGGGTTTGATAGCGCCTGTATCGTGCGCGGTGTGGAAGGCGGCGTGGTGCCTTCGCTGCGCCAGGCCGGGCGTTATTTTGAGTATCAAGACATGGGCCCTGAAACTGAAGTGGCTATAGACCCGGCTAGCCTTGGTATACAGCAGGATGTGCGCGCTGTGCCCTTGCCCGGTTCGGTTGTTACCGCAGAAGGCGAGGATGAAATCGTGGCCGCCATCGATATTCCCGCCACTGCACGCGCAGCGGCGCAAGCCGGTATGCTGGCATTGCAGGGTACAAAAGGCGCTTTTTACGATTCGCTGGTGTTGAGTGCTGCCATCGTGCTGCACCATGTTGGCAAGGCCGGCAGTCTTGCCGATGCCGCCAAGCAGATACGCGTGGTGCTCGATTCCGGGCGTGCGGCAAAAAGGTTGGCGTGATGAGTGCTTATGTTGCAGTGGCCGGGGCGGATGAACTCAAGCCGGCGCAAATGAAACGCGTGGTGGTCGGAGGCAAGCGTCTGCTGTTGTGCAACGCTGCGGGCACGTATTATTGCGTGGACGAAATGTGCAGCCACGAGGATTATTCTCTGTATCTCGGCTGCATCAAGGATGGAAAAATAAAATGCTCCCTGCACGGAAGTTATTTCGATCTGGCAACGGGCGTGCCAGTTTGTGAACCTGCCGAAGAAGCCATAGGCACTTATGCGGTAAAAATTGAATCAGGCAAGGTGTGGGTTCAGGTTTGAATCGATAATATAGTTTAATCTTGAAAGGTTGTGCGCTGTGGAAATTACAAATTACGCTGATCTGTTGAAGGCCGCTCATGCTCAGCCTGAGTTGCAACGCCTGTTGTTTGTGTTTGCCGAGGCGGAGCTGCCGGGTGAGCATACCGCTGAGCAGAAGGAAAAATTTCATGCCAGGAGTGGTGGTGCGTTGACGCCCATCATGAGCGTGGACAAACTGCCGCATGAAGTGATGGATTTTGACGGACTGGTTGAAGAATCGCGCCAGACCGGACGCAACTGGGATATTGTGTTTGTAGCCAGCATGTCGGGTAGCGCTGATATGGCGCCCTCGAGCCTGGACGCGGATAAGCCACTGGAGATCATGATAGAGTCCATCAAAAACGGGGAACTTAAAAACTATGTGACCTTTAATCGCAGCGGCGAATTGGTTCAACTTGAATAGTTGGCCAGCTGCTGCACACGATGAATCCTCTGGAAATTTCCTGCCAACATCCGGTTTCATTTCGCGTCATTTCAAATAGCAGCAAGGCTTCAGTATTCAAATCAAAATGATTATCCAGCTTGTCCTGTAGTTGTGCATAAGACATAACTTCGGCATCAGCGGGTAGTCGAGCGGGGGCAAGCCAGTGCAAACGTGGCGGAATAATCCAGCCGCTTTCGTCTGATGTGTGCGGAATTTCCTCGGCCGTGTGACGCATCCACCAGCCGGACAAGTGAGCAACGGAGATACCTTCAATTGCCAACCTGCTCAATGTGGATGCGTGATAAAAAAGATATCCCTTGATGTAGGCCAGTGTTTTGTCCGGCTTTATATTGTCGGGCAAGGCGCGCAATCCCGCTTCTGTCTGGCTCAGGCGCAACTGGTGGTTGAATACGCGTTCAAGTTTGAGATCAAGCCTGTCGCGGGTACCCGGCCCGATGAATGAGCGCTGCTCGGCACTGGCTTCAACTTGCAGGTAAAATTTTACAGCTGCTTCCCAATGACACACTTCGGAAGCTTCATTGCGCAGCAGGAAATCATACTCACCCAAAGTGCGCTGTGTATCCTGCACCTGCAGATTGCGCGCAATAATTTGCATATCTGCCGTGTGCGTCAGCCAGAAGGCAATCAGCGTTTCAAAGTAGTGCCCCAGACGGCGCGTGGGGCGTGCGGCAATATATGCATGCAATGCCTGTGGGGCGAGATCAAGCTTGGCCAGCCAGTCTGTCAACTGCGCCATCTGGCTGGAGCACCAGTCATCATTTACCACCTGGCCTTGATATTGCGGAAAAGTGTCATCAACCAGGCCGGGCGAAGAGATAACCCAGGCAAGATCGCGCACCGCTGGATCGTGCAGCGTATCGAGAAGACCCGAGTACATTAAAGGATGCTGCATGCCTCATCAAACGACAAACGCGGACTGCGCGGGAATAACTTGCTCGCATCGCCATAACCCAGATTGCACAGAAAATTGGATTTTATATGGGTGCCAGCGAAGAACAGTTCATCCACCATGGCGTTATTAAAGCCGGACATCGGGCCGCAATCCAGTCCGTATGCACGCGCTGCCAGCAGCAGATACGCACCCTGCAAGGTGCCGTTGCGAAAGGCAGCGTCAAAAGCTGTTTTTTCATCCTTGTCAAACCAGCTGCGTGCAGTCAGGTCATGCGGAAAAAGTTGCGGCATCTTTTCATAAAAATGCAGGTCATAGCCGATAATGGCAGTAACCGGTGCCGCCATGGTCTTGGCAAGATTGCCCGCGGACATGGCAGGTTTGAGTTTTTCTTTTGCTTCCTTGGATTTTACAAACACGATGCGCGCGGGGCAGCAATTGCCCGAGGTGGGACCCATGCTCATTGATTTATAGATTTTGCCCAGCAGTTCATCGGTAACCGGGCGGTCTTGCCAGGCGTTGTGGGTGCGTGCATTGTGAAAAATTTGATCCAGCGCGGATTGATCGAGTATGGAGGGCATGCTTTTTCCTGATTAAAATAGATTTTTTGTGTTGCGTGCGACTTTAGCAAGGTATAAAGGTTACCATTCATAAGTGATGTATGTCAGCAATTTGTGTAATTTTAGGACGCACTGTTTATGTCGTCGTTACCGCGCAGAAGGGTATCCAGCTTGATAATATGACTGGCTTCACGCCTGCACGGGAACGACAAAGCAGACTTAATCAGCGTATCCATAAATTAAAAACGACCACGAGGCCTACGGGGTAAATTTGACTAAATACGCTAATCCAAAAAAATATATCCGTGCACTGGCGGCGTCAACAACCTATGGCTTGAGCAAAATTGCATTTCATTTGTTACCGGCGAGCGTTACACGTTTTACACGCGAAAAAGGTTTTGCAATCAAGCCCTATCATCTGCATCCCAAACGGCTGGAATTGGCGCGTCAAGCGAGTTGCTATGACATTGATTTTAATCAAGAAAAAATAAGAATATACGAGTGGGGCGCAGGGCCGGTTGTGTTACTGGTACATGGTTGGGGAGGCCGCGCCCTGCAGTTGGATGCATTTGTTTCTGCACTGGTGCAATGCGGTTTCAAGGTTGTGGCCTTCGATCACAAAGGGCATGGAGAAAGTTCAACCACCTTTAGCAGCTATCTTGAGATTGTGCAGGGTACCTATTTTCTGGCTGAACAATATGAGGCGGATTTGTATGGCATCGTGGCGCATTCCATAGGTTCGAATGCGGCGTTCAAGGCCAGTGAAAAATTTGCACGCAAGCTGAAAATTGCCGCTATCGCGCCGATGGAAAATTTTCCGCTATGGCTGGAAAAGAAGCGCAAGCGCATAGGCATATATGAGAAGCTGTTCGCAAATGTGATCGGGCAGATTGAAGCAGAAACCGGTTTGAAGTTGCTGGAACAAAGCGAGATGGATTTTGCAAAAATTGCAACACATGATGTGCTGCTGGTGCATGACAAGTTTGACCGCATCAATAAAATCAGCGCCAGTCATGGCTTGCAATCCAATATGCCGAAATCAGTTCTGATGGAAACCGAAAAGCTGGGTCATGCGCGTATTCTGGATAATGCGGCAGTGGTGGACAGAGTGCTGGCGCATTTCGCACAAGTGAAGTCTTATTGATGTTTCTTTAATTCATGTCAAGCAACATCAGTCATTCAAATCCCCCCTAGCCCCCCTTTTGCAAAGTGGGGAACCAGGCAGGCTTTGACAGGAGCGAGTTTCTCCCTTTGACAGAGGCAGGGTCGCACGTAGTGCGGGCACCCAACGGCGTACTCCATGCGGGTGCAAAGGGAGGTTAGGAGGGATTTAAAATTTGTCATATATTATGTAATGCTCAATAATTACAAAACATCCAGCGCTTTTTCTGGCGGGCGTGCAATAACGGCTCGGTTACCGCGTATCACCACGGGGCGCTCAATGAGCAGCGGGTGAGCCACCATGGCATCCAGCCATGCTTCATCACTCAAGGTTTTAGCGGCATATTTCTGCTTGAAAATTGCTTCGCCTTGGCGAACCAGTTGCAAGGGTTTTATGCCGAGTTTTTTTACTATATCCTTCAGCGCATCTTTTGTTGGCGGCGTTTCCAGATACTTGATCAGCTCGGTGTTATAGCCCTGTTCCTGAACAAGCGCGACAGCATCGCGGCATTTGGAGCAACGCGGGTTGTAATAAATTCGTATGGTTTCAGTTTTCATGCTCGGTTTGATTTTCGCTTGCCGGTTTTGCAGATTGCGCATGTTGCAGCAACATCTCTTTACGCGTTTCCGGCGTTTCCAGGCTGATACGGCCGATAGTACCGTCGCGATAATCCTGCAGCAAGGTCAGTGCTGCTTTCTCAAAATCGTATTCGCCACCCTTGAGGCGGAAGCCGCGGCGTTTGGCCACCGCTGCTATCAGATCTGCACCGTCGAAACCGGCAACCTCTATCTTGTAGCGTGCGGCCACCATCTCAGGGTAGCGGGCGAGCAAAATATCGCCGAGAAAAGTGGCAACCTCCTCGTCGATCACCGCATTGCGCCCAATTGCATGACTGGCAGCCAGCATGAAACCATCGGAATCATGCTCGATTTTCGGCCACATCATGCCCGGCGTATCGATCAGTATCATGCGCTCGTTCAAGTCCAGGCGCTGCTGGTTTTTGGTCACTGCAGGTTCATCGCCCACCTTGGCCACGCGTTTGTTCAGTAACGCATTCATCAGCGTGGATTTGCCCACGTTGGGGATGCCCATGATCATCATGCGCAAGGGCTTGAGCGTGGAGTTGCGATGCGGCGCGAGTTTTTCGCACAGCCCGGGGATTTTGGCCACATCGGATTTTTTCTTGCAGGAGAGGGCAACCGCCGTCACATTTTTCTGCGCACTGTAAAACTGCAACCAGGCCTTGGTGGCGGCAGGATCGGCGAGGTCGGCCTTGTTAAGGATTTTAAGACAGGGACGCTGGCGGAAAAGACGCAGCTCGGTAACGATAGGGTTACAGCTTGCCTCCGGCAGTCGCGCATCCAGTACTTCTATCACAATATCGGCGCGTTCCATGGTGTCGGCCGCATTTTTGCGCGCCGCCACCATGTGTCCGGGAAACCATTGAATTGCCATGTTTTTTTATCACTTTTTAATAAAGGCGCATTTTACTCCTCGCCTGTTAAGCATGTCAGCATATCTATATACATTGGCCTATTGTTTTGCTTCATTTGACATGACATAGTGGCGGGGTTGAAAAATAAATAAATAAAATTAGGGATATGCTGAACAAGGCAAATCTGTCCTTCCCGCGAAAGCGGGAACCCAGTTATATCAACAAGCTGGATACCCGCCTTCGCGGGTATGACAACTTAATTCAGTATTTCCTTGGCTAATTTTTTAAACCTAAAGTATCGTTGAAAATGGTAATTTTTTTGAGTAATCAGGAATTGAAAGGGAGAATGAATGTTGCGGATTTCAAATAGTGTATTCAAAGCTGCAGCAATAGTAACCGCTGCGATGCTTGTGCTTTCAGCATGCGGCAGCAGTGGGGGAGGAGAAGCTGCACCTGCCGCAACGCTTAAATCGATAGCGGTAACGCCTGCTACATCGAGTATTGTTGCAGGCCATACTCAGCAGTACATGGCGCTAGGCACCTACTCGGATGCAACAACCAAAGATATTACAAGTTCAGTAGTATGGACTTCAGGCACGACAGCAAGAGCAACAATTGTCAGTAATACGGGTCTGGCAACCGGGGTGGCTGTGGGTTATTCAACAATAACAGCCAAACTGGGGAGCATTTCTGGCAGTGCTACACTGACTGTCAGCCCAGCTACGTTGGTGTCTGTAGCGGTAGCTCCTGTAAACCCTTACCTTGTGGTAAATGCTACGCAGCAATTCTATTTGATCGGCACCTACTCTGATGCGTCTACGCAAGCGCTGACAGCAACCTGGGCTTCAAGCGATACTTTAAAAGCAATAATAGGCGCTAGTAGTGGTCTTGCAACTGCATCAGCAACTTTATTGGGGCCTACGACAATAACAGGAACTTCAGGAACCTGGTCTGCCAGTACCGTGCTTACAGTGGCTACATCATCGAGTCATACGGTGTCACTGACTTGGAATGCCAATCATGAAAAAGGCGTAAATAGTGCGGGTGGTGGTTACACCATTACATTTGCCGGATATGTCGTACATGCACCTGTCAATGTGCCTTGGACATCCGGTGCAACTGCGCCAACGTCAACAAGTGTAGCGCTTACTACGGGTACCTATACGGCGACTGTGTCCGGTTATGCAGCGCTGGATGCAAGCGGGGGCGCTACCGGTAGCAACAGTGCAGCTTCTTCCTCCATCTATATCGTCGTACCTTAAGGATTGAGATAACATGAAAATCAGATCAATAGGTTATACCTTGCGTGCCGGTGTTTTAATCGTCATGTTCCTGTCGCTGTCGCAAGCTGCTATTGCAGCTTCTACATTCGCGTCTGGAGAATATGTGCCGGGTGAAGTGCTGGTTAAATTCAAACCCACGGTATCCGCGCAAGCGGGTATTGCAACCGTGTCGGCAATGGGCGGCTCTGTACAGGCACAATTGAACCGCAATGTGATGCAGGTGAAACTGGGAGCAGGAAAAACCGTAGCAGAAACTCTTGCTAGCTATAGCAATGACCCCAGCGTTGAAT
>JBBQYH010000034.1:0-16191 GCA_038208855.1 Burkholderiales bacterium
CACCACATTGGCCAGTGCAACAATTGAACGCGGAGATTCGGGGTGCACCAGTACCTTGGCTGTCGGATGTGCGGCCATCATTTCTTCCAGTGCATTCATTTTGAATTCGTCATGTACCACACATGAACCCTGCCACAGCAGCATGTCGGCACCGGTCTGTTCCTGTATATAACGCCCCAGATGCCGGTCCGGCGCCCACAGGATTTTTTTGTCCTGTTCCTTGAGGTGTTTGACGATGGGCAGGGCGATGGAGCTGGTTACCATCCAGTCGGCGCGTGCCTTTACTGCCGCGCTGGTGTTGGCATACACCACTACTGTCCGATCTGGATGTGCATCACAGAAAGCGGAAAATTCATCAATCGGACAGCCAAGATCGAGCGAGCAGTTTGCTTCCAGATCAGGCATCAGCACTCTTTTTTCGGGATTGAGAATTTTCGCGGTCTCGCCCATGAAACGCACGCCGGCAACCACCAGCGTTTTCGCCTTATGCTCGTTGCCGAACTTCGCCATATCTAGCGAATCGGACACATAGCCACCGGTGGCTTCGGCCAGATCCTGCAAATCCGCATTCACATAATAATGTGCCACCAGCACGGCGTCCTGCTCCTTAAGCAGGCGCTTGATGCGCTCTATCAGCGCGGCCTTGTCTTCCGGCTTTGGATCACGCGGCAGTTTTGCCCACGCTTGCGCTGTGCCGCCCACGCTGTTGTTGGCAGCATCTGGATGATCGTAGGGGATGTTAATCAGGTTTTGTTGCATGATATTTCTTTCGTTTTCATTTAACGGGCATAAATCCCCCGCTCACTTCGTTCACCGCCCCCTTTGATAAAGTGGGCTCATTCAAACGCTCTTCGTTATGATGAATTATTCACCAACTCGGCTCTCACTTTATACCCCCAAAAGGTACGCCGATGGGTGCCCGCACTACGTGCGACCCTGCCTCTGGCAAAGTGGGCTCTTTCAAACGCTCTTCGTTATGATGAATTACTCACCAACTCGGCTCCCTCTTTATACCCCCAAGAGACACGCCGTTGGGTGCCTGCACTACGTGCGACCCTGCCTCTGGCAAAGTGTGCTCATGCTAGCGTTCCACTTTTGATGAAATCTCCATCAACTCGGTTCCCCACTTTAAAAAAGGGGGGTTAGGGGGGATTTGCCGTTAACTTTAATCTTGCTTCCAGTTCTTGATAAATTACTCGCAACACAGCATCTGCCTGTCATCAAAGCGCAAAACCTTAATGCCTATCTGCTCAAAATTAAAATCCCGCTGTCGATCTTTTACTTGATGCTCTGCTGCAAAGTGCTGGCCACCATCCAGCTCTATCACCAGTTTTACCTTCGGGCAGTAAAAATCTACGATACAGCTCAATAACGGTTTCTGGCGATAAAACTGTGCGTCGCACAATTGTCTGCTTCTGATTTTTTGCCACAGACATTGTTCTGCTTCGGTCATGTTTGAGCGTAGCGTTCTGGCAAACTGTTTCAGCTTTTTGTTGTAGGGCTGCATAAATCCCCCGCTCACTTCGTTCTCCGCCCCCTTTGCAAAAGTGGGCTATCAATATTTCCAGATATGATAACCGCTTCACAAGTACCCCACTTTGACAAAGGGGGGCTAGGGGGGATTTGTGTTTTTCATCCGCTCCGGCAGTTGCATGATCGCCGCACGGTTGCTGGGAGAAAAAACTTTTTCTGCAGCAACCTGCCACGGTAACCAGACAAAATTCAAATGTTCTCTCGGAGATAATGTGACAGGCTGCATTTCCGGCAGTTCCAGGCCGAATACATGTTCTGTATTTCTGCTCACACCGGGCGCGTAGCGATGACGCCAAACGGGATATATTTCATATTCGTTCTGGTAATGCCAATCGCTCAATTTGAATTGCGCGGCGTGCAGGCCGGTTTCTTCCAGTGTTTCACGCGCTGCCGTCTGGCTCATCAGCTCCTCATCATCGCGGCTGCCGGTTACCGATTGCCAGAAACCCGGACGGTCTGCGCGTTCCAGCAACAGCACATCAAGCGCTGCCGTATAAATAATAACCAACGTTGAAACGGGCTGTTTATATGGCATGGAACTCAACAGTGGAATATCCAGAATGGCTTGCCCAGTTGGTTCCAGTGTTTCACCGTAGACTCGAGTATTTCTTTGGCCACATCGTGATCGTTTAAGAGCAGGTTGAAGCTGGCATTGCAGTTAACCATAAGCATCACATATCCGGGTGCTTCCTTCCAGGACAAATCATCGAGTGCATCGGCCAGCGCATCCCAGTTTTTGCCAAACCATTCGGGGGCTGCAATGCTTTGTGCAATGGCGGCCATAAATTCGCTCTTGCTGTGCACAGCGGAAAAATCCATATCAAACAAGACGAGGCCCGCCTCCCTGGCTGCTGAGCGCACATCGTCAACATCACAATTAATCTTGTAAATACCTGATTCTTTTACATTTTTTAATCGCAATGCAAGATGACTCATGGTTGAATACTCCTTACTGTCGAATCAATTTGAATGTTTGATAATGATCGTCGCTGTAATAGCATTCTACAGGCAGTCCGCACACAATACGGCGTGCACCTCGACTACGAACGCCGGGAGTTTTTACTGTGTATTCGTGATAATAGCCGCGATAATGTTTGGGCAAACGCTTTTCGTAATTACCGAATGTTACGCCATCGCGCGGATAAGGAAAGGGTCCGCCCTGCTTGATCAGGCGCAGGGTTGTTCTGGCTTCCACGGGCAGTAACGAGACTGCAATTTCTTGTGTACCATAAAAATCAAATGCTGCTGCCGGCACTGCAGTCCATGCAAGCATGGCCGCGAGTACGACCAGCGTCACACGCCAGCTACGTGTACCAAACCTAACATTCAGCCACTTCTGTTTCATCGCATTTCCTCTACGCAAAGATTGCTGCGTGCAACAGGGCTAACGCCCGTAACTTATCCGGCTGGGGTTTCTGTAACAGGTTGACGCAAACGAATATGCAGTTCACGCAACTGCTTTTCATCCACCGCGCTTGGCGCTTGTGTCAGCAGGCATTGTGCACGCTGTGTTTTGGGGAAAGCAATCACGTCGCGTATGGATTCCGCACCGGTCATCATGGTGACAATGCGGTCCAGACCGAAAGCAAGACCGCCATGCGGTGGTGCGCCATATTGCAAGGCATCGAGCAGGAAGCCAAATTTGAGCTGCGCTTCTTCGGCATCGATATTCAACGCACGGAATACTTGGCTCTGCACTTGCTCCTTGTGGATACGCACCGAGCCACCGCCGATTTCCCAGCCGTTCAATGCCAGATCGTAGGCTTTGGCCAGACACTTGCCGGGGTCAGTTGCGAGGAATTGCAGATGTTCATCCTTGGGCGCGGTGAACGGGTGATGACAGGCATTCCAGCGCTTGCCTTCATCGTCGTATTCAAACATGGGGAAATCAACCACCCAGATCGGCGCCCATGGCTTGCCGTTGGTATAAGATTTTTCATGGCCGATCTTGTTGCGCAAGGCACCCAGGGCATCGTTGACAACTTTTTCTTTATCGGCACCGAAGAATATCAAATCACCATTTTGCGCACCGGTGCGCTCCATGATGGTTTTCAAAGCGGCTTCGCTGATATTTTTAACGATAGGCGACTGCAAACCGGTTTCGTTCAGTTGCGTCACGTCATTGACCTTGATATAGGCCAGACCTTTGGCGCCGTAGATGCCGACAAACTTCGTGTATTCGTCTATCTCGCCACGTGTAAACGCTGCACCATTGGGGATGAGCATGGCAGCAACGCGGCCATTGGGCTGGTTGGCCACGGTGGCGAACACCTTGAAGGACACATCCTTCACAGCATCGGTCACATCGGTGATTTCCAGCGTCACGCGCATATCAGGCTTGTCGGATCCAAAACGCGCCATCGCTTCCTGATAAGTAATACGCGGAAATGGATTGGGCAGTTTCACATCCATAACCTCGTCAAACACTGTGCGTATCATTTCTTCGGTCAACTGCATGATCTGCTCTTCAGACATGAATGATGTTTCAATATCCACCTGGGTGAATTCCGGCTGACGGTCCGCGCGCAAGTCTTCGTCGCGGAAACATTTGGTCAGCTGGTAATAACGATCGAAGCCAGCCACCATCAGCAGCTGTTTGAACAATTGCGGCGATTGCGGCAACGCAAAAAACTCGCCTGCATGCACACGGGAAGGCACAAGATAGTCACGCGCGCCTTCAGGTGTGGATTTGGTCAGCATCGGCGTTTCGATATCCATAAAGCCGCGGTCATCAAGGAAACGGCGGAAGGCACGTGCTGTCTTGTAACGCAGCATCATGTTCTTTTGCATATGCGGACGGCGCAGGTCGATTACGCGGTGTGTCAGGCGCACGTTTTCGGACAGATTTTCATCATCCAGCTGGAACGGCGGTGTGACCGACACATTGAGGACCTCAATTTCCTGACAAACAACTTCAATTTCGCCACTGGGCATATTGGCATTGTTAGAACCTTCCGGGCGACGACGAACCTTGCCCGTGATGCGCAGAACATATTCGTTGCGAACGGATTCGGCCAGTTTGAACATCTCTGCCTGTTCGGGATTGCATACTATCTGGGCCAAGCCTTCACGATCACGCAAATCGATAAAAATCACCCCGCCATGATCGCGGCGACGGTGCGCCCAACCACACAGGGAGACCGATTTGCCAAGGTGAGTAGTATTCAATTGCCCGCAATAATGTGTACGCATGTCTGTTCTTCAAGAAATAAATAAGGGTTAATAGATTAAGATTGAGCTGATTCCTGCTTGATCACTTCATCAGTGATAGCTACTGTGGAAGCTACAACACCCATGGAGATAATGGATTTAAAGGCAACGTCAACGGTGATATCCAGCTCTATGGTTTCGGATTTACGCACGAAAAAATAAAAACCGTTAACCGGGCTGGGGGTTGTGGGTACAAATACACCCACATATTCTTCACCCACATGTTGGTTTACACCAAAGGGCACGCTGGTCTGAAAGGCGAGGGACCAAGCCAGCGGATGTGGATAGCGCACCAGCAATACCCTGCCAAAAGCACTTTTCTTGCCGGAAAACAAGGTGTCACTGACTTGCTTCACACTGTTGTAAATGGCGTTTACAAAGGGAATATGCAGCAGCAGGTTTTCCCAGTAGCGCAACAATTGCTGTCCCAAAACATTACGTACAATCAAGCCAGTAGCCAACAATACCAGTACTGTCAGAATAACACCCAGACCGGGTATATAGAATCCCAGCAGGGTTTCAGGACGCCACTGCTCGGGTATCAACAACAGACTTTGATCCAGTATGCCTATGGTGACACTGAGTACCCAGATGGTAATACCCAGCGGCACCCACACCAGCAGCCCGGTAAGCAGATATTTTTTCACTTGCTTTCCGTAGAGGCCGGTTTTGCGGCTGGCTTACTGCCGGAATTCTTGAAATCCGTCACATAATATCCGTCACCCTTGAGCTGAAAGCCCGCCGCTGAAATCTGCTTGGCGTAAGTCTCCTTGCCGCATACCGGACATTTGGTAAGCGGAGCATCGCTCATTTTTTGTATGACATCATCTTGTGAGCCACAGCTACTGCAACGATATTCGTAAATTGGCATGAAATTCTCCTGCTACAACAAAACTTAAAATCAAAAGGGCGCGTATTATACCCTACACTCAACCAAAATCAGCATAGGGCAAGTCCCTACACTCGGCTACTAAACCGCATAGGGCGAGTCCCTGCACTCTGCCAATAATACACACGGGGCGAGTGCCTAAGCTCGGCCAATTATCCGCACAGGGGTAGGAGGTAAATGGGGTTGCTATGTAAGTTTTCAACTCTATTAAGTCGACGACATTGTTTCCTCGCGCCATTTACCCGGCGAAATGCCGTCCAATGACCACTCGCCTATGCTGTAACGGATCAGACGCAGGGTGGGCAAACCAACTGCAGCGGTCATACGCCTTACCTGACGGTTTTTACCTTCGCGGATTGAGATTTGTAACCAGCTGGTGGGTATGGCTTTGCGTTCACGTATGGGTGGATTTCGAGGCCACAGATTTGCGGGTTCTTCCATGCACTGGACTAGTGCAGGCAGCGCAACAAAATCCTTCAAATCTATGCCGTTGCGCAGTTTATCCAGCGTCTCTTCATCCGCTATACCTTCAACCTGCACCCAATAGGTTTTTTGCAGTTTATGCCGGGGATCGGTAATCACATGCTGCAATTTGCCATCATCGGTAAGCAGCAATAACCCTTCACTATCTGTATCCAGCCGCCCCGCAGGATAAAAGTCCGGAAGCGGGATATAATCTGCCAGCGTTGCATGCAGTCCGTCACGGCTGAACTGGCTGATGACCGCATGAGGTTTATTGAACAACAGGATACGACTCATTGTGATTATGTTCCATAAGGTTATTGCTACATGCACTGCGCTGTCATTATTAAATTGACCGGCCCGCATATGGCATGAATTATACGAAGAAATTGTTACAGACCATCAAGCAAATGAGAAAACATGACTAGTCAAAAAATTATTTATACGAAAACCGACGAAGCGCCTGCGCTGGCAACCTACTCTTTATTGCCTATTGTTCAAGCTTTTACCAAAGCGGCCGGCATAACTGTTGAAACCAGGGACATTTCTCTGGCTGGACGGATACTCGCGCACTTCCCTGAAAATCTGACTGCAGCACAGAGAGTTGCAGATGACTTGGCCGAGCTGGGTGCGCTGACGCTAAAACCGGAAGCAAACATCATCAAGCTGCCTAATGTCAGTGCATCACTTCCGCAGTTAAAAACGGCCATCAAAGAATTGCAATCCCAGGGTTTTAAAATTCCGGCTTATCCGGAAGATCCTAAATCGGATGCCGAAAAAGACATCAAGACGCGCTATGGCAAGATACTTGGCAGCGCGGTGAATCCGGTGCTGCGTGAAGGCAACTCTGATCGCCGTGCTGCGGCATCAGTCAAACAATTTGCGCGCAAGCATCCACATCGCATGGGCAAATGGGCTACAGATTCCAGAACCCGTGTGGCACATATGACCAGCGGCGATTTCTACGGCAGCGAAAACTCCGTAACCGTGCCGGAAGAAACCATCACCCGAATCGAGTTTGTGAGCAAAGATGGAAAAATCACTGTACTCAAGGATAAACTTTCACTCAAAGCTGACGAGATAATTGATGCTGCAGTGATGAGCCGGCGTGCATTGCGAAAGTTCTACGCCGAGCAGATTGAAGCTGCAAGAAAAGAACGCGTACTGCTGTCCTTGCATCTCAAGGCTACCATGATGAAGATATCCGATCCCATCATGTTTGGTCATGCGGTGTCCGTATTTTTCAAGGATGCATTCGACAAACATGGTGAGCTATTCAAGCAGCTAAATGTGAACGTTAACAACGGCTTCGGTGATCTTGAAGCCAAAATATTTGCGCTGCCGGAGAAAGAGCGCGCACCCGTCGTTGCAACTATTGCCAACTGTTTCAGAAACCAACCGCCACTGGCGATGGTGAATTCTGACAAGGGCATCACCAATCTGCACGTACCTTCTGACGTAATCATTGATGCCTCCATGCCGCCGATGATACGTGATGGCGGCAAGATGTGGGATGCCGAAGGCAAACCCTACGACACACTGGCGATGATTCCCGACCGCTGCTACGCGGGCATTTACGCTGCCACTATCGAAGATTGCAAAAAGAACGGTGCACTTGATCCCGTTACCATGGGCAGCGTGCCCAATGTCGGCCTGATGGCACAGAAAGCCGAAGAATATGGTTCGCACGATAAAACATTCGAGATGAGTGGCGATGGCGTGGTACGTATCGTTGACGCATCCGGCAAGACACTGCTGGAACAGCAAGTCGAGCAAGGCGATATTTTCCGCGCTTGCCAGACCAAAGATGCGCCCATCCAGGATTGGGTGAAGCTTGCCGTCACACGCGCGCGCCTATCCAACACACCGGCCATATTCTGGTTGGACAAGAATCGCGGCCATGATGCGCAGATCATCACCAAGGTGGAAAAATATCTCAAGGATCACAATACTACCGGCCTGGAAATCAAGATCATGGAACCGGCAGATGCTTGCCGCGCAACGTTGATGCGTCTCCGCCAGGGCAAAGACACCATCTCCGTCACCGGCAATGTATTACGCGACTACCTTACCGACTTGTTCCCCATACTGGAACTCAACACCAGTGCAAAGATGCTTTCCATCGTGCCTCTGATGAATGGCGGCGGTATGTTCGAAACCGGCGCGGGCGGTTCGGCACCCAAGCATGTACAGCAATTCCAGCAGGAAGGTTATTTGCGCTGGGATTCGCTGGGAGAGTATCTGGCGCTGGGTGTATCGCTGGAACATCTGGCACAGAAATTCAACAACTCCAAAGCCCAGGTTCTGGCAGATACATTGGATCTGGCAATTGGAAAGATATTGGACAACAACAAATCACCCTCAAGAAAAGTGGGCGAGATTGACAATCGCGGCAGCCATTTCTATTTAGCCATGTACTGGGCCCAGGAAATTGCCGCACAAAACAAAGACAAGGAACTTCAAGCCAGATTTACACCCTTGGCACAATCACTCACGACAAATGAACGCAAGATCAATACCGAATTGATTGCGGCACAGGGTAAGCAGGTGGACATGGGCGGGTACTATCACCCTGACTTTAATAAAACTTCGAAGGCAATGCGTCCCAGCAGAACCTTCAATGCGGCGCTGGAAGCCATTTGAGCAGAGTTAATTGCAAATATCAATGACACCAATCTGACTCAGATTATAAGCACTACATCAAGGCAAACAGCCCGTCGCAAAACGGGCTGTTTTTCCTTCTACATAATTGATTTATTAAAAGTCCCAGCGGAAACCAACTGAATAAAACTGCCTCATTCCATCTGAAATTTGAGTTGCGGATTCAGTATGTGACTTTTCCAATCCGGCATCCATATTCAAACTGAGCGATTGCCTTATTTGATATGCAGTTCTCACCATGGGCATAATTCTGGTCATCACGGTACCGGAATCAAAATTCAAACGATAAAGTTGCAACGATGTATCAAAGGACCACTTACTGGTGAAATTCGATCGGTTATAAACATAAAAAATCTGTCCCTTGTAAACCTGACTGCTGGACAAGGTCAAACTCAATACTGTGGTATCCCGGCTAGAATACAGATTATTACCTATCATCTGACCAGAAATACCCACATCATTTCCGGTGCCTGGCGTTTCAGGCACGACACCTGTAATGGTAGGCAGACCTGTGGCAGGATCAATAAGCCCGCTCGCCGGCAAACCATCATAGCTTGAAACATGTATATCGCTACCGAATTGCCATTTTTGTGAATATTGCTGCGTAAAACCAAATTGCGCCATATTGGATGAACCCGTCCGCGCTGCAGCCAAAGCCCTCAGCTCGTCTTCAGTCATCAATTGCATTAGATCTGTCAAATATGCAGTTGCAGAGCCCATCAAGGCATTCCTTGTGCTGATATAAGGTGAGCGCCGATGATCCAGCAACAAGTTATAGGAACGTTCAGGCGTTGCGTAAACAGATCCCTGAAACATTGCTATATTTACTGTGGAATAACTGGTGTCGTAATCGATCATGCCGAAAGCGGATTTTCCCGTATCGTAGTAGCGCATTTCGGTGCCTACCGCTTTACGATCCAGCAAGCCTTCAACCATTTGATTGATAGCATAGAGTGTAATCGGCCCCATATCCGCACTGGCCCCGTAAAACACTGGACTTTCACCCAGAATATAGTCTGTCAATTTTCCTGCAACCGCATTCAGGCGAAACTTTGAAGCTACACCAACACCTGCTGACACACCGTCAAATCTTCCGAGTACGCCTGCACCTGAACCTGATTGACGTCCTAAACGTAACGAATAATCTGCCACCTTATCCTTGAACTCATAGTAAGCAGCACTCACCCTGTTTTTTGATATTTGCCCGTCCAGGAAATTCGAATACCCAGTGTCACGAAAAACAACCCGGTTATCATATCTCGCGCTGATAAAGCGTTCGGTCATATCAACACTTGTAATCAGCGAGGATTGATCAACAGCAGAAAAGGTGGAAGTAATCGGTACAATTGAAAACTGTGTCGTGATATCCGTCGTGTCAACCTTGCTGGCTCCATGATAATAGCTCATGGAAATACCGCCATAAAGCATCCTTTGCGCAGGCTGTTCTGCCACCGTTTTTTGTTCCGCTGTAAGTGATTTTTCCAGCTCGAATTTCTGCGCGTTCATACTTGCCAATCTTTCTCTTACCCGGTTTGTTTCTGTACCGGTCGGATACAACTTGAGGTACAGCTCGTATTCGACCTTGGCTTTGTCATGCTGGCCTGCACGCTCTCTTGCAACGCCGACCCATTCCTGACCTGGCTGACTGTAATCATTTGGCGGCAACATCAATAATTTGTTGAAAGCGTCCACAGCTGCAAAATTATTTTTTGATGCCAATGCATTGCGAGCTTCCTGCATCAAGGCAAAGGCATTTTGATCAACTTCGGATGCTTTGGGTGCCAGTGGTTTAACCTCGGGTAAAAACGGAAACGCGCCATCACTTTTTGGAAACGGTTTGTCTATCTTGATATTGACGACAATGCTCCGACCATCTCTGCCCATCTGCACGCTATATTCTGCCTCCCGGCTGAAATCAATAACCAGCTTGGGTTGAATATTCTTGAGATTGGTTTTGACTGTAAAGGACGGAATCAAATTGCTAGGTGGCGATTTCAGGACTTCACTATCCTGCCACTCCTCGGTTGCCGGGCCAGCAGGTAGCCTGTCAAACAAAATACTCAGGGTGCGTCCTCGACGCGCAGGCGAATACCTGACATTCGCCACCGGACTGCTCAGCTTTATAATGGCGATGACCTTGTCAGAGTCAGTCGTAAAATTGATTTCTTCAAGAGGTGCAGCAAAAGCAGCAACAGATGTCATCCACATTGCAGTAAGAATAATGAAAAATACCCGCTTAATTAAGGGTATTTTATTGATAATCACAATAACAAGACTCCTTTAAGATTAACTAGTCGCGCTTAGTTATCAAACAAAATTGATATTCGGAAAATTTTAAGCCGTATCTACTTCCCAATCAGAAAAATTTTTCCTTAGGAAACAGATACGCCAATAATGACGCACCTTCAATTTAGACTAAGGTTTATTCCAACTTGTATATCGGTTTGCATGACATGTAATGCAATCATCTGTGGACTTGGAACCTTCATGATTACCCAATGTTTTCTTGGTCATACCTCCAAGGACAAGTGAAGATGTGTTATGACAAGTTTTGCAACTGGAAACATTACCATTTAAAACATGATTCATTTTTTCAGGGGGGTATGCCCAAGTGGTTGTGCCAATATGACATGCATCACAACCAACATTAACAGTCAGGTGATTTGTCGGTGTAGCTAGTGCCCCCCCTAGCTTGGAACCTTGTGAAGAATAAGTATTGGTATGACATGCAGAACATGCTTGTCCCGTAACAATAGCATGATTCATTGTTGCCCCCGCTCCCGGGAATGATGTGAATCCAGTATGACAAACATCACATTCAATAGTGTTAGCTGAAGGAATGTGAGCCGCAGATTTTTGTTTGGCACCATTTACCCCAGTATCATGGCATGACCTGCATCGACCTGCGACAGGCGGTGTTACTGAGTAATGATCCATGACGCCACCAGCAAATGAAACATAACCTTTATAGTGACAATTATTACACTCATAAGTAGTTGATACATGCCCCGGCTTATCCGCTTTGCTCATTGCACCGGTGCTACCTTGGTTACGATACGAACCGTTGTGACATTTGCTGCATGCCATAGAGCCCACGACCACACTATGATTCATGGTAGGCATGGGGGCATTGAAAGCAGTAGCTGCTGGAGGCGTGACATGGCAATTATCACAGCCCAAACCTGAATAAGGAATGTGAGTAGGCGGTTGTGTCGGCGCACCTGCTGATTGTCCGCTGTGGCAAGTACCACACTGTCCAGGCACTGCCGTAGTGTGATTGAATTTCAATCCGGCAAAAGTTACGTAATTTGTGTTGGTATGGCACCCACTACTATCACATTGCAGTGCAGTTACCTGGTGATTGGCAGGTTTACCCAGTGCAGTCACGTTATTGTGACAATCGGCACAACGATTTGTGACAACCGGGTTCGCAGACAGATGATCAAATCCGGCAGGAATCCAGGCACTGTTTCTATGGCAGGAGTCACACTGTGCTGTAGTAAGAAGATGTCCGCTTGGTTTTCCCGGACCCGTAACTCCGTTATGACAGTTTGAACAGGATCTCGGCAGTACCCCAATGTGGTTGAAACGCACGCCAAGGAAACTGTTGGTATTGGTATGACATGTATCGCAGGGTGCATTCGTCAAGACATGTGTTGCAGATTTTGCCGTGGCGATTACTCGACGGCCGGGAGAGTGACATCCTTCACAAGCACTTGGCGTGCCCTTGAATACACCACCCGCATGACAAGTTTCACATTCCAGATTGGCATGCGCACCGGTCAGGGTGAAGCCAGTTTGCATATGATTAAAAGTGCTTTGTTGTCGTACCTCAACGGCTGAAGCAACCGGGGAAAAAACAATCGCGACGATAGCCGATAACACCAGAGCACATAAAATGGTGTACTGTTTTAACTGCTTGATTAGTTTAATTCTCATTTTGTTCCCCCTTGACTGCTCAGTCCCTTAGTTTTGCAATTCCAATTTGTGCTGAATCTACCTGAAATATTCCTGCACCAGCAACACCGTTTATCGTATTTGCCGTACAGGATGAACGGCATGATCGTCACATTTTATTTTTCAATATAATCATATTGTTATAGATTTATTATTATTAATGCAAAAATCTTCCGCCAATCTTTATTTTCTTCCATGAAGAACCTATGTGGCAGCGCTCGCATTGGCGACCATATTCTCCGTTATGTATATCGTCACTCAAATGGCAACCTCCACATGAGCTGTCCACTGTCAACTTCTTCGTCATAGGTTCTTTATGACATTCATAGCAGCCTAATTTGGCATGCGGCCCATCCAGCTTAAAATTGGTTTTATTGTGATCAAAATCCCAGGCTTTCCAGTTACGCACGTTATGGCAAGATTCACATGCCGTACCCAGGCGACGTTTGTGCACATCATCCTTTTGATGACATGACCAACAATCAGATTTCGTATCCTTAAACAATACAGTTGCGTGACATTTATTACACTCTACGAGGATATGTCTTCCAGTCAATGGAAACTTGGACAAGCCATGATCAAATTTCTCAACCTTCCATTTTTTAACAATCAACTTATGACAAGTTTCACATTTCTTACCCTCTTGCCCTTTATGCTTGTCGTCTTTTTCATGACATGAATAACAGTCAGTCTTTAACTTTTCTTTGTATATATCACCTTTGTGACAGATGACACATTTTGTTTTATCGTGCTCGCCAAACAAAGGAAATTTTGTTTTTTTGTCATGATCGAACAAGATTTCTTTCCAATCGCGGTCAGTGTGGCAACTTTCACATTTGATACTAAATGTACCTTTATGCTTGTCGTCCTTTTTATGGCATGAATAGCAATCCATTTTTAACTTGTCTTTATACAAGTCACCCTTGTGGCAACTGGTGCATTTGACATCTTCATGTTTTCCGCGTAACGGAAATTTTGTTTTTTTGTTGTGATCGAAAGGAATTTCTTTCCAGCCGCGCTCTATATGGCAACTTTCACACTTGAGGCCAAATGTTCCCTTATGCTTGTCATCCTTTTTATGGCATGAATAACAATCTGTTTTCAACTTCTCCCTGTACAGATTTCCCTTGTGACAACTGGTACATTTCACCTCATGGTGTTTTCCCTTTAAAGGGTATTTGGTTGCCTTGTCGTGATTGAAGAGTATCTCTTTCCAATCCCTGTCTGTATGGCAAGTTTCACACTTGATACCAAAATTGGCCTTGTGTTTATCGTCTTTCTTGTGACACTCATTGCATGATTTGGGGGTTTCCTTAAACTGATTATTCACATGGCATTTCACACAAGACACGTCAATATGCTTGCCCTCCAATGGGAAGTGCGTTTTGCTATGATCAAAATGGGTTGTTTTCCAGTCTTTTTCTTCATGGCAATTCTGACACTCCGGCCCCAACTTTCCTTTGTGTTTATCAACCCGTTCATGACACGAGTTACACTTTGTTGGTGCATCGCGGAATTTTTTCTGCGGGAAGTGGCAGTCCTTGCAAAGCACCTTTGAATTTAAATGCCCGCCTTTCAATTCAAAGCCGGTTTGCTTTCCGTGATCAAATCCAATTTTTTCCAGCTTGGCAATAGTGGCATTTCTGCCTTTATGTTCCGTGTGGCATTCCTTACATTCTTTGCCAGCTTGCATCAGCCCGTGAAAGCCGTGTTTAGCGTTTATATCCTTTGCAATATCCTTATGGCAATCTTTGCACAAGCCTGACTGTGCGCCCTTGTCAAACTGCTTGTGACAATTACTGCACTCACTTTCCAGCTTCATGTGCCCCAGTATTACCTGACCTGGCAACAACAAATCATTAACTGAATCGGCTTGCGACAGTGTTATTGCACACGCAAACATCACAAAGCCTAGGAGTATTCTGAACATTGGCATCGTAAGAATTGGAAGTAATTAAAGAAATCAATACATATGGACAGCCAGAACATGCCAAATGGCACTGAATACCAGCATGAATGCAAATGGAACATGAAAAATATGCCACAAGGAAAACAGCTTTTCATAAGTCGAGAATTGGGCTACGTCCTGGACAGTTTTCAGATAAGACTCTAAAAAAACCTTATTTTGAAAATATATGATATCAAGACGCTCAATTTGGCTATCACTCAGTTTTTTCATCACATCACTTGAATACATTGTATTCTCAAGCTCCACAAGCAATTTCCGGGTTAGCCATTTTGCACGTATACCCACTCGTAAAAACACCCAGATCTTTCCGCCCTCACGCAATGTTGGGCTCATCGACGAATCGCGAAAATGGATCAACTTCTGCTGAATATCTGGAGAGAAAGCAAACAAGGATTTCACATCTCCTGCCCCGTCCAGTTCGGCTTGCAATTGTTTATAGGAGGAATGCCGTCCATAAAGGCCATTATGAATTTTTGTGTAGAAAAAACGTCCGAATATCCCGCTACCCGAGACAAGCAACATGCTGACCATAGCTACACCAGCATTGATAGAACCGATATAAAATGTTGAATGAAACATCACAAGTGCCGGTCCAAACACGCCGAAAACCATATGCCATCTGAACCATTTTGGCAAAGCTCCCAAGCTGCTCATAAAACGAAAACGCTTGCGCAAGGGATATATCAGCAGGGTCAGCATCATTATTCCGCCGACAAGCCCAAGGTTGTAACCAATTTTGTCGCCTGGTTTATACAATTTGTCAAAGGAAACAAAGTACCCGGCTACCATAAGTATGGTTACAATGAGCAAATACAGAGTCCAACCATAATCTTTAGGCTGAACTCGTTGTTCTAATTTGCGCCTATCTGCTTGCGGGTAAGATTTTGCACTCAAATCCATTTGTTTATACAGTCAAAATAAATAAAATTAAAAAATGGATTTAATAAATAACTAAAATAATATCTACCAAAATACCTTCATTTACGTAAGATATTAGCAATCCGATCAATTGACGCCTTTGCATTATTGCATTCTTATGATTAATCCATTAACATTTTTAAGATTAAACAAACCACGGTTTGCAGAATATCATTCCTATATTGCTTGTCAACCATCTATGCACAGCCCTTATCCATTAGCAAATTGCGATTTGTTATGACACATTTAATTAAGAACTACAGGTATATATTTTATGAGCTCCCTTAAAATACCCAGTTATGTTATCTACTTACTTCCTTTTATATTTATATTTTTCTACTATTTACGTAGCCGTGGCAAAAAAGAATCGGCAGCCATTGAGTTGCTGGAAGAGAATGTTCAGGCTGGCCTGACTGAAGCATCCTCTTTACATCCTTATATTGATCCAAACAAATGTCTTGGTGCCGGAAGCTGCGTGTCTGCTTGCCCGGAAGAAGCCATCGGAATGATCAAAGGCAAGGCAGTACTTATCAACCCTACAGTATGTATTGGCCACGGTGCTTGTGCTACAGCCTGCCCACATAATGCTATT
>JBBQYH010000035.1:0-16186 GCA_038208855.1 Burkholderiales bacterium
AGCGAGAAGCACATCGCCATGCGGTGGTCATCATAGGTGTCGATTACAGCATGTTTTATGTGCGCAGGCGGCGTGATGCATATGTAGTCAGCTCCTTCTTCAATCGTCGCACCGAGTTTGCGTAGTTCGTTTGCCATCGCCGCGATGCGATCCGTTTCCTTTACGCGCCAACTGGCGATATTGCGCAAAGTAGAAGTACCATCGGCAAACAGCGCTACCACTGCTAATGTCATTGCTGCATCGGGAATATGGTTGCAGTCGAAATCAGTTAATGCTTTCAACTTGCCACTAAGCAGCCTGCTCGCTTCCATCGAGTTCGGTGCTTCTGTAACTTGAGCCCCCATCTGCCGCAGCGCATCGGCAAAACGTACATCACCCTGCACACTATCCTTGCCGACACCTTCCACGCGCACTGGACCGCCACCAATTGCACCGGCAGCAAGAAAATAAGAGGCTGATGAAGCGTCTCCTTCAACAAAAATTTTACCCGGGCTCTGGTAACGCTGGCCGCCAAATATCACAAAACGCTGCCACTCCTGCCGCTCCACCTTCACCCCAAAGCGCGCCATCATCGCCAGTGTAATTTCGATATACGGTTTGGAGATCAGCTCCCCCACCACCTCAATACTAACAGTGTGCCCCAGCAACGGTAACGCCATCAGCAAGCCGGTCAAAAACTGACTCGACACATCGCCTCTCACCTGCAATAGATCGCCTGCAAGAATTGCAGGAATAATTTCAAGCGGAGGAAAACCTTCAGCCCCCTGATAGCGAATATCTGCGCCAAGCTGACGAAGTGCATCGACCAGATCGCCAATGGGCCGCTCATGCATGCGCCCACCCGGCAACTCAGCAGTTCCGCCGGATAGTTCATAATGTCCGCCGGACAGCGCCAATGCAGCGGTCAGCGGGCGAAAAGCAGTGCCTGCATTACCAAGGAAGAGCTTGGCCTCCTTGATAGGAAACTTTCCTCCACAACCAGTTATGCGATGCGTGTTTGGATACTCGGATATTTCTGGAAACTTTATTTCAATGCCGAGCTTCCCCAAACTGTCCAGCATGCGCTCGGTATCATCCGAATGTAGCAAATCGCACACCTCAGTTACGCCTTCTGCAAGCGCCGCCAATAACAGCACACGGTTGGAAATACTTTTGGAGCCAGGCAAGCGCACAGCGCCTTGAGCGCTTAACAACGGAGGAAGGTCAATAAATTCCAAATTATTCATACAGATAGTTAAGGAGGTACTTTGAGCGTTAAATATTATTGTGGCGTCCAGTTGCTGCGCACTTTGCGCGCTTCGCTAAAAACTTCTTCAAGTTTGTTGGCATCACGCTGCTCCAGTGCCTGGAACAAACCATACAACTCACCCGCATATTGTTGCAATTCACTCATCAAGGCATCGCGATTGGCCATGCATATATCGCGCCACATTTCCGGGCTGCTGGCGGCAATACGGGTGAAGTCTCGAAAGCCACTGGCGGCAAAGGATAGCAGCAGGTCTTTATCATCGCGTTGTGCAATATCATGCACCAGTGCAAACGATAACAAATGCGGCAAATGGCTGACTGCGGCAAACACACTGTCGTGCTGCGCTGCACTCAGTTCGCTTACCACCGCACCACATAACTCCCAGGCCTTGTGTACTCGTGCTACGGTTGCGCTGCTATTTTCCGGCAAGGGTGTAAGCACTACTTTCTTACCCTCATATAAATCAGCCTGAGCAGCAGCGGCACCACTTTTCTCCGCGCCGGCAATGGGATGCGCGGGAACAAATTGCGCCAATTTTTTTCCCAAATGCATGCGCGCATATGCAGCCACATTGCTTTTGGTACTGCCGCCATCTGTAATTAAAGTATCAGGTCCGAGATGGGGTGCAATACGCGCCATGATATCGGCCATTTGACCCACCGGCGTAGCCAGCAATACCAGATCGGCACTGCCCAGCTCCGCTGCCAAATCAGTTCCGACACGATCCAATATGCCGAGTTGTTTTGCCTGGCGTAGCGTTTCAGCACTGCGGCCAAAGCCCACCACTTCACGCACGGCATTTGCCTTGCGCAATGCCAGGGCAAAAGAACCGCCAATAAGGCCTACGCCAAAGATGACAACTTTATTGAATAACGGCTCAGTCAAAAAACTTCCCCCACCCTAGCCCTCCCCCGGAGGGAGAGGGAATTAAATCTTGCGTCCAATCGCACCTGCAATCGCACCCAGCGTTACCATCAATTTTTTCAGCTCATCCGGAGTCAGGGCCTGATCCGCATCACACCACGCTTCACACGGATTGGGATGCATCTCCACCAGCAGGCCGTCCGCACCGGCAGCAATCGCCGCCTGTGACAATGCAGCCACCATCCATGCCTTGCCGCCCGCGTGAGAAGGATCAACAATTACCGGCAGATGAGTTTCTTTTTTCAGCACAGGTATCGCCGTCACGTCCAGCACATTACGGTAGTAGGTTTCAAAAGTGCGGATGCCACGTTCGCAGAAGATGATGTTGTGATTACCGCCGGCTGCAATATATTCCGCCGCCATCAGCCATTCGGAAATGGTCGCCGACATGCCGCGCTTCAGAATCACCGGTTTATTGATACGGCCGACTTCCTTGAGCAAATCAAAATTTTGCATATTGCGCGTGCCGATCTGGATCACATCCACATCGTGTTCAAGGAAAGTGTCCAGCATGCGGATGTCCATCAGCTCGGTCACGATAGGCAATTTGAATTTACTTGCCGCTTTGCGGAACATATCCAGACCTTCAATACCCTTGCCCTGGAAGGTATAGGGGCTGGTGCGCGGTTTGAATGCACCACCGCGCATCAAACGGCAACCGGCTTCATGCACAAATTGCGCAGAAAGATCCATTTGCGATTGCGTCTCTACCGAGCACGGGCCGGCAATAATCTGTATCTGATTGCCGCCCAGCTTGATACCGCCAATATCGATGACAGTGTTTTCCTTGTGCGATTCGCGCGATACGATTTTATATTGCTTGGCGATATGCATCGCAGATTCCACACCGGGCAACGCATTGAACATTTCCTCACTCAGCTTGCGCTCATCGCCTATCGCACCGATCACAGTGCGCTCGATACCGCGTGAAATATTGGCTGTTAATCCATTTGATTCCAGCTTTTTTACGACTGCGCCAATTTCAGCGTCGCTTACATCCCTACCCATTACTATAATCATTTCACTTCCTTAATTGCCTGCTGCAATGCTGTTAAAAATTTCTCGTTTTCGTGTTCCAGACCAATGCTGACGCGCAAATAGTCCGGCATATCGTAATTGGCCACCGGGCGCACAATCACTCCCAATTCAAGCAAGCGCCGATACATGGCCGTCGCGCCGCCAATACGGAAACTGATGAAGTTGCCAAATGAAGGGATATAACTCAGCCCCAATTTATCCAGACCGGCGATGATTTGCTGCATACCGTGCTGATTCAACTCATAGGTCTGCTTTACGAAATCCATATCATGCAAGGCTGCCACTGCCGCAGCCTGCGCGATGCTGTTGACGTTGAACGGCTGGCGCACACGATTCATCATATCGACGATCTGCTCATGCGCGATAGCGTAACCCACACGCAAACCGGCAAGTCCATAAGCCTTTGAAAATGTTCGAGAAATTATCAAATTCGAATATTTTTTCAGCCAACTGACACTATCGTAACGCTGTGCCGGTGGCAGGTATTCGTTATAGGCCTCATCCAGCACCAGCAAAATATTCGCCGGCAATGCCTGCAGGAAATGCTGCAAAGCTTCAGCCGTCAAATAAGTGCCGGTCGGATTATTCGGATTGGCAATAAACACCATCTTGGCGTTGTGCTGCACTGCAGCCTTGAGCATCGCATCCAGATCGTGCCCAAACTCTTTCGCAGGAACGGTGATGCCCTTCGCACCTACTGCCTGGGTGGCCAGCGCATACACTGCAAACGCATGGGCTGAATATACGGCCACATCACCCGGCGCCAGAAAAGCGCGAGAGGCGAGTTCCAGCAAATCATTCGAGCCATTGCCCAACACCAAATTGGCGTGCGCCACGCCATAACGCTGAACCAGCGCATCCTTCAACTCAAAACCATTACCGTCCGGATACAGAGAAATCGTGGCTATCGCCTCATGCATTGCTGCAACGGCCTTGGGGCTGGCACCCAGCGGGTTTTCATTGGAAGCCAGTTTGACAATACCGCTGATGCCGAGCTCGCGTTCCAGCTCGGCAATCGGCTTGCCGGGCTGATAGGGCGCAATGGAACGTATATAGGATGGAGCCAACTCGGTGTAATTCATAAAATATTAAATAAAATCAAATAGTTATACGGATGCCGCTGGATATGACCCGAGTATTTTGACAAAAGCTGCAACAGATTTCAGCTCAGCCAAGGCGGCGGCCACTTTCTTGTCTGTCTGATGGCCTTCGATATCCACAAAAAATACGTACTCCCACAAGCCTGACTTAGCCGGACGCGACTCCAGTTTACTCATACTGACACCGTGGTTTGCAAAGGGAACCAGCAAATCATGAACAGCACCGGGACGATTCGCAGCCGACATCACCAATGAAGTTTTGTCTTTACCAGAAGCAGCCACATCCTGATTACCCAGCACCAGGAAGCGCGTAGTATTACGCGGATCGTCTTCGATATTCGCGGCCAGGATAGGCACCGCAAAACGTTCCCCCGCAAGCTTGCCGGCTACTGCAGCACTATCATGCGGATGTTCGGCTGCCAACCGTGCAGCTTCGGCATTGCTCGAGACTGGATTGCGCATTGCTTTTGGCAAATTGGCATTGAGCCACTCATGACACTGTCCCAGCGACTGTGGATGCGAATAAACAGTACGTATGTTTTCGATACCAGTTCTCGAAAGCAAACACTGGTGCACCGGCAGATCTACTTCACCACATACTTTGAGTGACGAACGGACCAACAAATCCAGAATATGGCCAATAGCGCCCTCACTGGAATTTTCAACAGGCACCATGCCATATTTGCTGCGGCCACTTTCTACCTCACGAAACACTTCGTCAAAGGAGCTGCAAGGTGAACCGCTAATCGCACTTCCAAAACGGCGACGCGCAGCTTCTTCACTAAACGTCCCTTCCGGACCCAAATAGGCAACTGACAAAGGCTCTTCCAAAGCACGACAGTTAGACATGATCTCTGTAAACAAAGCCGTGATGCTTTGCGGTGGCAATGGCCCCTTGTTTGTATCAACCAAACGTTGCAAAACTTGCGCCTCGCGCTCTGGACGCAGCACCACGCCGCCTTTTTTTGCATGACCAATGTCCTGCGCCAATTTTGCCCGTTGATTGACCAGCTTGAGCAGCTCGTCGTCAATCGCGTCAATTTGCGTGCGGAATTTATTTAACTCGTCACTCATCATTCAAACTTTCAACGGCAAGTTACGCACTATCAACACGCCGGGTATGGCAGCAATTTGTGCGACCAGTGCAGCCGGGACTGCGATATCGGTATCAACCAGTGTATACGCCATTTCCCCGCGCGATTTATTCAGCATATTGTGAATATTGATGCCAGCCGCTGCCAGCGCACTTGAAATTTGCCCCAGCATATTCGGTACATTGGCATTGGCAATGGAAATGCGGAATTGAGATTCGCGCGGCATAGTTGCATTGGGAAAATTCACCGTATTGAACAGGTTGCCGTTCTCCAGAAAATCGCGCAGCTGATCAGCAACCATTACCGCGCAATTTTCCTCTGCTTCCCGGGTGGAAGCACCCAGATGCGGCAGGGAGATCACCAACGGATTACCGCGATTTTTTTGCGATGGAAAGTCACACACGTAATAGCGCAAATGCTTGCTGGCCAAGCCCGCCAGCACCGCATCTTCATCCACAATCGCATCACGCGAAAAATTCAGCAACACGCTGCCGGATTTCATCGCCTGTACGCGCTTTTCATTGATCAGGCCGCGGGTCGCATCCAGCAGGGGCACATGCAGCGTGACAAAATCGCTGTGCTTGAGCAAATCTTCCACGCTGTGCGCCTTCTTCACCTGTGTAGACAAACTCCATGCGGCATCTACTGTGATTTCTGGATCGTAACCTATCACGTTCATACCCAGACCTATGGCTGCATCCGCCACCAGACGGCCAATTGCACCCAAGCCTATAATACCCAAGGTGCGGCCGCGTAACTCGATACCGGCATAGTTGGCTTTGCCGGCTTCCACCAGCTTATGCAGAGCGGCATCATCACCGGCAAGACCGGCGGTGAAGTTCAGCGCGGGAATTATATTGCGCGAAGCCAGCAACATACCGGTGATAATCAACTCTTTTACGGCATTGGCATTGGCACCCGCTGCGTTGAAAACCGGCACGCCGCGTGCGCTCATCTTGGCCACCGGCACATTGTTGGTGCCAGCGCCTGCACGTGCAATTGCTTTCACGCTGGCGGGAATATCCATCTCCAGCAAGTTTTGCGAGCGGAGCAGTATTGCGTCCGGCTCGCTTATCTCTGCACTGACGTTATAAAACTCCGCAGGGAAACGCTGCAACCCCAGCGGGGAAATTTTATTGATGGTCAGTATATTGAATTTATCAGCCATTCTTTTTGACATGCTGGTTTTCTGCAGCAAACTGGATCATGAAAGCAACCAGGGCCTGCACACCAGCCAACGGCATTGCGTTATATATTGAAGCGCGCATCCCACCTACTGAACGGTGGCCTTTGAGCTGCAATAAACCACGAGCATCTGCCTGCTTGAGAAAATCTCCATCAAGGGTATCGCTCTTCAGCGTAAACGGCACGTTCATGCGCGAACGATCTGATTTGGCGACCGGGCAGTTATAAAAACCAGCACTGGAATCAATCGCGTCATACAACAGCTTGGCCTTGGCAATGTTGGTCTTTTCCATCGCGGCAATGCCACCGTTACGCTTCAGCCACTGAAACACCAGTCCCGCCATATAAATGGAATAGGTCGGCGGCGTGTTGTACATGGAATCATTATCCGCATGGGTCTTGTAATCCAGCATGGTCGGTGTATTGGCTGCCGCCTGACCTAGCAAGTCTTCACGCACGATGACGATGCATACGCCAGCAGGACCGATATTTTTTTGCGCGCCGGCATAAATGAGTGCAAATTTTGACACATCAATCTGGCGCGACAATATGGTTGATGACATATCCGCCACCAGCGGCACTTTGCCAGACTCCGGAGTCCAGTTGAATTCCACACCACCAATTGTTTCGTTTGGTGTGTAGTGCAGATAAGCCGCTGCAGGGTCGCACTTCCAGGTATCAAAGGCCGGGATGTAAGAGAAGTTTTTATCTGCGCCCGTCGCCACTACATTCACCGCGCCGAATTTCTTCGCTTCGCTGATAGCTTTCTTCGACCATTCGCCGGTATTTAGATAATCTGCAGACTTCATTCCACGCAGCAGGTTCAACGGTATCATGGAAAACTGCTGGCTCGCTCCGCCCTGCAGAAAAAGCACCTTGTAATTGGCAGGAATGCCCATCAGTTCGCGCAGGTCGGCTTCGGCTTGCGCCTGAATTCCCATGTACTCTTTGCCGCGATGGCTCATTTCCATCACCGACATGCCGCTGCCATGCCAATCCGGCAATTCTTTCTGTGCCTGTAGCAATACTTCTTGCGGTAATACGGCAGGGCCTGCGCTGAAGTTATAGATGGTCATTTACGGCTTCCTTTTATGGTTTCCAATGTTATTCTGCGCTTCCATCATCGGCTGAGTTGGCTGCATCGGGTGCAGCTGTAACACCTTCTTCAGCGTCGGCCAGCGTGTCTTCCGTTTCTGCAATGCGGCTCAAGCTGGCAAGCTTTTCTCCCTTGCCCAGATTGATCAGCGTCACACCCTGCGTGGCCCGACTCATCTCGCGTATTTCCTTGACACGTGTGCGTATCAACACGCCGCTAGTGCCTATCAGCATGATTTCATCGTCTGTTCTTACCAGTGTTGCCGCCACCACCTTGCCGTTACGCTCGCTGGTCTGAATCGCAATCATGCCCTGCGTGCCGCGACCATGGCGGGTGTATTCCGCAATAGGCGTACGCTTGCCGTAACCATTTTCGGTTGCAGTCAATACGGTTTGGGATTCATCCTCTGCCACCAGCAGCGCGATTACCTGCTGCCCCTCGGCCAGACGCATACCGCGCACACCGCGTGAAGCACGTCCCATGGAGCGCACATCATCCTCGTCAAAACGCACCGCCTTACCTGCATCCGAGAACAGCATCACATCATGCTTGCCGTCGGTCAGCGCCACCCCAATGAGGAAATCGCCCTCATCCAGATTGATCGCGATAATGCCGGCCTTGCGCGGATTGGAAAAATCAGACAACGGTGATTTTTTAACTGTGCCCTGAGCAGTGGCAAAGAAGATGAACTGATCTTCCGAAAACACTTTCACCGGCAAAATGGCATTGATTTTTTCGCCCTCTGCCAGCGGCAACAGATTCACGATAGGCTTGCCACGGCTGGTGCGGTTGCCCTGTGGTACGTCATAAACCTTGATCCAGTAAACCTGACCCTTGCTGGAGAAGCACAGGATGTAATCGTGCGTATTGGCGATAAACAGGTTATCTACAAAATCGTCTTCTTTGGTCGGTGCAGCCTGTTTGCCACGGCCGCCGCGTTTTTGCGCGGTATATTCATCCAGCGACTGCGCCTTCATGTAACCACCGTGTGACAGGGTTACCACCACGTCTTCCGGTGCAATCAGGTCTTCCATGCTCATGTCATGCGTGTGCGTCACAATTTCACTGCGGCGTTTGTCGCCATACTGTGTCTTGATCGCCACCAATTCATCCGTGATGATTTGGGTCACACGTGCAGGTGTAGCCAGGATATCCAGCAAATCCATGATCTTGTCCATTACTTCACGGTATTCGCTGACTATCTTGTCCTGCTCCAGACCGGTCAAACGTTGCAGACGCAATTCCAGTATCGCCTGAGCCTGTGTATCGGATAAACGATAGCCACCCTCCTTGGACATGCCGAATTCCGGCAACATGTTCTCCGGGCGTGAGGCATCGCTGACGCGGCTGAGCAAATCTTCCACCAGTGATGAACGCCACTCTCTGCCCATCAAGCCCTGCTTGGCTATCGCCGGTGTTGCAGCAGCCTTGATCAACGCGATTATTTCATCCACATTGGACAGCGCTACGGCCAGACCTTCAAGTATATGACCGCGGTCACGCGCCTTGCGCAATTCAAAGATGGTGCGGCGATTTACTACTTCGCGCCTATGGTTGATAAAGGCCACCAGGAACTGCTTCAAATTCAGCAACTGAGGCTGACCATCGAGCAAGGCCACCATATTCATGCCGAAGCTGTCCTGCAGCTGGGTCAGCTTGAACAGCTGATTGAGGATGACTTCGGGGTTTTCATTGCGCTTCAACTCTATCACCGCACGCATACCGGATTTGTCCGATTCATCGCGGATTTCAGAGATACCTTCAAGGCGCTTTTCGCGCACCAGCTCGCCAATTTTGACCAGCAAATTGGCCTTGTTAACCTGATAGGGCAGCTCGTCGATGATAATCGCCTGGCGGTTATTGCCTTTGTCTACGTCTTCAAAGTGCGTGCGCGCACGCATGATCACGCGGCCACGACCTGTGCGGTAACCTTCTTTCACACCGGACAGACCATAAATAAAACCGGCCGTGGGGAAATCAGGGGCCGGTATCATTTCGATCAACTCTTCTATATCCATCTCCGGGTTTTGCAGCAAAGCCAGACAGGCATCGACAACTTCAGTCAGATTGTGCGGCGGAATATTGGTTGCCATACCCACCGCAATACCGGTGGAGCCGTTGACCAGCAGATTGGGAAAACGCGCCGGCAACACCAGCGGTTCTTTTTCAGAGCCGTCGTAGTTGGGGCCGAAATTGACCGTTTCCTTGTCCAGATCGGCCAGCAACTCATGCGCGATGCGCGCCATGCGAATTTCGGTATATCGCATTGCGGCGGCATTGTCGCCGTCCACAGATCCAAAGTTACCCTGGCCATCCACCAGCGGATAGCGCAGCGAAAAATCCTGCGCCATACGCACGATGGTGTCATAAACAGCGGTATCACCATGCGGGTGATATTTACCGATTACATCACCGACAATACGCGCCGATTTTTTATAAGGCTTGTTCCAGTCATTGGAAAGTTCATGCATGGAAAACAGTGCTCTGCGGTGTACCGGCTTGAGTCCGTCGCGCACATCTGGCAACGCTCTTCCGACAATGACGCTCATTGCATAGTCCAGATAGGACTTGCGCATTTCACCTTCAAGACTGACGTTCAGTGTTTCCTTGGCAAATTGTTCCATGTATGGCGAGGCCCTTAAATAGCTTACAAAACAGCTTCTGATTTTACCATGACCACCCAATCCGTGACAAAAAATAAACCATTCCTTGCGCAGTGCGAACATTATTCGCAGCCCCTGCTGGGCAAAGCGGGGGCTGATGAGTTACCCTATGGCATAAATTCATACAAAGTCACACATCATGACCAACGCCGACCCTATCGAACTGGAAAAATTCAGCCAACTTGCCCATCGCTGGTGGGATATCAACAGTGAATTCAAACCACTGCATGAAATCAATCCGTTGCGCCTGACTTATATAGACGACATCGCTCAACTAGCAGGCAAGACTGTACTTGATGTGGGTTGCGGCGGCGGCATATTATCGGAAAGCATGGCAGGTCTGGGCGCGCAAGTTACCGGCATAGATTTGGGCGACAAAGCCCTGCAGGTTGCGCAGCTGCATCTGCTGGAAAGCGGCAAACAGGTTGAATACCGTAACATTGCAGTGGAAGAGCTCACCAAAGAAAAACCCGGCCACTACGATGTCATCACCTGCATGGAAATGCTGGAACACGTACCCGATCCGCAAAGCATAGTGCGCGCCTGCGCAGCGTTAGTTAAACCCGGTGGCCATGTGTTTTTTTCCACACTGAACCGCAATCCAAAATCCTATTTGCTGGCCATTATCGGTGCGGAATATATTTTGAACATGTTGGCGCGCGGCACGCATGACTATGCAAAATTCATCAAACCTTCCGAGCTCGCACAGTTCTGTCGCAATAATCAATTACGTGTGACGGATATAACAGGCATGACATACAACCCGTTGAACAAAGTATACGCACTCGGTCGCGATACCGGCGTCAACTACCTTATGGCTTGCAGACGTGATTGAAGCCGTACTGTTTGACCTTGATGGCACCTTTGCAGATACCGCCCCCGACCTGGCTGCCGCGTTAAATCATGTGCGCGGACTACACAAATTGCCGCCCATCCCACTGGCGTTATCCCGCCTGCAAGCCTCGCATGGCTCGGCAGGCTTGATCAAACTGGGCTTCGGCTTGGCACCAGATGACCCGGGTTTTCCCGCCTTGCGTGATGCGTTGCTGGCACATTACAGCGCGCATATCTGCGAACAGACCAAACTCTTTGCAGGCATGGCTGAACTTATAAATACGCTGGAACAGCGCGGCCTGCCCTGGGGCATAGTCACCAACAAGCCGCAGCGCTTTACCCTGCCGCTCATGGAGGCCCTCGGTTACGCCGAGCGTGCAGCCTGCCTGGTGAGCGGCGATACCTGCGCGCATGCCAAACCCCATCCGCAACCACTCCTGCACGCTGCCACCAGCATGAATATTTCGCCACAAAACTGTTTATATATTGGTGACGACAAACGCGACATGACCGCAGGCAATGCTGCCGGCATGAAAACAGTCATCGCGTTGTTTGGCTATATAGATCCCGCTGCAGACCTTAAAACATGGGATGCAAACGCGTCTATCGATACTCCCATGGATTTGCTAGCCTACCTGTGACAGCGTACAACAAAGGTGAATTCAACCCGGTTGAAATTTACAATATAAACCACAATAAGTATTTGTTTATAATGAATTTTTTACGGAATAAGGCGTTACGTCAAGAGGCTGGCTGATGCCCTTCAATTCATTCAGCAAAATTTCCGCACTGACAGGCGCCATGGTCACGCCATAGCGAAAATGACCGCTATTGATATACAGATTTTCCAGCTGGGGATGACGACCAATTACCGGGATATTATGCGGTGAACCGGGACGCAGACCAGACCAATGCTGCAGCGGGCTCATCTCGCGCAACACAGGCAACAATAATTGTGCACGCTGCCAGAGTGAGTCTCTCGCTTCCGCAGTCGTGCTTTTATCGAAACCCACATCTTCCAGGGTGCTACCGACCAATAGATGTCCGTCACGTCGTGGAATAAGATACATACCATCCTGCAACATGATATGCGCCAACGGCGGCTCAGCAAACTTGAACAACAGCATTTGCCCGCGTATCGGCTTGATGTCGATATGCAAAGCATGCTTGCCCAGCAATTGCTTGCTCCATGCACCCGCAGTAATGATGTAACGCTCCGCGTTAAAATTTCCCTGCGAAGTGACAAGCTGTTCGACCTTGCCAGCTTCAGCCTCAATAGATTGTACTTCGCAGTGTTCGACTAGGCGCCCTCCGAGCAGTTGTACATGCTTGCGCAAAGCCTGCAGCAGACGCGGATTGCGCACTTGCGCAATATCGGGAAGCAAAATGCCGCCACTGTTTTCCTGCAATCTCATGCCATGAGCATCGCACCACCGCCTTGCAACTGACAGATCGAAAGCAGGCAATACCAGCATACCGCTTACGTCATATTCGGGGTCTATGCCCGTTACAGCATGCAAGTCTGCTGCCCAGCCTGGATACATAGCATTACTCGCACAGGTCAACCGTGTAACTTCGTCCGGATAATCCCACGGGCACAATGGCGACAAGATACCGCCGCCAGCCCAGGAAGACTCTGCTCCAACAATACCCCTATCGAGTATCGTAGTTGCAATACCTTGTAGCAGTAGTTGTTGCGCTGTGGCCAGCCCTACAACGCCGGCACCAATGATCAGAGCATTAGAGTTCAAACAAATTCTCCATTTGAATTATGTTCAGCAACTACTGAATAAGTATTATAAATAAAGGAAAATACTCAATGAATTGCAAAGATTGCTTTTTATTTTGAAAGAATGTGTGAAGCTAAAACACAAAATGATATTTACACTTACTTACTTTCATCAGCAACGAGAATTTCGGAAATAGCATATTTCGCTATTACCACACCACTAGCATCCACTTGCCGATACATTACCGGAAGCATGCGATAATCCAGAGCCAGCCATACTTCAAAATATGGCTCTCCCATCTGATGAATTTTCCGCAAATGAAGTGCGCTCAACACCCCCATTGGAGTTGAAATTTGTTCAGTCCTGCCTATTTCCATTTCATGTTTTACCAAATGAGTTCCATCACTAATTGGAAATGAGATTATTTCACGCTGCATGGATATTTGTGAGAATTGATACAAATAACTAAGCATATCCTGAGCATCTTCTGGCAACATTTCAGCCGGGTTATTAGAATAATCAAGCTTGTGCGCCAACCAGTTAAATAATACTTTTCTGTTTTCAGTTAGGCCGGAATTAATTTTTACAGATTTATAAATTTCCGGTTTAAATCCTTTTTCACCGAACACACCACTGCTAAGCTGCGTAAATTGATCTCCCTTTACAAGGCTAGACAACCTGTCTATATATCTTTCTGACTGCAGGATATATTGATCATTGTGCAAATCAAGTTGATGTATCACCTTACCTATACTGTAATTACTATCCGAGTCATACAGCTTAAAGACAATTTTCAAATGTGCGGGGATAGGCAAATGTTCTGCGGAAGTCTCCATATGCTGCATTTTTAAAACATTCTTTATTACTCTTCCTGGCAATGGTCTTAAATCAGATTGTGCTGCTTCAGACTCAGTTTGTATTTTCACACTACCAATATCAACAGACTCACTTTTAATAACAGTCTTCGGCAATGCTTCCAGTCTTACACTAATATCTGGCACAACCACATTATCATGACTCAGACGGATATCAGGAAACCAGAGGAAAATTATATGCAACAGGACTGAAAATATAATTGCCAAGCTATAACGTCCTACAGAGGACCTGGTTACCAGGTTCAATGTAAGCAGCAAATTGTGTTTAAATTTAATTTTCAACATCTAGATAAAAATTAGATAAATGTTCGTAACGAAAACAAAATAGACTCAAAAAATATAAATGATAACTTGATACTCGTCGATAATTTTCGAAAAACAAAAAACAGCGGAACCTCCGCTGTTTTTTGCTATTCACCTATGAAGAAAACAAGCGTTACAGCATATTTTCCGATTGCTATGTACCGATTACATATTGAGCTTACGCCATGACACTCGACGTGTTCCGCTGGCAGTCGAGCCTTTGATGGTTGGCTTTTCAATCTTTGTATCGCCCATATCTGATCCACCCGTAGTTGTACCGCCGGGAATATCCGGAGGAGTATCATCAGTTCCGCCTGACATTCGTACTAATTCAATTACCGTGCCATCCGACAACTCGATCAGGACAGGTCGTGTAGCAATACCACTGCCCAGACTAACACCTCCCACACCGCTTGAGCCGCTCACTGGGCCGCCTGTTAAAAAGTCCAGCGCGTATGCAAAGCTGGTACCAGAACCTGACGACGAACCACATGGGCTAGCACTACCCGATGCAGGAATAATAGTCGTAAATACCAACGTGCCTATACCCAGGGATGAATCGGTTGCTGAACGCTCGCCTCCGGTGAGGAAGTCCATATACCAACCATTATTAACCCCCCAGTCAACTGCATTACTGGAAACAGTGCGCACTACTTGAGAAGGTGAGCAGAGAGTAGGCGGTGCTGTACCCGGACAAGTTGTATTGGTCAATACTTGCTCGATGAAACCATTCGCAGCTGTACGAGGATTACCAAAAGTGGTTGCCCCAAATTTATCTTTGACTGCATAGAAAGATTCAACCTGAGAGTTGGACACATCTGAAGCACCCAAATATTGGCCAGTGCCTACAAATACAACAGGGTAGGTCGTCGTGACACCACTTACAAGCGCGCTGACCGAGGTTATAGTCGGTTTGGCCGTAATGGGCTGAGGGTTACCGCTGGGGTCCTTCAAGCTGACCAATAATTGCGCATCGTAACCGGCAGATCCAATGTCATTGTTGATATCAAAACGCCACAGATTGCCCAATAAATCCCCGCCATATACTGCATAAGTCTTATTGTCCGTAGAGGCATTTGGTGCATGGGCTGCAATACGTGCCAAGCCGCTGGGCGCCGCCCCAGTGCCAGTGTTATCGTCAACATCTCTTATAAAATTTCCGGTTGCTGCATTCACAACATAGACATGACCGTGACCATCAGCATTGTTATAGCCGCTGGTAAAAATCACCACCCAGGTTCCATCTTTCAGCTTGGTGATCCTGGGGTTGCCATAGGAGTAGCCCAAGTTGGAAAAGTTTGCAGTGGCATTGGATATTTCCCACAACAGGACGGGTGCAGCCGGATCGGTAATATCCAGCGCATAGAAACCCTTGCCGCCCAGGTTCAAACCACCAACCAGTATGGTTTTCCATTGGCTGGCGCTGCAAGTAAAACCCGGTGCACTTGGACAAATTTCACCCACCTCTGGTGTACCGTCTACAAAGTATTGGTGCTTGGTGGCATAGTCCTTGTCTGCCAGCTTGTAAATATTGGGCAATACAATCCCGGGTATATAAGCCCATGATTCCTGACCGCTACCGGCATTGAATGCATGCAACATGCCATCATTAGCTGCAACATAAACCATGCCTGTACGTGTGGCCATTGAGGTTTTGTATGCTGCAAAACCGGGATCAATATAGTCAAACAAGGGCTGTTTAACATAGCGACCTTCCGAGGTGACGATATCTCCAAGCACATGAGTGCGTGTTCGATAAAAAGTACCTTCATTGCTGCGGTCACCACGCAGGAAATTAACCAGATTTTCTCCTGCTGCCCCCCCGGTGGCATTGGTGAAATTGGCTTGCTCAGCCGCAGAAAGACAAGCACCAATTGTACAGAACTGGGTTAATCCGGCTGTTGGGGATACATAGGTAATTGCAGGCGCCATGAAGTATGAACTCTGGCCATCTGCAACCAAGGCTGCCCAGTCGAATGTGATCAAACCGCTAGTACCTTTTGTATAAATGGTGCGGTTTGCCAACGGCGCTACATCTGGCCCGCCAGCATCAACGACTCTGGCTGTACTACTTGTATCTAATGCTGCGAAAGAC
>JBBQYH010000036.1:0-16185 GCA_038208855.1 Burkholderiales bacterium
CGGCAATTGGGTTGGGTCGGTGTTGCTGTCTGTAGTGCTGACGGAAGCCATCTCAACCTTGGCATCACTGATGAGTTGCTGCATCAGAGCGAGTTCTTCCGCACTTGGCAGACGGCGAACACCGGCTGTGAGCGTGGTGCCCATGAAGTCATACTGGTCGGCGCTGTGTTCTATGCCTAATGCATGGCCGTATTCGTGCAGCAGCACAGAGAGCATGTCCATCTTGCCGTAGGCGGCACTGCCTGCCTTGGCTACCCATTCGTTGGGGTTGGAGGTGGGGAGCCATTCTTCGTTTAGGCTTGGGGTGCTGTCGATGAACCAGTCATAGCCGGCGGCGTTGTCGTCCAGGGTGATGGTGGTGCCGGTGGTTTGGCCTATGGCGCCGGAGGGGAGGTCGGCAATTTCAACATTTACTGTACTAACTATGCCTGCATTCCCAATCAATAATTGCAACGCCACCGCATCAATTGGTGAGTTAGGGAGAGATATTTTCCATTGATATCCTTTATCTCCACAGTATTTTTCAATCCAGTTATCACCGACAACTGCATTTACTGATTGGAAGAAATATACAACTTTAACTTGATAAGTTCCGATTCTTACATCAGCTATTGCACTATCATTTCCAAAAAAACCTACATCTGGTCTAAAACTATAGATACCATCTCCTTCATCGATTAACTTTCCATGCTTTGGCATCTGTACAAATTTAAAATCTGAACCTTCTGTACTTATGTCAAGATTTTCGAAATTCCAGAAGTAATTTCTGGCGGATACTGCAGGCTCCAACATATGCAATCCCAATACCTCAGCTTGGGGATAATTTGGAACTACTTGACAAACACCAGTTGTGCGTATTGCCTTTAAACTATTCTTACTTTGATTAGCTTGCGCAACAATTACTACAGACTGTTGTTGCGGTGCATCAGGTATATCAAGCATAAACATATTCAGTTCTCCTTGTCCAACAAAGAAAATGGGGTCCAAAGAAAATGGGGTCAGACTCCATATAATAAATACAACACACTGAATATATTATATATTTAAATTAATAGAAGTATATCGAATCTGACCCAATTTTATTTCAAATCCCCCCTCACCCCCCTTTGCCAAAGTGGTGAACCAACCAAGCCTTAAAGGCAGAGTGTTACTCTATTTGGCAAAGGGAGTTAGGAGTGATTTAAAAGTGTCATAAATATGGAATTCTAAATAATTTTTTGCCCAAGTTTGAGTTATGAACAGCTCATTGGTTGCCTATTCTGTTATGACTTGATTTCGGATAACACCTTTTCTATACGTTTGTCCGGCACTACCCACATTAGTGCAACCAGTACATACAGGCCTTCAGCTATCCAATGATTTACAAAAGCCAGTGCTATGGCTATGGCGTAAACCACCACAGAAATATTGCCTTTAAAATCCTTGCCTATTGCTTTGGCCAACAAAGATTCACGTCCTTCATTGGCAACAATGTTATGTGCAAGAATCCAGTAGGCTACGCCTGCCATCAATAGAACCACGCCGTAAAGCGCGGTCGGTAACGGCGCGAAATGATTTTCGCCCATCCAGCCGGTAACAAAAGGCAGGAGTGACAGCCAAAACAACAGGTGCAAATTTGCCCATAACACGCCACCTGTTACCTGGTGGGTGACATGCAGCATGTGATGATGATTGTTCCAGTAAATACCAATGTAAACAAAGCTCAACACATAACTCAGGAATACCGGCAACAGCGGTATAAGCGAGCCTAAATCATCTCCATGCGGCACCTTCATTTCCAGCACCATGATGGTGATGATGATGGCAAGCACTCCGTCACTAAACGCTTCCATTCTGGTTTTATTCATTCCCCCCCCCGTTTTGCCGTTTAAATTATGCAATATAGTTAATAAATAGCGTAAATATAAGCTTTTATAGTGTTTTTAACTACTTTCTGAATTTATTGTACAAAAACAACGAAACACTAAAAAATTCTGCATTGCGCCTATCTTGATACTCCCGTATTATTATTAAACGGCCACTCGAATAACATTAAACTGTTAAAGCATTAAACTTCTGCTTGCGATATTTTTACGACATTGCATCCTGATGTTCGCTCTTAACTTTGAAGATTGCCCGCATAATCAAGCCTAATTACGGCAACCAACAGTAAGCAAGGCCGCTTTTGATCAATTGTTTTTCCTGTAACGCACGATGCAAGGGGGTATCAATGAACAACCTTAATTCCTGGCTATTCTGGCCTGAACAAGTCGCATTATCCGTGTTGGCACTGTTTTTTATCTTAACAATTTTTTTGTATGCCGCCCGCCAGCCTGCACACAACGTCATTACCTCACTTTGCAATCTGGGTGCCCATGCACTGCGTTTTGCTTCGCGCTGGTTGTTGGCAACTGCCGAGGGTTTGCGTCAGCGTAATAAAACGGTGTTGCTGGCACACGGTCAGGCAGAAGTGACCTCGCAAATTGAACGCGAGTTTGAACGCGTCAATAATATGGTGAGCAAAGAACTGAGTGAATATCCCGCCATGCAACGCAAAATGATGGATGAGTTAACCCGCATCGAGGAAGATTATCAAAAAAGCGGAGAAGTACCTCCGCCTACGCCTGAATGGATAGAAGCTCTTTCCACCATCGCCAACCTGCAATCAGGTGGCGATATTGCAAGAAAAATGCTGGATGAGTTGCACAGGTCCGTGCAAAAAATCCATGACAAAACAATTAATGAATATCGCAAAGCTTATGAACGTCGTCACAAAATCCTGAAGGGTTTGATGCCCGTATGGCGCTCAGTGGACAAAACCGTAAAGATTCTTGATACAAACCTGATCAACCTGACCAGCAATGCAAAATCGATAGACGTGAATATGGCCCGGTATGAGGAGATGCGCTCCAAGACAGACAAGAGCGAACATACCCTGGCGATCTCTGCTTTTGTGCAGCTGGGCATTTCTTCGCTGGTGATGTTGATCGCTGTGGGCGGCGCGTTTATCAACTTTAAATTGATCGCCTTGCCTATGTCCGAAATGGTTGGCGCCAGCGACTACATTACCAACAACCTGCGCACCTCCGATGTGGCCGCACTGGTTATCGTACTGATGGAAGCTTCGATGGGCGTGTTTTTGCTTGAATCACTGCGCATCACGCACCTGTTCCCCACCATAGGCAGCATGAACGACCAATTACGCAAACGCGTGATGTGGGCAGCGCTAATACTGTTATTTATACTTGCCTGCATAGAATCATCATTGGCTCTGATGCGTGACATGCTGGTCGCGGACAAAGCGGCGATGCTGCATGACCTGGCCACAATTGCACCTGTTGCCAGTGACAGCTTGCTGACACGCATACCCATGGTTGGTCAAATGGTGATGGGTTTTGTATTGCCATTTGTATTGGCATTTGTGGCCATCCCGCTGGAAGTGGTGGTTTATTCATTGCGCACGGCCGGTGGCGTTTTGATGGTGACAATAATGCGCGCAATCAGCTTTGTACTGCGTTTCAGCGCAATGATCATTCACCGCCTGGGGCACATCCTGATTAATATTTACGATATCACCATCGTCTTGCCGCTCCTTACCGAACGATGGATAGCCAGCCTGCGTGACACTTCTGTGCGCAGAAACACAGATCTGAAAAGTGGGAGAACATCATGAAAAACTTTAAAAACATGCTGCTGCTTTGCCTGCTGCTACCGTTGCTATTCGCAGGCTGTGGCGACAACCGCAGCCACAGCAACGGCGTATATCTGCTGATTGACACTTCCGGCACCTACGCCCAGCAAATCACCAAGGCACGCACCATTATCAATTATCTGCTGGCCAATTTGAACGCCGGCGATTCGCTTGCCGTGGCCAAGGTAGAGAGCAAAAGTTTCAGCGAAAAGGATATTATCGCCAAAGTCACTTTTGACCGTCGTCCGTCACAAGCCAATCTGGAAAAACGCGCCTTCAACCAGAAGGTGGACGTTTTTTCCAAAAACATCAAAGGCAGCGCATTTACCGATATCACCGGCGGCTTGATACAGGCTGCCGAATATCTGAATGAAGCCAACCCCGGCAATAAAACCATCATCATCTTTTCCGATCTGCAGGAAGAGCTGGGCAAAGGCACGGTACGCGACTTCCCCATTAAACTGACCGGCATACGCGTGATGGCAGTGAACGTTACCAAGTTAAGCACAGATAATGTTGATCCGCGCCGTTATCTGGACCGCTTGGCCTGGTGGGAAAAACGTGTGCGCGATGCCGGAGCTTCGGATTGGTTGGTTATCAACGATCTGGAACACCTGGACAAGCTGTTGAACAACCAATAAACAGCAGGCGAGCAGATCGCCTCAAGCGGAAATTTTACTTACCTATTGATGTTTACTTAATTCACCTCATAGAGGTTCTTGCACTTTTTTGTAACACCTGTCATTCAAATCCCCCCTAGCCCCCCTTTAACAAAGTGGGGAACCAAGCAAGCTTTGAACGGAACGAGCTCCTCCCTTTGACACAGTGGCAGGGTCGCACGCAGTGCGGGCACCCAACACGGGCGCTAGCCCTGTTTATCCAGCCTGCGGTATTGCACCGCTTCCGCAATATGAGCCGTCTCAATATTTTCACTTGCAGCTAGATCCGCAATGGTGCGTGCCACCTTCAATATCCGGTGATAAGCGCGCGCGGATAAATTGAGCCTGGAGATAGCCTGTTGTAACAGGGCTGCACTTTTTTCATCCAGTACGCACAAGGCATCGATTTCACTTACCGTCAGTTGCGCGTTCGCCTTGCCTTGACGCAGTAGTGCGCGTTGTCGTGCCGCTTCCACGCGCGCCTGCATCACGCTGCTGCTCTCACCCTCACCCTGTTTGGTCAGCACATCCTGCGGCACCGCCGGCACTTCAATCTGTATATCAATACGGTCCAGCAGCGGGCCGGAGATTTTGCTGCGATAACGCAGGATTTTGTCCGGCGTACAACGGCACTTGCCGTTGTAGTGTCCAAGATAACCACAGGGACAGGGATTCATCGCGGCCACCAGCTGGAATTCCGCACGGAAATCCGCTCGTCGAGCCGCACGCGAGATGGTAATGCGGCCGCTCTCCAAAGGCTCGCGCAACACTTCCAGCACATGACGGTCAAATTCCGGCAACTCATCCAGAAATAAAATTCCGTGCATCGCCACAGATATTTCACCCGGACGCGGATTGCTGCCACCACCGACCAGCGCCACCGCGGAAGCCGTATGATGCGGCGCACGATAGGGACGTTGTTTCCATTTTGCCACATCAAAAAATCCGCCCAGTGATTGCATCGCCGCACTTTCCAGCGCTTCAATCTGCGTCATTTGCGGCAAAATGCCGGGCAGCCTTGCGGCGAGCATGGATTTACCCGTGCCCGGCGGCCCGCTCATCAGAATACTGTGTCCGCCCGCGGCAGCCACTTCCAGCGCACGCTTGGCCTGACCCTGGCCTTTTACTTCCCGCATGTCGGCATAGCTGGAGGACATCACTGTCGTTTCCGGAATAAATCGCCCAATCACTTCGCGCCCGCTCAGGTGCGCGGCAACCTGCAACAGGGACTTCGCCGCATAAACTGTTGCCTGCTCTACCAGTGCAGCCTCTGCAGCATTGGCTTGCGGCAACATGAACGCGCGGCCGCAATGCGCGGCATGATAGGTCATCGCCAACGCGCCGCGTATTGCGCGCAACTCGCCGGTCAGCGCAAGTTCACCGGCAAATTCGTATTCGGCCAGCTTGTCAGCCGGAATTTGTCCCGAGGCGGCAAGTATGCCCAGTGCAATGGGCAAATCAAAACGCCCGCTTTCCTTGGGCAGATCCGCGGGCGCCAGGTTTACAGTGATATGACGATTGGGAAATTCAAACTGACAATTTTGCAGTGCGGCACGCACGCGATCCTTGCTTTCTTTCACTTCGGCTTCAGGCAAGCCGACGATGGTAAAACTGGGCAAGCCATTGGCAAGATGCACCTCTACCGTGACCTGCGCTGCATCCATGCCGGACAGCGCGCGGCTATATAAAACCGCCAGACTCATTTATTGACGCTGTGCTTCCAGCGCAGCCACCCGCGCTTCCAGTTCTTCCAGCTTTTCTCTACTGCGCACAAGCAACTGGGTTTGAACGTCATACTCTTCACGGGTGACCAAATCCAGCTTGGCAAAACCTTGCGCCAGTAAGGCACGTGCATTTTTTTCGAAATCCTTTAGCGGGCTATTAGCCGCAACTTCAGAGAGTTTCGCAGTAATTTCATCCAGTGACTTGGGCGTGAACATTAAGATTTTTCCTTATTTACGATCATCCTACAGTGTAGCAAACTTTATTGTTGATTGATGATGCACCTGTTTAGTGCCCAAGTGAGCCGTAGCGCTTAAGATTAGTGCACGGTTTATGTGCGCCCATCCGATAGTTATTTGTAATATTCTGTTTTTATTATTAAATATCTAAGTGGCATAGAAGCTGCTTTGTATTGCTCGTGGATAATTTCATCCCGTTTTTAACCAGAAAAGGAATCATCATGCAAAAGACTAAACTTATTGTTGCTGTTCTCGGCGCCTTGAGCGCAATGCCTGTTTTCGCAGCTGATGCGCCTGCTGCTCCTACTTATACCGTTACCAGCAACGTTGGTCTGGTTAGTAACTATGTATTCCGCGGCATCACTCAAACTGCAGCTGCTCCAGCTGTTCAAGGCGGTATGGATTTTGCGCATGCTAGCGGTTTCTATGCAGGTGTATGGGGTTCAAATGTAACCTGGATTGCAGACGCTGGCGCACTGGCTGCTGGCAGCCAATCTATGGAGCTGGACACATACCTGGGTTACAAGGCTGCGATTACTGACGACGTAGGTTATGACGTGGGCTATGTTCGCTACAATTATCTTGGTAGCAGCAATGTGGCAGCTGCAGCCGGTTTTGCTTCAGCGGATACTGCCGAAGTTTATGCTGCAATCAGCTACAAGTTCCTGACAGCCAAATACTCATACAGTGTATTGAACCAGTTCCTGACTGTAGCCGATGAAAAGGGCACCAACTACATCGAGCTGAATGCAAACTACACAATTCCTGATACCAGCTACTCACTAAGTGCCCACTATGGTAAACAAACATATACAAGCGCGGCCGCAGACCCACTTTATAGCTACTCAGATTACAAAGTGGGTGTTGCCAAAGATTTTGGTGGTTATGTTGTAACAGTTGCATACACTTCTACTAACGCCAAAGAATCAGGTTACACATATACCAATGGCGGTTTCTGGGGCAAGTCAGCAACCGCCGTTTCTTTGACACATTCGTTTTAATTTAGGACGCGTATCTGGCGGGACAAAAAATCCCGCTTAACTTAAGGAGAGTGATATGAAAATGGTTACCGCAATCATCAAGCCGTTCAAGCTTGACGAAGTTCGCGAAGCTCTGTCCGCCATTGGCGTGCAAGGCGTTACCGTAACGGAAGTCAAAGGCTTTGGCCGTCAAAAAGGGCACACCGAGCTGTATCGGGGTGCGGAATATGTCGTGGACTTCTTGCCCAAAATCAAAATTGAGGCAGCTATCAAATCCGACATGCTGGATCAGGTTCTTGAAGCCATCGAAAAGGCTGCACAAACCGGCAAAATCGGAGATGGAAAAATCTTCGTCACCAGTATTGAACAAGTCGTCCGCATCCGTACCGGCGAGTCCGGCGCGGAAGCATTATAAGGAGCTATAAGATGAAGAAACTTATTGTACTTTTCGGTCTGCTGAGCATGCTTTGCGGCATGTCAGTATCGGCCTTCGCAGATGAAGCTGCCGCTCCTGCAGCTGCTGTTGCTGCGCCAGCCGCACCCGCTGCTGCACCTGCACCTGCAGCGGCTCCCGCTCCGGTTCTGGACACCGGTGCAACAGCCTGGATGCTGACATCAACTGCCCTGGTGCTGTTGATGACGATTCCAGGCTTGGCCTTGTTCTATGGCGGCATGGTGCGCAAGAAAAACGTCTTGGCAACCATGATGCAAAGCTTTGCGATCACGGCCATGGTAACCGTGTTGTGGATGGTGGTGGGTTACAGCATCGCCTTTGACACCACTGGCATGTCCAAAGGAGTGCTGAATTTTTACTCCTTCTTCGGCAGCTTTGGCAAAGCATTCCTGTCCGGTATGGATATCAAGAGCTTGACCGGTACAGTACCTGAGTCCGTGTTCATGACTTTCCAGATGACTTTCGCCATCATCACACCGGCGCTTATCACCGGTGCCTTTGCCGACCGCATGAAGTTCTCCACCATGATGGTATTTATGGCTCTGTGGTCGTTGCTGGTTTACTCCCCTATCGCACACATGGTGTGGTCCGGTGACGGTGGCTTCTTGTGGGATATGGGTGTTCTTGACTTCGCCGGTGGTACCGTTGTGCATATCAACGCAGGTGTTGCAGGTCTGATCACCGCCTTGATGCTTGGCCCACGTCTTGGCTACGGCAAAGAACCGATGGCTCCGCATAACCTGGTTCTGACCGTAATCGGCGCTGCCATGTTGTGGGTGGGCTGGTTCGGTTTCAACGCCGGCTCTGCTGTGGCTGCGGATGGTCGTGCCGGTATGGCGATGGCTGTTACACAAATTGCAACCGGTGCTGCAGCACTCAGCTGGATGTTTGCTGAATGGTTAGGCAAGGGCAAGCCCAGCGTTTTGGGTATCGCTTCCGGTGCAGTTGCAGGTCTGGTTGCCATCACACCGGCTTCCGGTTTCGTGGGCCCGGTCGGCGCACTGATCATAGGTTTCGTTGCCGGTGCAGTCTGCTTCTGGTCTGCCACTTCACTGAAGCATATGCTGGGCTACGATGACTCACTCGATGCTTTCGGCGTGCACGCCATCGGCGGTATCGTTGGTGCGTTGCTAACCGGTATCTTTGCAGTGCAATCTATCGGCGGTACCGCAGGCAGCTTTGGCCAGTTCATCATCCAGGCCAAGAGTGTCGGCATCACCATCGCTTACACAGCGGTAATGACTTACATCATTCTGAAAGTTCTGGACATGATCATGGGTCTGCGTGTAACCGAAGAGCAAGAGCGCGAGGGTCTGGATATTTCACTGCACGGAGAGCGTGTAGAGTAAGCAGATCAGCAAATGTAGCATTTAGATTCAAGGCAGCAAAAAAACGCCCCGCAATAACGGGGCGTTTTTTTATTCGCATTTTTTTAGCCCTGTTGTCCAAAGCTGGTTAACTGATAATTTTACTTTTGCTGCAGCAGCAAACCCTGCATGCATTCCATCCACAGGCATACTATCTTTCCAACAGGAGTTGGATCGGAAGTGAACGCTGGCCAGCGTCGCTGAACTTCATACACAACTTCCTTGATTTGCTGCAAAGTTTCCTTATTGACCTGTTCCAGCTCCTCCAGACTTTTTTTATCATCAAGCAGACTGTCTATGATGCTGGTTTTATCCAGGGTGTTTATACCCACCTCTCTAGTCGCCTGGGCCAAACTCGACAAACGCTGATGTATATAGGCTGAAGGACTGCGCGCGCGTATTTGCTCTTCACCAAGCAAATGTTTCCAGAATACAAAGGCCAGGCCTATGTTGTGAATTTGATTGTGCAGTTGAAGTAAATCCACCATCCTGTCTGCCATCATGTCATCCGGGTTCACCGCTTCATGTACATATAAAACCGAAAGGAATGCCAGCAGTTGCGGATCATATTTCTGCCGGTTGAATTTGAACAATACTTCCAGACGCGCAATGCCATCCAGCGCCTCCTGTTCCAGCCTGCTTGCGGCAACCTCGGCAAGTGACACTATTTTTGCAGCCGCGCCCATTTCGCTACCGAGCAATCCAAACGGATAGCCGCTGCCATCTATGCTTTCATGATGACGCATGACTGCATTGACAATTTCAAGCGAATAAATGGATGCATTCAGCAGCATGCGCTGCGACGTTGCAGGGTGCGAATATATCAGTTCGCGTTGTGCGGGGCTGGGCAGGGCATCGGCTTGCAACAACTTGTGATCGATGCGCAACTCGCCTACATCATGAAACAAGCCCGCTGATGCCAGCTCAACCAGCTTCTCCCGACTCAACGCCAATCGTGCGCCCAGATAAATGCTGATCATGGCCACCGCCACGCTGTGTGTAAACAGACTGGCTCTGCGCTCACGTGCAAGGGTGAGCAAAAAGATCATGGGATTGCACAACTTGACCGCTTGCAGAACCTCAAAGACAATTTCCGCATCGGGCAGCTCGGCCAACATGCGTGCGTAGGGCGCATCGCTTGCGCACAACGCTCTGGCGCGCCTGACAATCCCGTCATTATCTACGCCGTTGCCAACCACCAGACATTGCTCCAATGGCGGCAAAATTTTGTGTCTGCCCAAACGCTCAAAATACGAGGAGTCCAGTCTGACCCCCTTATTGACCAGTTTAATGCCCGTGGTGGAAAACACGTCGCTGCTGGTCGTCACCGGCACAATATCCGCCAGTTCTGTAACACTGTGGGTGTAATATTCTTCGTTAGGGCTGGGCATCAAGGCTACTCGCTATTTAAATACGACCGTCTTGTTTCCGCTGATCAGCACTCTGTCCTCAACGTGGTAGCGCAATCCACGTGCCAAAACGGTTTTTTCAATATCACTGCCGTAGCGCACCATGTCTTCCACGCTGTCGCCATGATCGATACGCACCGTGTCCTGCTCTATGATGGGACCGTCATCCAGATCTTCAGTTACATAGTGACAGGTTGCACCGATCAGTTTGACACCGCGCGCGTAGGCCTGGTGATAGGGCTTGGCACCGGCAAAGGAAGGCAAAAAACTGTGGTGTATGTTTATCACGCGTCCTGCATAACGGCGGCAAAGATCTGGCGGCAATATCTGCATGAAGCGCGCAAGCACCAGGGTGTCGCCCTGATGCTGCTCAAATAGCGCGGCGATCTGGCCATACGCTGCCGCCTTGTCCGTCATGACCACATGATGATAGGGAATACCGTGCCACTCTACAAAACTGCGCAGATCATCATGGTTTGAAATGACACAGGGAATATCCACTTCCAGCTCGCCGCTGCGCCAGCGATGCAGCAGATCATTCAGGCAATGATCCTGTTTGCTGACCATTATGATCAAACGTTTTTTCCGGTCAGAATCGCTTAACTGCCACACCATGTCAAACGCCTTGCCGACAACAGCAAATTTCTTCTGCAGTTCGACGGCATCAAAAGACAGCGAATCGGCAAGCACTTCCTGACGCATGAAAAAACGCTTGTTTTCTGTGTCCGCATGGTAACTGGCTTCTACTATCCAGCCGCCGTGTTGTGCGAAGAACCCGCTGACGGCGGCAACGATGCCCACCTTGTCGGGACAGGACAGCGTAAGGGTATAACGGCGAGATGCTTTCATTTGCAAGACCTAATGTGTTGTATGGCCGTTTGCCATGGCTGCGCCCGATATTTTTCTACTTATTTAGCTTTTTTATTTTAACTGATGCCGCGCATAAGCTAGTAGCTCATTCTAAACTGCTTTATAATCAATAGCTCATATACCGGCCCGAGTTACCTTTAAATCAAATAATTAATGTCCAAAAATAAAGTAGATATATTGCTCGTTGGTGCCGGCGTGATGAGTGCAACCCTGGGTATGCTGCTGTCCCGTCTTGACCCCTCCCTTACCATTTTGATGGTGGAACGGCTGCACAGGATTGCAGGTGAAAGCACCGACAGCCTGAACAATGCAGGTACCGGCCATGCGGGTTATTGCGAATTGAATTACACCCCGCAACTCGCCGACGGCAGCGTAGACATCAGCAAGGCGCTGGGCATCAACGCCGGATTTGAAGTTTCATTGCAATTCTGGTCCTGGCTGGTTGATCAGAAAGTGCTGCCGGCATCGCACGAATTTATCAACTCGATTGCACATCAAAATTTTGTCTGGGGCGAAAAAGATATCGCCTTTTTGCGCAAACGCTATGCCTTGCTGCACAAGCATCATTTGTTTGAAGAGATGGAGTACAGCGAAGACCATGGCGTACTCAACAAATGGATGCCGCTGGTCATGAAGAATCGCGACGCCAAACAGCCAGTCGCGGCAACCCAGGTCAAACACGGCTCGGATATAGACTTTGGCTCGTTGACCAAGCACATGATCAAGGCGCTTAAAAAACAAGCCAATTTCGACTTGCAGCTGAGCCATACCATTGTAAATCTCAAGCAGCAAACAAACGGACGCTGGAAAGTCACCATCAAGGACAACCATACCGAGGCAAACAAATCAGTTGAAGCGGGCTTTGTATTTCTCGGCGCCGGTGGCGGCGCGCTGCCCCTGTTACAAAAGTCCGGGCTGCCGGAAAGCAAAGGTTACGGCGGCTTCCCGGTAAGTGGTCAATGGCTGATCTGCACAAATCCCGAGATCGTCAAAAAACACCATACCAAGGTATATGGCAGAGCCCCCAGCGGTTCGCCGCCAATGTCGGTGCCGCACCTTGATGCGCGCATTATCGACGGCAAGCCCGCGCTGATTTTCGGACCCTATGCCGGATTTACCACGCGCTTTTTAAAAGAGGGTTCAATTTTTGATTTGTTCGGCTCGGTCAAACCGGGCAATTTAAAGCCGATGATGCAGGTCGCCTACGACAACATGGATTTGACCAATTACCTGGTCAAGGGTGCACTGCAAACCCACAAGGAAAGAGTCGCCGCGCTGGCCAGTTTTTATGCTGATGCCAAGGAAAATGAATGGTCGCTGGAATCTGCCGGGCATCGCGTGCAAATCATAAAAAACTGCAAAACCAAGGGCGCCAGGCTTGAATTCGGCACTGAAATTGTCGCCTCGCATGATGGCACACTGGCTTCCCTGCTGGGTGCGTCACCCGGTGCCTCCATCTCGGTGCAGGCCATGATAGAAGTTATTGAACGCTGCTTTAAAAAACAGATCAAATCTGCCGACTGGCACAATAAGATTAAGGAAATGATCCCTTCCTACGGCGAATCGCTGGATGACAATGTTAAATTGTTGCACACCGTGCGCCGCAGAACACGCACAATACTGGGTCTGGATCCGGCTAGCCTCTGACAAGTCCATTTTGCCGGGCCAAATCAGTGTTTGCCAAGTAATTCCGGGTTAGCCCAGGCGCTCGAGATATAATATCGACAATTCAGGGCACTGCCCGCAAGAAAAGATCAATTCATCAACAAGTTTGGAGCAAATTTATGACCGCACTCACCCCGCTTAGAGACATTCCACAGGGCAATATTTTCCGCAAGGGCGATACCTTCGTACTGTTTGGAGAACTCTTTGGACGGGGCTATGCCAACGGACTGGTGGATGAAGCACGCAACGCTGGCATGAGTATCATCGGTATTACTGTCGGTCGCCGCAATGAAGACAACAGTTTGCGCGCGCTTAACGCGGAAGAACTTGCAACCGCCGAAGCCAATCTCGGCGGCCGCATCATCAATATTCCGCTGATGGCAGGCTTTGATCTGGATGCACCGGCGGGAACTCCTACACCGGCCGACATGCTGGGCGGTATGACGCTGAAAAGCTGGCAGGATGACAAGCTGGATTTTGTACATATTGAAAAATGCCGCGAGACTGGCGTAAAACGCTTCAAGGATTCCGTGTCACAGGTCATGCAACAGCTGGATTCCATGATCAAGGACGGCAGCAATGTGTTCTTTGCGCACACCATGGCCGGCGGTGTACCAAAGGTCAAGGTGTTTCTCGCTGTCGCCAACCGTGTTTACAAAGGCAGTGGTGAACGCTTTCTTTCTTCGCGCGCGCTAATCGACAGCGATCTGGGCAAACTGATTTTGATGAACTTCGACGAAGTCACCGCCAATACCTTCCAACATCTTATCGAAGGCAGTGCGGCCATTCGCAACCGCATAGAAAAAACTGGCGGCCAGGTGCGCTACAGCGCCTATGGTTACCATGGCACAGAGATCCTGATAGAAGACAAATACCAATGGCAAACTTATACCAACTATACGCAAGGTAAAGCCAAGATGCGCCTGGAACAGTTTGCCGAAAAAGCCTGGGCGCAAGGCATCAAGGCCACCGTATTCAACTGCCCGGAAATTCGCACCAACTCCTCTGACATATTCGTGGGTGTGGAGCTGTCGCTTTTTCCGCTGCTCAAGGCACTGAAAAAAGAAGGCGGCGGCACCTGGGTGCAAGCACAGTGCGACGCCTGCAAGGCACTGTTACAGGAAGGTTCGTCGCTGGAAGGTCTGTTGCAGAAAATTGAAGACTACAACAAGAGCGCCACGATGAAAACATTCCGAAATTTTGAAGCGTGGCCGATGGATAATAACGCAGCACTTGCGGATTTGATGATAGGCACCTCGGATGACATCACACAAATGCATATAGACCGCAAAGCGCTGATCACCGATCTGCTGAGCGCACTGGTTCTCGAAGGCACCGGCCCGTTGATGTTCCATGAAGCCTCGAATCCTGCCGCACCGGTGCTGTGGCTGAATCACGACATCATTGCAAAACAATTGAGCATGTTGCATAACAAAAGCTAATCAACTAGGCAGATGCAACAATACAAAAGCCCCTTTGCATGTTGTAAGCGGGCTTTTCTTTTATAACCTTATTGCAGTGATATGCGTGTGAAGCTGAAGTAGAAAATGAAATTATGGGATGCTACGAAATCAGTCCTGATCTTTGTGTACTCATTCCGTCATCAAAAATCAAGAATTTTTGTGTTACGGCCACAATTAAACATAATGTTGCACATCAAATTAAACCCCATTAATTGACTTTATCTCATCTGGCAAGTTATAGTTTTCGCCATTGAAATGCATCATATATTTTTTGGTATTAATTTTCTGCGTTTCTTTGCATTCATCATTTTTGCTCTTGCTTACATCGTCAGTTTTCTTTTCATTTATACTTAAATCAGCATAGCCCTTTGTACTAGTATTCGAAATTGCTATAGTGCGATTTATTAAAAAAGTAGATACACAATCGTGATCTCCGACTTCAATTAAATGTTTTGCAATTTCCAAGTTACTTAGAACATTTTGTATACTACCTCCATTATTTACATAAAGATTTAGTTGATCGTATTCAATTTTATTTAATGCGGATAAATTTGAAAATTGTGCTTTCACTCCAAATGCGCGAATATTATTTGTGAGGTTATAGGGTGCAGTATCAATAGCAACGCCATTAAATATTATTGCATCAGATGTAAAAACACTTTTCTGAAAATATCTAGTCAAAACCTTGCCAGATCTACTCTCTACAAGTAGGAGAGTTAAATCATATAACCCATCTGTTGTATTGGCAGCTCCTTCAAAGCTAGAACCATCCTGAAAATGAACTAATGCAACAATAGTCTTACTTGAGTCAAATGGCCAAACCTTACAACTTGAAAAACGCAACTCTTTAGACATTGTATTCTTCCCATAATTTAATTCTGCATTCAACTTCACTGGCAATCCATCACATCCAGCCTGGACTAACGAATAAACTCCCCACATAAATATGATTGAAATAATTTTTTGCATAATTCAAAGAACCTTCCTAACCATGAAATTTACATTTATAATATTTTGAAAATTGGGATCTGTTCTGCTTTTCAACCTCTCCCAGCTCCCTCATCCAGCAACCTCTACCTTGACGATTCTATTACCAAAACAAATATATATTCAAAATAGTTACTAAATTGAATTTATTCATAAAATGTTTTGGCATTACAATTGACATTGATACAGTATCTTTAAAAGTGTGAAATTAGGGTTTGGGTCTGGTGTTCTAAGCAGAATAACCGAAAGAATTGTCAGTACGAGCAACAGGAGTTTATTCTTATTCCCAAGTAAACATTTATATAATATTCAATAAAAACATATAAATAGCGATATGCCCAACCAACTCTCCCAGGAAACCAGCCCCTATCTGCAACAGCATGCGGACAACCCTGTGGATTGGTATGCGTGGAATGAGGAAACTCTTCGACTTGCGCGCGAACTGAACAAGCCTATATTACTTTCGATAGGATATTCCGCTTGTCACTGGTGTCATGTGATGGCGCATGAATCGTTTGAAGATTCCGAGGTTGCCGCAATCATGAATCGGTACTTCATCAACATCAAGGTGGACAGGGAAGAACGTCCCGACCTGGACCAGATTTATCAAAGCGTGCATTATTTACTCACGCAACGCAACGGTGGCTGGCCGTTGACGATGTTTCTCAGTTCGGACGGCACACCGTTTTTCGGCGGCACT
>JBBQYH010000037.1:0-15668 GCA_038208855.1 Burkholderiales bacterium
GTATATCATAAGGTTGAACTGATAAGTTGCAATCGAATTTAATGCTGCTTTAATTGTTATGCGGCTAAAAGTTTAGTGTCTTAGGGTTATAATCTGCAAAATAACATTAGCGGATGTTCATGGTTAAATATAAGCACTAAATTTGGTTTTGCGCGGCAATATTTAGCTTTGATGATTTATAAGAAAAGAGGTGATTGTGGGAATTTTTGATAAACTTCGGTCAACTTTTACCAATACAGAGTTTGATTCAGTAACAGATGCTGATTCACCTATAAATGGTGAACGCAGGCGCAAGAAACGAATAAATGCGCGTGACGATACACGAGCTCTTATAATTGATGATTCGCCAACGGTAGTATTCGCACTCAAAAAGATATTACGTTCGGCTGGTTTTGTTACCTTTGAAGCTTTGGATGCAGAAGCTGGTATAGACCTGGCAAGGATAGAGAATCCCGACCTCATATTTCTGGATATCATTTTGCCTGGCATTAACGGTTTTGCCGCACTGCGTACCTTGCGCAGAGATCCTTTGACTGCGCACATACCCGTCATAATGATAAGCGGTAACGAACAGGCAACAGAGTTGTTTTTCGGCAGCAGGATAGGAGCGGATGATTTTATGAAGAAACCGTTTTCTCGCTTTGAGGTGTTCGCACGTATTGAGCGTCTGCTGGATGTAAATAAGGTTCCGAGGCGCATTTCAACTGATTTTTCCGAGACTGATTCTGGTTCTGAATCTATATGACTCAATGACTTTGCAGGTCGTATATATTAGTACCGAAATTGAATATAAAGCTCTTTTTATTCAAATTTTACAAATCAAAGAGTTGTATGTAATATACACCTTTTAAATTATTAAAAACTTGTCAAACCGATAGGTGTTTTGTTATATTGCTACGGTTGTGCAGGTTAAATTGTATTATTCATGAAGTGAAAATGAAATGCGTCAAATTGACGCACATCAATATGAAGCAAGATTGTAGATACTAATGTTCGTTTGCTTGGCGCTGGACTGGCTAGTTTGGCAATTGGAGTAGAGTAAGTATTTGTATTTATTCGTGAAATAATAGATTTTTTGACCGGGCGCAAAAAATTTAAACGTATTAAGGTATTTTAATTAACGAGGGGGAATATGGAATGATGTCCAGTCTGATAAAAAAACTTGGCGGAGGGTTTGTGTTAGCGATGTATTCAATGCTGGCTAATGCTGACTACGCATTGAATCTGCAAAAACCGGAATCGGCAATAGCCGATCAGATTTTTAATCTGCATACTATAACTATGTGGATTATTGTCGGTATTGCGGTTGTTGTATACGGTGCAATGTTCTATTCGATTTTGAAGCACCGCAAATCGGTTGGTCATAAGGCGGCAAATTTCCACCATAACACTATGGTCGAGATTGTCTGGACCACAATTCCATTTATCATATTGATTGCGATGGCTTACCCGGCTACAAAAACAATTCTGGCAATGAGAGATACCTCTGCTTCGGTCATGACTATAAAAGTGACCGGCTATCAATGGAAATGGGAGTATGACTATCCGCAAGAAGGTTTCAAATTCATGAGTGTGCTTTCTACGCCACGTGATCAGATTGAGAATAAAGCAGCCAAAGGCGAAAACTATTTGCTGGAAGTGGATAACCCTATGGTAGCGCCAGTGGGAAAGAAAATTCGCTTGTTGTTTGCAGCGAATGATGTGATTCATTCCTGGTGGTTGCCTGCATTTGGTATAAAACAGGACGCTATTCCTGGATTTATTAAAGATTCCTGGTTTACAGCTGACAAAGTAGGAACATATCGCGGTCAGTGCGCTGAATTGTGCGGTAAAGATCACGGGTTTATGCCTATTGTTGTTGAGGTTAAAGAGCAGGCTGACTACGACAAGTGGGTTGTAGAGCAAAAAGCCAAGGCAGCCGCATCTAAGGATACTGGCAAAGATTACTCTTTGGCTGAGTTAAGCCAAATGGGTGAGAAAGTTTATGCTACTAACTGTGCAGGTTGTCACCAGGCAAAAGGTGAGGGTATGCCTCCGGTATTTCCAGCGTTGGCAGGTTCCAAAGTGGTAAACGGTCCTAAAGAAGCCCAAATTCATATTGTAATGAATGGTAAGCCCGGTACTGCAATGCCAGCATTTGGCAATCAATTGTCTGACACGGATATAGCTGCTGTAATAACGTTTACACGTAATGCCTGGGGTAATAAAGCCGGGGACGTTATTCAGGCAAGCGAAATCAAAGCGTCTAGAAAATAATTAAGGAGGATATGAATATGGAACACGGACATGATCATCATCCAAGCGGCATTATGCGCTGGGTGAAAACGACAAATCACAAGGACATCGGTACGCTATATTTGTTATTTAGCTTAGTTATGTTCTTCTTTGCCGGTATTCTGGCAATGTGTATTCGGCTGGAATTGTTTCAGCCTGGCCTGCAATTTTTTCAGCCAGGAACTTTTAACCAATTAACTACAATGCATGGTCTGATTATGGTTTTTGGTGCGATCATGCCAGCATTCGTGGGTTTTGCTAATTGGCAGGTTCCCCTGATGATTGGTGCGCCAGATATGGCATTGCCACGTTTGAACAACTGGAGTTTTTGGTTGTTGCCTGTTGCTGCTACGCTGCTGGTAGCTTCATTCTTCGTACCTGGTGGTGCTATCGCCGGTGGTTGGACTTTGTATCCTCCGCTGTATATGCAACAAGGTATTTCTGGTGACATGACCATTTTTGCGATACATATTCTGGGTATGTCATCAATTCTTGGCTCAATCAATATCATTACAACCATCATGAATATGCGTGCTCCTGGCATGACATACATGAAGATGCCACTGTTTGTTTGGACATGGTTCATTACTGCATATCTGTTGATAGCAGTGATGCCGGTACTTGCCGGTGCAGTTACCATGATGTTGACTGATCGCCATTTTGATACGCATTTCTTCAATGCTGCTGGTGGCGGTGATCCTGTAATGTTCCAGCATATATTCTGGTTCTTTGGTCACCCTGAAGTCTATATCATGATTTTGCCTGCGTTCGGTATCATATCAACGATCATCCCCACTTTTGCACGCAAGCCTCTGTTCGGATATTCGTCAATGGTTTATGCGACTGCATCTATCGCAATTCTTTCGCTGCTCGTGTGGGCGCATCATATGTTTACCGTTGGTATGCCAACAGCCGCACAGTTGTTCTTTATGTATGCAACCATGCTTATCGCGGTACCGACCGGAGTGAAGGTTTTCAACTGGATTGCTACCATGTGGCAAGGTTCAATGACTTTTGAAACACCAATGTTGTTTGCTATAGGTTTTGTAGCGCTCTTTACGCTTGGTGGATTCACCGGGATTGTATTGGCTATCGTTCCAGTTGACATTGCATTGCAGGATAGCTATTACGTTGTGGCTCACTTTCACTATGTACTGGTTTCAGGCTCGTTGTTTGCAATTTTTGCAGGAGCATATTACTGGTTGCCCAAGTGGACAGGTCATATGTATAACGAAACCTTGGGCAAGTGGCATTTCTGGTTATCAATGGTCGGCTTTAATGTCGCATTTTTCCCGCAGCACTTCCTTGGATTGGCAGGTATGCCACGCCGTATCCCAGACTATGCTTTGCAATTTGCCGATTTCAACATGATTTCGAGTTTGGGTGCTTTCCTCTTTGGTGCAACACAATTATTATTTGTGATCGTGGTAATCAAGTGTATTCGCGGTGGTGCTAAAGCTGGAAACAAGCCTTGGGAAGGTGCTGATACACTGGAATGGACTGTTCCATCTCCCGCTCCATATCACACTTTTGCAACGCCTCCTACCGTTAAATAATTGGCAAGGCGAGGAATTAAATCCTCGCTTTGGTCATTGAAAAGACAAAATGATGCAAAGAAAAAATTTAATCACAGCGCTAATTATCGCAAGTGTGGCTTTGGTAATATTTGTGTTGATGATTTTGAGTAAATTCAATTAGCATGTTCACAAGTAAATCCAGTAAGTTTTTGGTAGTCAAGCTGTTTCTTGTTGTAATAGGAATGCTGGGATTTAGCTATGCATTGGTGCCGTTATATAAGAGCGCTTGTAATGCGGGCTGGTTGGAAAATGTTCGTGACGACCCTTCCAATCCCTATGCAAATGTGAATCATAACGTGGATACGTCTAACACCCAGGTGGATAAATCTCGATGGATTACGGTTGAATTCGTGGCTTCAAATAACGAAAAGATGCCGTGGAAATTCGAAGCGCAGCAAAAAAGCGTCAGAATTCATCCGGGTGAAATGACAAATGTCTTGTATCAAGTTCTTAATCCGACTGATAGAGAAATCACAGGCGTGGCAATTCCAAGTTATGGGCCTGCTCTTGCTGTAAAGTATTTTCAAAAAGTTGAGTGTTTTTGTTTTACGCAACAAAAATTGGGAGCACATGAAAGTAGAGGAATGCCGGTTGTGTTTGTAGTAACGCCGGATTTACCTGCGGACATAAGTACAATTACGCTTTCATATACTTTTTTTGAGGTTAACCCCCCGAAAAGTTGAGTAGAACTCAAGTATAAGAGTTAAAGGAAGAAAATGACAGAAAGCACTAAGGATCAAGATCGTGCTACTGCACTTCAAGCGCTGCGTACAGTTTTGTGGAGTTTTTTTGGCATAAGAAGCAAGGAAGGACATCAAGCAGATATTTCACGCTTAAGTATGACAAAAATTATTATTTTTGGTATTTTGGGTGCAGTTATGTTTGTTATGAGTCTGCTGATTTTGGTTTATTTTGTAACCCGATAGTCAGTTGTTAATTTTGAGTAATTGAAGCTTTAATAATTCATATTTTTATGATAAGGGAGTTTAAGCATGAGTGGGAATAAAGACAGTTACTATCTGCCAGAACCCTCAATTTGGCCAATTGTTGGTTCATTGGCTCTGTTGTTTTTGGCAGGTGGCTTTGTAATGAAAATCAACAATATCAGCATGGGTGGTATGACAATGCTGGTAGGTGCTGCAGTATTGTTGGTGATGCTTTTCGGATGGTTTGGACAGGTGATTCGTGAAAGTGAATCCGGTATGTACAACAAACAGGTTGATAGATCTTACCGTTTGAGCATGAGCTGGTTTATTTTCTCTGAAGTACTTTTCTTTGCTGCATTCTTTGGTGCTTTGTTTTATGCGCGAGTATTGTCAGTGCCATGGTTGGGTTCTAGCGACACAATGGAGCAATTGTGGCCACATTTTGTTGCGGCTTGGCCCGGTACTGTAGCACCCGGTACTGATCAGCTTGTGAGTGGTCCTGGTGCCAATATGCCCAAATTCTCACCTATGTCAGCATGGGGTATTCCTGCAATCAACACTCTTATTTTGTTAACTTCAGGTGCAACGCTTACTTGGGCGCATTGGGGTCTTTTAAAGAATAATCGTACACAACTCATTGTTGGTTTGATTGTTACTATTATCCTGGCATTATCCTTTATCGGATTGCAAGCTTTTGAATATCACCATGCATATACCGAATTGGGTCTGACTTTGGGTGCTGGTATCTATGGCGCAACTTTCTTCATGTTGACCGGCTTCCACGGTTTCCACGTGATGCTTGGTACTACAATGCTGATAGTGATGTTGATTCGTTCTATCAAAGGGCATTTCAAGCCTGATTCTCACTTTGGTTTTGAAGGTGCTGCATGGTATTGGCACTTTGTTGACGTAGTCTGGCTGGGATTGTTTGTGTTTGTGTACTGGCTGTAAAATGTCAGTTTGTGGAATCTGGAACACGATTCCACATGTACAAAATAAGGTGTTGCTGTTCAGGTTTTAGTAATAAAGAAGAACAGGAATTCAAATTAAGCACCCCATCCCAAGCTTCACCTGTCTGGTGGAGTTTGCGATGGGGTGTTTTGCTCTTTTTAGAGAAGGTATGGCAGGTACACTTTAAATTTGGACAGACTTATTTATTCGCACTGAAAGTGTAACGCGAGAAAAATGTTTAATTTTTTCCGGGAATAATGCCGAAATAGAAACCAAGCATCAAGGTAAGGAAAAGAAAAATGGACAGTGAAATTCGAACCGTTAATGCTTTTACAGTTCTTTTTCCGTTGCCACCATCTTTATACAAAAATGATAAGGCACTAAATAAGCTCCCGACAATCAGAAGGAACATAATGATGATGAAAATTTTGATGTACATAATTGGGTTACCAGTAAATTATATATAAATTATGCGGCTATACAATTTAATATGCAAATTTTAAATTATCAATTCAAACCAAAACTAATACCTACAATAGCGACTTTTATATTATTGCCGTTATTAATAAACCTTGGTCTGTGGCAATCTAACAAAGCGGATAGCAAACAGGCAAAACAGGCATTGTTTGATCAGCGTGAAAAAACAACGCCTATTGCGATTGGGACTGACGCCGTCAATCTTGAAGAAATACGATATAGCCGTGTTATTACACATGGACATTTTGAACCGGAATTCCAGATTTTATTGGACAACCAAATGCATGACGGGCAGGCTGGTTACCACGTTATTACCCCGCTGCGAATATCGGGCAGTTCAATGCATATCCTGGTTAACAGGGGCTGGATTCCTGTTGGGACAGACAGAAGAATTTTGCCGGTAGTAAGTACACCTGAAAATGAGGTAGAAATAATAGGGTATGCCCAAGACCCTAACGTGAAGTATTTTGAGCTTTCCAAACCGGCTAATATCAAAGAAGGAACTTGGCAAATAGTTTGGCAAAATCTGGATATGAAACGTTATTCAGGTGCTGTCAAATTTCCGCTACAGCCGGCAATTATACTTTTGGATCCGGAAAGTAAATCAGGTGGTTTTGTCCGTGAATGGCCCAAGCCTGATTTAAGGATCGATGTGAATCGAGGATATGCTTTGCAATGGTATTTCATGTCGATTGCTTTGGTTATTATCTATCTGGTGACAAATTTAAAAAAAATAACCCCTTAAGGATAATTAAATGCAAAGTAGCAATGAAAGAATCGTAAAGTCAAACAGAAACAAACTAATTATCGTTCTCATGTTGTTTTTTATACCTTCGATAGTGGCAACATTGCTGTATTCCAGTGGATGGAGGCCAGTAAATACAGTTAATCATGGCGAGTTGATTGTGCCTCCCAAGCCACTCGAAGACAATGCAATGCAATCTCTTGACGGAAAGTACGTAAAGTTCAGTGATTATCGAGGTAAATGGTTGATGGTTTATTTTGATACTTCAAGTTGTACCGAGGAATGTACAAAGCAGCTGTTTTTCATGCGCCAAATACATTTGTCTCAGGGAAAGAACTTAGACAAAATCCAACGATTGTTTATTCTTGCTGACGGCATTGCTGTGGACTCTTTGAAGCCGAAACTGAAGGACTATCCCAATATGCTTGTATTGAAAGCCGAAAAAAAATCTATAACCAATTTGCTTAAAGAATTTGAAATGGATGAGCAGCACGGTGTTGAACAGCGTAATATTTATTTTGTTGATCCACTGGGAAACTTGATGATGCGCTATCACCCAGGGATTGAGCCGGCAGGAATGCGCAAAGATCTTGAGCGTTTATTGAAATATTCTACTGCCAGTTAAGTGAATATTGTACGTAATGAAATCTGTGAGCTCATGTCGCATCCATGGGTTTGGCAGCGTTTATTTTAAATTGTTTATCGGGAGTATTGCATGAGCACCACTGTACTAATTCAACAGTGTAGCGAGAGCTGCAAGAGTTTTTTTCAGCTAACCAAGCCGCGAGTTACCTCGCTTATTGTTTTTACAGCCATCATTGGCACATTTCTGGCTATGCCTGGCATGGTTCCATTGCAACTGCTTATGGCAGTTATTTTTGGCGTTGGTATGGTTTCAGGTGCTGCCGCAGCATTTAATTGCCTGATAGAACAGGAGATTGATGCACGTATGGCTCGTACACAGAGGCGGCCATTGCCCATGGGGCGTGTTTCATCGATACAAACAAGTTTTTTTGCATCGATCTTGGGATCGGCAGGATTGGCCTTGTTGTATTTCTATGTGAATGCGTTGACTATGTGGCTGACCTTGGCGACATTCTTCGGCTATGCAGTTATATATACTGTCTTCCTTAAACCATCTACACCTCTAAATATAGTTATTGGCGGGGCTTCCGGCGCAATGCCACCGATACTGGGCTGGGCTGCAGTTACGAACAGTGTGACACCCGAAGCGATGATTTTGTTTCTGATCATCTTTGTGTGGACGCCACCGCATTTCTGGGCGCTGGCACTTTATCGCAAAGCGGAGTATGAAAAATCAGGCTTGCCCATGTTGCCGGTTACACATGGTGATGAATTTACCAAACTGCATATTCTGTATTACACAATTATCCTGTTCGTAGTGACATTGATTCCGTTTGTAATGGGAATGAGCGGGCTCATATATCTTGTAGGAGCCGTGTTGCTGGGCGCCGGATTTTTATATTACGCCGTGAGGATGTATCGCGACTATAGCGATGCACTGGCTAAAACCACGTTCAAATTTTCCATCAATTATTTGATGTTGCTGTTTGCAGCTTTGTTGGTGGATCATTATTTTAAAATTGGTATTGTTCTTTAAGGAGCAGGGTAAGAGTCATGCGATTTATAAAATCAGGATTAATTGTTTTGCTGTGTTCAGTTGTTTTGGCGACAGGAATAACGGGCTGTAGCGAGAAAAATTCTGCTAAGAAGTTTAATGCCATAGATATTACCGGTGCAGACTTCGGCAAAGATTTCAAATTGACTGACCATAACGGCAAATCCAGAACCCTGGCGGATTTCAAAGGCAAAGCGGTAGTCATGTTTTTTGGTTATACAAATTGTCCTGATGTTTGCCCTACCACCATGTCTGATTTGAATCAGGCGATGAAGCTGCTGGGCAGCGATGCGCAAAGGGTGAAAGTGTTATTTGTCACTGTAGATCCCGAACGGGACACGCAAGGATTGCTGGCGAAATATGTACCCGCATTTAATCCTGATTTTATCGGGCTTTATGGTGATGCCGCCACGACAGCAAGCACTGCCAAGGATTTCCGCATTTTTTACCAGAAAAACAAGCCTGACAGTAATGGGAATTATAGTGTGGACCACTCTGCCGGAACCTATGTTTTTGATCCTGACGGCAAGTTGAGATTGTTCATGAAATATGGTGAAGGTGCCGAGAGCATGGCGCATGATTTGCGCGAGCTACTACATGTATAGAGTTGTCTGCAATGGAAGGACTGGAAGTAACAGGCATGTTGTGCAGGGGTGACAAAGTCGTAATTTAGAATTCGGATATATTCACGCTCATGTTATTATTTTCCCATGAATAACAAAATAAATTTCCCGGAGCCGGACTCGCTGCAACGGTTTTTATTTGAACAAGCTCCTATCCGGGGAGAACTGGTTCATCTCGACGCCGCCTGGCGCAGTGTTATTGAGCGGCATGACTATCCTGAAATTCTGCGCAACATGATGGGTGAGCTTTGTGTCGCCGCGGTACTGTTGGCCGCCACGTTGAAACTGAAGGGCTCGCTGGTTCTGCAAATCATGGGCAAAGGTGCTATACGCCTGTTGGTTGTCGAGTGTAGCGGCGATATGCAACTGCGTGCCACAGCAAAATGGTCGGGCGATTTGACACAAAGTACCCTGCCGGAATTGATAGGAGATGGCCGCTTTGTGATAACCCTGGATCCCAAGGATGGTGGGCAAACTTACCAGGGCATAGTCGATTTGCAAGGCGAAACCGTGGCCGAGATACTGCAAAACTATATGAGCCAGTCGGAGCAGCTGGAGTCGCGTTTGTGGCTGGTTGCCAATGGCGACAGAGCCTCGGGTATGTTGTTACAAAAACTGCCAGGGCAAATAAGCGAAGCGGAGCTGGAAGAATCGCATGCCGATGCCTGGCAGCGTGCGTTGATACTGGCAGATACCATGCAAGCGGAGGAATTGCAGCAACTGCCCGCCCGCCAGCTGTTGCACAGGCTGTATCATGAGGATGATATTCGTTTGTTCGACGCACAAGCCGTATCATTCCACTGTTCCTGTTCGCGCGACAGTGTGACCAATATGTTCAAAATGCTGGGACGCGAGGAGGTGGAAAGCATCCTGGCGGAGCGCGGCAACCTTGAAGTGTTTTGCGAGTTTTGCAACCAGCGTTACGAGTTTGACAAGGTCGATGCTGAATTGATGTTTGTCGAGTCGCCAGTACTGCCCGCCAGTGATCTCAAGCATTGATATATAACTATTTGATTATATTTAATAATATTTATATAATCAATTATCATGATTTCCATTTATAAATCAGAATCTCGCTGCGCCCGGCAAACATGACTTGGATGCGGCTACGTCAGCCAGAGTAACCGTTCGGGTAAGTGCGTCATGGCACTCGGTTAAGTGATATACAGAACAAACACCTTCATATTAAAGAGCAGACTGGGTGGAAGTTATAACTCAGGTTGTACTACAAACCCCTCCCAGTTGACCCTTCGCTACGCTCTCCCCTTGACAGGGGAGGAGCACGGTTCTCCCCCTGTCAAGGGGGAGCTAGAGGGGGTTTGCAGTTTGCTATTTTAGTAAAGCATGTGCTTAACCGAGTGCCATGAGGGTAAGTGCGAGATAAATATTTTAAGGACAGCATCTTATGAAATATAACCGTCTGGGCAAGAGCGAATTGCAGGTATCGGAAATTGCCCTGGGCACGATGACTTTCGGACAGCAGAATACGCTGGAAGAAGCGGGCGCACAGCTGGATCATGCGCTGGCACAGGGTGTAAATTTTGTGGATAGCGCAGAAATGTATCCGGTGCCCGGCAAAGCTGAGACGCAGGGACGCACAGAGGAATATGTAGGCAAGTGGCTGCACAAGCAGGTGCGTGACAAGATAATTCTGGCCACCAAGGTGACGGGTCCATCCAGGGGTTTCGACTGGATCAGGAACGGCCCGCAGTCGATAGATCGTGCCAACATCATGGCTGCCATCGATGCCAGCCTGCTGCGATTGCAGACTGATTATATCGATTTGTACCAGATACACTGGCCCGCGCGTAATGTGCCGATGTTTGGCAAAAGCAAATACGAACCCGACCTCGAATATGCGGCCACGTCGGTTGAAGAGCAGTTAAGTGTATTGTCTGAACTGGTCAGCAGCGGCAAGGTAAGACACATAGGCGTAAGCAATGAAACGCCGTGGGGCGTGGCCGAGTTTCTAAAGGTGTCAGAAAGAATGGGCTTGCAGCGTATTGTTTCCATCCAGAATCCGTATAACCTGATCAACCGTACTTTTGAAACCGGCATGCATGAAATGTGTCAACGCGAGCAGGTCAGCCTGCTCGCTTACAGTCCACTGGCCTTTGGGCTGCTATCCGGAAAATATGTGAAGAATCCTGACGCATCCGGGCGTATGACACTATTCAAGAATTTCGGCCTGCGCTATGCCAAGCCCAATGTGGCACCCGCGGTAGCGGCATATGCCACGTTGGCAGAGCAATCTGGCATAACGCCGGCACAACTGGCGTTGGCTTTTTTGCGCAGCCGTCCGTTTGTGGCCAGTACCATTATCGGTGCCACGAGCATGGTGCAATTAAAAGAAAATCTGAGCGATAAGCAATTGAACGCCGAGCAGCTTAAAGCCATAGAAGATATACATCTGCGTTTCAGCAATCCGGCGCCATAAAATTCCTCAGCGAAAAAATAAAATCAGGCGCGGTAAGCCTTAACCCAAATAGGCAGCCAGCACGCGTTCGTCCTTGTGCAGTTCGGCGGGTGTGCCTGCCACGGCTATGCGACCGTGTTCCATCACATAGGCATAGTCGGCCACTTCCAGCGCACTCTTGGCAAACTGTTCAACCAGCAGCAGGGTGGTGCCGGCTTCCTTCAGGCGGCGGATAATTCTGAATACTTCCTGCACAATAACCGGTGCAAGACCCATTGAGGGTTCATCCAGCAGGATTACCTTGGGTTTGGCCATCAGTGCGCGGCCAATCGCCAGCATCTGTTGTTCGCCACCGGACAGGGTGCCGGCACTCTGTTCACGCCGTTCGCGCAGACGCGGAAACAACTCATAGACCTTTTCCAGTTCAGTGGCAGCCATGCTGCGGAAGCCGAAAAACATCGGCAAGTGATTGAAGGCGCCGAGCAGCAGATTGTCTTCAACCGATAGCGGGCCGAAAACCTTGCGCCCTTCAGGCGAGTGCGCCAGGCCCAGTCTGGCAATGCGCGAGGTGGCGTAACCCTGTACCGGCTTGCCATTGAGCAGCACGCGTCCGTGCGTAGGAGTGAGCATGCCTGAAATGGCGCGCATCGTCGTGGTTTTGCCGGCGCCATTGGCACCGATCAGCGCCACGACTTTACCTTGTTGTACCTCAAGTGACGTGCCCTGCAACACTTCACTACTGCCGTAGCCGGCGTGTATATCATCAACAATTAACATGGTTGTCTTTTCCTTTCATCAAGCCGTTGCTGCTGAGGCAGGGCTGTCATCCGCGATGCCGAGGTAGGCTTTGATCACCAGGGGATCGCGTTTGATTTCTTCCGCCGTGCCTTCGGCTATTTTATGGCCGCCATCGAGTACGGTGACCCTATGACACAGTGAGCTCACCACATCCATGTGATGTTCTATCAGGATGATGGTCATACCGCGCTGATTGACACGGTTGATAATCTGCACCAGATGGTTGACATCGGGATGCGCAAGGCCGGCGGCTGGTTCGTCCAGTATCAGCAACTTCGGCTTGCGCGCAAGCGCACGCGCAATTTCCAGAAAACGTTGCGAACCATAGGTGAGATCTTTGGCATGTACGCGTGCCTGGTCTTGCAGGCCAACCAGTTCGAGCAAGGCCAATGCATTGGCCTGCGCGCGTTTTTCTTCGGCGCGTGCGAAACCGAGCAGCACCAGCGGTAGCGGGGTGCGGTACACGCCTTTCAAAGCCAGCATCACGTTTTCCAGTGCAGACAGTTCGGCAAATAGTTGCAGATTCTGGAAGGTGCGCGCCACGCCGGTGCGCGCCACTTTGAATAAACTGCCCTGTGGCAGTGATTTTCCTTGCAGCAGAATATCGCCCGAAGTCGGCGCATATAAACCGGAGATGACATTCACCGCGGTACTTTTGCCTGAACCGTTAGGGCCTATCAAGCCGTGTATCTGTCCGCTGAGTACGCTCATGGATAAATCATCAACGGCCTTGACGCCACCAAAATAACGTTTCAGATTTTTCAGTATCAGCAGGGGTTTCTCATTCGGAAACTGCAACGGCAATACAGCATCCAGTGCTGAGGCTTTAGGCAATGCAGGCGGATCGATATTGAACAAACGCGTCAGATAGCGCGCTGCAAAGCCCATGATGCCGTCGGGCAAACCCACTACCACCGCAAACAGCATCAACGCAAAAATAGCCTTGCGCCAGCTCTCGGTATTTTCCACCATAAAGCCGCCCACCACTAGAATGCCCATCGCAATCACCGGTGCGGCTGCCTGAAAAGTTACCTTTGAATTTTTCTTCCAGCCAACAATAGCGGCGGCGAGTGCGGCGGCAAAACCGAGCGCTGAAATAATTTCAAACAGCATCCAGTTGGATAACAGGTTGGGTAACAACACGATCAAGGTCGCGCCAAAGAAGGCCCCCCACAGGCTTTTGCGTCCGCCCAGCACAACGCCCAGCAACAGGATCACCATCAGGTCATAAGTAAACCCCTGCGGTTGCAGATACTGGAAATTGAAGGCATACAAACCACCCGCCAAACCACCCAGCGACGAGCCGAAAGCAAAGCCCGCCACCTTGTGGCGATAAGTGCCAACGCCCATCGCATCGGTCGCAATCGGGCTGTCGCGCAAGGCTTCAAAAGCGCGTCCCCATTGCGACGAAAGCAAATTGCGCATCGCTATCCATACCAGGATCAGCATCAACAAACACAGCCAGTAAAATCCCTGTGCATCCAGCGACATGCCAAGAAAATGCGGACGGTCAATGGAGAGTCCCTGTGCGCCCTGGGTTAAACTCTCCCATTCATTCAGCACAATGACACTGAGTGCAGAGAAGCTCAGCGTGGCGAGTGCGAACTGCGGTCCTTCAAGACGTAATGCCGGAAAAGCCAGCAGACCGCCGAGAATCAAACCGATAATCATGCTGACAGCCAACGCTGCCAACATGCCGAAACCGAGCAGAGAGACACTCAATCCGGCTGCATAAGCGCCAAGTCCGAGGAAGGCAGCATGGGCCAGATTGATCTGCCCCAGGTAACCCACCGTTACATCCAGACCGATCAGCAGGATGCCGTAGATCGCCAGCAGAGTGAGCAAACCCAGTGCGTAGGAATTATCTACCGTGAGGGGAATAGTGGCGAGGATTGCAAGTGCTAACAATTCCGCGCCGCGTATGAACAAGAGACGTTTCAACATATGTGCTTGATAAAATCAGTTTTGGTCAAGTTGGATGTAATAAAATTTTAAATAAAATCAAGTGGTTAAATTAAACTTTGCGTATACTGGCTTTGCCGAATACACCGTTGGGGCGCACTGCCAGTGCCAAAATCAGCAGTATCAGTCCCGGCGCTTCACGCCAGCCGCTGCCCAGATAGAAGCTGGTCAGGCTTTCCAGTGCACCCAGAAAAATACCCACCAGCACCACGCCAAAACCGGAATCAAGACCTGCCACCACGGCTACCGCAAATGCTTTCAGGATCAAGGCGGAGGCCATGGTTGGACCGACAGTGGTGATGGGTGAAATGAGTATGCCCGCCATGGCCGCCACCATCCCGGACAAGCCATAGGAAAGCATGATGGTATGTGTTGCGGAGATGCCCATCAATTCGGCGGCATCGCGATCTGCCGAGACCGCTTCGAAGGCTTTGCCGAGCAGGGTTTTGCGTTTGAACAATTCAATCAGACCCATCACCGCAAGCACACCTATCGCCACGGAAATTTCCAGCGGTGTAATGCGGACACCAAAAAATTGCATGGGCTCGGTGGAAATCGGCGTGGGGAAAGGGCGGTCATCGCGTCCCCAGATATTTTCCGCAACCGAAAATCCCAGCAGACCGAAAATTATGCTGAGGAGGATCCAGCCCTCGTTCTTTTGTTCCAGCGACAGGCGCACACAGGCGCGCTCGACCACCAGCCCCAGCGCCACACCAAACAACAACCCTCCCGGCACCATCAGCCAGTAGGGCACGCCCCAGTCCAACAGACTGAGGCTGAAAAAAGCGGACAGCATCACCAGTTCGCCCTGACCAAAGTTGATACTTTTGCTGGTGGCGAAGGTGAGCTGAAATCCGTAAGCAATCAGTGCATAAACCAGTCCCATCAGGGCACCGCTTACGACCATTTGCGCAATAATTGTTGAATTCATGATTGTGGCTATATGAAGAGTGGCGGATAGACACCGCCACGATACAACAGTTTTATTTGCCTGTCTTTTTGATCATGTTCTTGCGGTCAGCCTGACTGGCATAAACCACCTGACCGTCTTTCACCATACCCATCACGGTATCGGCACGACGGAAGGCTTCATGCGTTTCTACATTGGCCGGATCCCACTTGCTGAACGGATGATTCCAGGTATTGATCACGCCTTTGACGGGTGTTTTCAAGTCTTCCAGAGCATCCTTGATCTTGTGTGTGTCGGTGCTGTTGGCTTGTTTTACAGCCTCAGCAAAGATAAGCACGGCATCATAACCCTGCGCGGCCGAAACCGGTGA